>JAFZME010000009.1 GCA_017553405.1 Bacteroidales bacterium
ATTTTCGTTTTGAGGTGCCTGAAGGCTCTGGTTCAATACTGGTGGCGCTGCCCCCAGACCCCTGCGTTGCTTATCGCAACGGTCGCTCCGCTCCTTATGACAGCCCCGTTTGGGCTGTCATTTTCGTTTTGAGGTGCCTGAAGGCTACCATTTGATTACCACTTGGAGGCGCGCTCGACTTTTTCGGGGTCCTCCGGGCGGCCGATGAGGGGGCTCTCCCGGTCAAGACCGGCAAGAAGCGCCATATCTTCTTCCGAAAGCGTGAAGTCCAGGACGTTGAAGTTCTCTTTCAGACGCTCGGCGTGGACGCTCTTTGGGATCTGGATGACGTCGCTCTGGATAAGGAAGCGGAGCGTGACCTGACGGGCGGTCTTGCCGTATTTGGCGGCGAGGGCAGTCAGTGCCGGGTCATCGAATATCTGGTCCATCCTTCCCTGGCAGAATGGAGCATAGCCCATATGCGCTACGCCATATTTCTCCATCCACTTGTGGCTTTCCTTCCGCTGGGCCACCAGGTTGGTCTCTATCTGGTTGACGGCGGGCACGACTTCATTATACATTATAAGGTCTACCAGCCGGTCCGGCTCGTAGTTGCTCACGCCGATATTCCTGACCAATCCCTCCCGGAAGAGCTTCTCCAGATCCCTCCAGGCCGCGTAGGTGTCGCCGAACGGCCAGTGCAGCAGCACCAGGTCGAGATAATCCACTCCGAGGTCTTTCATAGACCTTATGACGGATTCATACGCCTTGCCGAAATTGCGGAACCACACCTTCGTCACGATGAAAAGATCCTCCCGAGGCACGTCGGTCCGCTTCAGGGCCTTTCCGATAAAGGCCTCGTTGCCGTAGATCTGCGCCGTGTCGATCAGGCGATAGCCGATGCGAAGCGCTTCAAGGACGGCGTTTTCACATTCTTCCGGGTCGGTGCTCTTATATGTGCCGAGTCCCAGCTTCGGCATCATTATGCCGGTATTCAGTTTAATGTATTCCATAGCACAAACGTACAAAAAAAATTGATTACATTTGCGAAGTATGGAGATAATTAAGGATAAGACTTTCGGCGGAGAGAGGCCGCTGTTCGGCATCGCGGACACCCGCTTGGAGAACATTGAGATCACGGACGGGGAGTCCGGACTCAAGTTTTGCAGGCGGATCGAGGTGGACGGGAGCCGGTTCTACGGCAAGTATCCGCTATGGCACGTGGAGGGGAGTCTCATCACCAACTGCTATTTTGCGCCCGGCTCGCGTTCTGCGATCTGGTACAGCAATGATATGGAGATGCGCGACTGCACGATCGACGGGCCGAAGTTCTTCCGCGAGATGAAAGGGCTCTCCCTTGAGAGGGTGAGGATCAATGACGCCGACGAGACGTTCTGGAACGTCGACGGCCTGCGCCTCAAGGACGTCGTCCTTCACGAAGGCACCTATCCCTTTATGAACTGCCGCAATGTCTTTGTGGACGGCCTCAAGAGCGATTCGAAATATGTCTTCCAGTACTGTAAGGACGTGGAGATCCACCACGCCGACATCCTCACCAAGGACTCCTTCTGGGAGTGCGAAAGGGTGACGGTGTATGACTCCGTGATCGACGGAGAATATCCGGGCTGGCATTCGAAGGACATAAAATTCGTCCGCTGCCACATCGCCGGCGAGCAGCCGCTCTGTTATATGGACGGCGTGACCCTCGAAGACTGCACCTTCGACGCGGCCTGCGACCGCGCGTTCGAGGACAGCCGCAATATCAGGGCTGAAATCAAAGGCCATATTGCCGAGATCAAAAACCCCGTCTCCGGCCGCATCCACGCCGGCTCGATCGGCAAGCTGACCTTTGACGAGTTCGCCAAAGGCCGCGACTGTGCTGTCACTGAGGGCTGATTACCAGCCCAGATTCAGGAATTTCGGAGTAAACTTGATGCTGAGCCAGACCCAGTTGAGATGCTTGTTCTCCTCAACTCTCCGGAGCCGTGTCATCGTCTCGGTGCCGTTCATATAGGTGTAGCCCGCCGTCAGGGAGCCGAATGAAGCGAATTTCCAGGATGCTTCCACTTCAACTTCGTGGCCCAGCGGCATTTTCAGATGGTGGCTGCTCATATCGGTGCCTGTGGCCATAAAATGGTAGTTGGCGGTCAGGCGTACGGCGGGGATGGGGAAATAACTCAGTCCGGCATAGGCGTTCTGCAGGCCGGGGGAGAAGCCGCCGGTATAATTCTGCAGATAGAAAAAGTCCATAGCGCCGTAGAATTCGTGGTGGGATCCGAAAATTGGAGTGAAGCCGCGGATTGTCGTGTGGCGCGTCAGGCCAAGGGCTCCACTGACGGGGACAGCGTAATCCTTGTCGCCGCTGAGGTAGTCGTAGCCGGCCACAACTTTCCAGTGCTCATCGGGCGTGACGGTGAACTTGCAGCTGGCCATCCAGGCGCTGATGGGGAGTCCGTGCTCCTCCTTGCCGAACTGGTAGTAGCCGGAGAGCTCGGCTCCGAATTTCTCGCCGTTGTAACTAAGAAATCCGCCTGCAAGCTGCTGGAAAAAGACTTTCGGATTCTCCTGGTCATCGTTCTGTATGCCCACGTTCATAAACAGGGCGGAGGCTCCGAAAGGGATTTTTTGTGGCTGAAAGTGATACCAGAGGACCTGGACGGTCTTGTAGACCTGCGAGCCGTTCTTGAAGAACGTGCCGCCCTTGATCTCGCCGGGGTTCTGGTTGTAGCCGACAATGGCGTGGACGCGGTGGCTCCGGCCGTCGTAGCCGAGCTTCACCACATCGTGGGAACTGGCCATCATCGTCCAGTCATCGGAACCGATGATACGCTCGTCGTCGTAGCTGAGCTCCTGGCGGCCGATTTTGGCGAAGAGGCCCTTGCCGCTTTTGGCCTGGACCCAGCCCTCGAAGAGGCTGAAGGTGCCGCCGTTGGATTGTCCCCATATGCCGGAGAACCGGGGCGTCACCCTCATCGAGAACCACTTGTGCTGATAGTCAAGCTGAATCATAGCGCGGCTCAGAAGGAATGCCGCGTAGTCCTTGTCACCTTCCGCCTTGGCGACACCGCCGTCGCGGTACTCTCCGCGGAAGAGGAAATCGCCGCTTATCGTGAAGATATTGGCCGAGCTGCTGTCCGGGGCGAATGAAATCTCTCTCTTTTTCCGTGCGTCGACACCGGCGCAGGAAAGGATGAGCAGAAGAATTAACAGGGCAGTTTTTCTCATACTTTGCAAAAGTATAATTTTTTTGCGTATTTTTGTCTTTGCGCCAATTATAAAAACCACTGATATGAGTCTTTTAGGAAACCTCCTCGGAAAAGCCGTCCAGAAAGGCATATCCGAACTTACATCAAAGATCAACGCTGCCGCCGGCCAGCCGCAGCAAAGTCCTTATTCCCAGCGCGAGGAGCCCCGGCAGTCCGTTTTCGAGGCCGAACCTCCCAGGGATGTCCCGGGCCATTTCCGCAGCATCCTCAAGAGTGAATTTCCGCAGTTCACCGTGAGGGAGAATGTCCCCGTGACCGAACTTGCCGGCTTCGCCACCGACACCTTCCAGCTCTACAAGACGCGTCCCTACCAGGCCTACAAGGCCGAATGGGGCAAGCCCTACACCTTCGTCCTCTACCAGGGCGGACGGCCCAGGGCCATAGTGATGCTTGGCGACGGCCACAGCCACTCCGCCAACGTCAAGTACCTCATTTCCAGGAAGTATGCCCAGAAGTTGAACCTCCCTTACATCAACTTCTACTCCCAGATGCCCAACGAGAGGCAGTACGTCATCTCCCGCATCCGCAAATTCCTGTAGGAAAAGTCATAAAAAGGGGATGCGGCCCTGACCGGCCGCGCCTGCGGCGGATGCAGCACAGCCCACAAACGGTCTTGCAGGCGGCCGGACTGTGTACCATCTGGTGATCGGCAATTTTGCCGATTCAAAATCATTCCCCTTTTTTATTTTATGAGCAGCATCATCGAACAGCTCGCCTCGCAGCAGGTTTGGGAGGAGTTTCTGGCGTACCGGTTGAAAAAAGGACGTTTCAACTGGCGCGGCTTCGATGAGGCCGACCTTTTTGTCGAAAAGGAGGAGTATCTGCCCGCCGCCCGAAAAATCATCGGAGGCGGGCAGTTCGCCCCTCCGCAGAAAAAGCTCATCAACAAGATGGGCTCCGACAAAAAGAGGGTAGTTTATTCCTACGGCAGCGAGGAGATGTCCCTCCTGAAAGCCCTTTCGTTCCTTTTATATAGATACGATGACAGCTTCGCCTCCAACTGCTACGCATTCAGGAGGGGAGTCAGGGCATCAGACGCCGTACTCAAGGTCAGGAAACTCGTCGCAGGCCGCCGCCTGTGGGCCTACAAGACCGATATCCACGACTACTTCAATTCGATACCCATCCCTCTGCTCCTGCCGAAGCTCAAGTCTCTTCTTTCCGACGACCCGGCCCTTTACGAATTCTTCGAGAGGATGCTTTCCGACGACCGTGCGGAATTTGGCGGCCAAATCATTCACGAACGGCACGGCGTGATGGCGGGGCTCCCGACGGCCCCATTCCTTGCGGACGTCTATCTCAGCGACGTGGACCATTATTTTGAGAACAAGGGTGTCATCTACGCCCGCTATTCTGACGACATCATCATCTTCGCTGAAGACGAACAGACGCTGCAGGAGCACAAGCGGACTCTGCTGAGATTTCTTGCTGAAGCATCACTGGAGGTCAATCCGTCAAAAGAAAGGACCTTCACTCCGGACGAGCCGTTTGAGTTTCTCGGGTTCAGTTGCCACGGGGATGAGATTGATGTCGGTCCTTCCAGCATTGAGAAGATGAAAGGGAAGATACGCCGCAAGACGAGGGCCCTGCTCCGCTGGAAAAAGCGCAAAGGCATACCCCACGAGAAGGCGATGGAGCGTATGATTACCTATTTCAACCGCAAATTCTACGACACGGATCCGGAAGCGGAGGGGAGGACGCTGACCTGGGCCCGATGGTATTTCCCCGTCATCACAACAGCTGATGGTCTGCGAGTTATAGACCATTACCTTCAGCAGTGCATACGCACTCTGAAGACCGGCCGCCACAACTCCGCGACTGCCCGCATCCCTTATGAGACACTGAAAAATCTCGGCTACAGAAGCCTAGTTCACGAGTATTATACATTTAAAAATGACAGACAATAACTATATGCCGCCGACTTCCGTCAAGGAAGTGGAAAAGCTGGGATGGGAATGGATCGACATCATTCTCATCAGCGGCGACGCCTTCGTGGATCATCCTTCGTTCGGGTCGGCAGTCATCGCGAGGTGGCTGCAGAAGTGGGGCTACAGAGTTGCGGTGGTGCCGCAGCCCAACTGGCGCGACGACCTGCGTGATTTCCGAAAGCTGGGCGCGCCGAGGCTCTATTTCGCCGTCAATGCCGGCGCGATGGACTCTATGGTCAACCACTACACGGCCGGCAAGCGCCTTCGTCACGACGACGCCTACACACCGGAAGGCAAAGCCGGAGCGCGCCCCGACTACGCGGTCACAGTCTACACCAGAATACTCAAGCAGCTGTTTCCCGATACGCCGGTCGTTATCGGCGGCATCGAGGCTTCACTCAGGCGCCTGACACATTACGATTACTGGAAGGACGAGCTGATGCCGTCCATACTTGTTTCCTCCGGAGCCGACTGGCTGTGCTACGGGATGGGGGAAAGGCCGATGCTTGAGCTCACAAGAGGCATTGAGGCCGGCTGGAGTGCCCACAGGATGCGGCAGATTCCCCAGATCGGGTTCTTCCTGAAAGGGAAGCCGAAAACGGGCGAGGGAACGGTCCTCCTGCACTCTTTCGAAGAATGCGTTGCTTCGAAGAGGGCTTTTGCGGAGAATTTCCACGTCATAGAGACCGAAGTCAATCTTATGCACCAGGACGTGCTCATAGAGCCTTGCGGCGACGGCTATGTGCAGATCAACCCTTCGTATCCTCCGGCCACTGAGGCGGAGATGGACTCTTTCTGGGATCTGCCGTTCACCAAGCTTCCGCATCCGCGATATAAGGACAAGCGCATTCCCGCCTACGATATGATCAAATTCTCCGTCAACACCCACAGGGGGTGTTTCGGCGGATGCAATTTCTGCACGATTGCCGCCCACCAAGGCAAATTCATCTCTTCCCGCAGCGAAGAGTCTATATTGAAGGAAGTCCGTGCGCTCAACGACATCCCCGGATTTGCCGGCAACATTTCCGACGTCGGGGCCCCCACGGCCAATATGTACGGGATGCACGGGAAAGACGTTTCGCTCTGCGAGAAATGCCGCCGCCGCTCCTGCCTCTATCCCTCGCCCTGCTCGAATCTCGACCGCAGCCACGCGCGGCTGCTGAATCTATATCACCGTATCGATTCCACAAGGGGCATCCGTCACTCATATATCGGCAGCGGCATCCGCTACGACCTCTTCCTTGACGAAAAAGGCTATGTCGACGAGACGTCGAAGCCTTATCTTAAGGAGCTCATCCTCGACCACACCTCGGGCCGTCTCAAGGTCGCTCCGGAGCACACCGAAGAGCACGTGCTCAAGATGATGGGCAAGCCGTCGTTCAAACTTTTCGGCGTACTGCGCCGTGAATTCGACAGAATCACGGGCGAAGCGGGGAGGCGAACGGGGCTTGTGCCGTATTTCATCTCGTCTCACCCCGGGTGTACGATGAGAGATATGGAGGCTCTCTCGCATAATCCCGCCTTGAGGGGCATCTGGATGGACCAGGTGCAGGATTTCACCCCGACTCCGATGACCGCATCATCGGTGATGTTCTGGACCGGACTTGACCCGCGCGACTACTCTCCGGTCTTCGTCGAAAGGAATTTGGAGAAAAAAAGAGCACAAAAGTCATTTTTTTTCAAAAATGATTCTTGCAATAAGAAAAAAAGTTCTAATATTGCACCGCGAAAAAGAACTGAAGCGAAAAAATGATACAGGACAACAAGAAAAGACACGTAGTCAGTTACGAGAATATGAACCCCGTCCTTGCGGCGGCGTTCGCGGAGAAGTACCCCAGAGGCTTTTCCGATTATCTTCCGGAGCTTGTCAAGTACCCCAAGCCGGACGGCACGTCATTCTATGCAGTGACTGTCGAGACTGAGGACTCAATCTATCTCGTCAAGATCCAGGTCAACGTCGACAAGGCGGAGGACATCGACCGCTGGCTCGAAGGCGAAGAGGATGCCGGCAACGAGGCAGTGGCCGGAGAAAGCGCCGACGCCCCCGACGGCGAGACCGCTCTTCCCGACGACAACATCGCCCAGTACTCCGAGGGCTCCGACGCGGAGTAGCGTCACGGCCTTCCGTGAAAAATATCGTGGCATCGTATCCAGGGTGCCTGAGCGCAGGCTGTTGCTTGCGCTTTCTCTGATTGTAGGAGTGGCTTCCGGCCTTGCCGCCGTCCTTCTCAAACTTGCCATCCATTGGATTCGTATCGGCCTCACGGGCTGGATCCCTGCGGATTCTCCGTGGCGTTTCCTTTATTTTGTTCTGCCCGGCGCGGGTATGCTCATCGCATTCCTGATTGTTCGATATGTCATCCGTGACGATATAGGCCACGGCGTCACGAGAGTGCTGCGCGCCGTCTCCAAGAATGATTCACGCATCAAACCCCACAACTGCTGGTCATCTGTCGTGACCAGCGCCGTGACGATAGGATTCGGCGGCTCCGTCGGTGCTGAAGCGCCTATAGTCTATACAGGAGCGGCAATCGGCTCCAATCTCGGCCGTGCCCTCGGCCTTTCCTGGCGCGGGACCACGATTCTTCTCGGCTGCGGCGCCGCAGGTGCCGTGGCGGGGATGTTCAACGCCCCGCTCGCCGGCGTGCTGTTTACCCTCGAGATACTGCTTTTCAATATCTCGATGACGGCCATCCTGCCGCTGCTGACGGCCACCGTTTCCGCGACGGTCGTCTCGTACGCCTGCCTGGGCAGAGTGCCGTTTCTGGGAGTGGAGGGGCTGGAGGCCGCTTTTTCACTGTCCGGTCTTCCGTTTTACGTGATTCTCGGGCTTTTCTGTGCGGCGGTGTCGCTGTATTTCACGAGAGTGACGCTTTCCCTTGAGGACGGGCTCGCCAGGCTCCGCAATCCTTTCCTTCGCTGGGGGCTCTGTGCCGCCGGGCTGGGGCTTGTGATATTTCTCCTTCCGGAGCTCTATGGCGAAGGCTATGAAAGCCTGCACGACCTGCTTTCGTCCAATGCAAGTGTCGGCTCTCCGCTTCTCGGCAGGCTGGCCTCGCCCTGGATGCTTCCTGTCTATTTCCTTGCCGTGATGCTGCTAAAGGTGCTTGCGATGACGCTCACCAACGCGGGCGGGGGAGTCGGCGGTACTTTCGGCCCCACGCTTGTCGTCGGAGGCATCGCCGGTTTCGTCGTGGCCTCTTCACTCAATCTCATCAGGCCGGATCTCGTTCCTCCGGGCTGCTTCGTGCTGGTCGGGATGGCCGGGCTTATGGCGGGAGTTATGCAGGCTCCGATGACGGCCATATTCCTCATCGCCGAGATATCGGGCGGCTATTCCCTGCTCATCCCCTTGATCATCACATCCGCCATATCCTACGGCGTTGTCCGTATTTTCGAGAAATATTCCATCTACACCAAGCGTATAGCCCAGTCCGGCGAACTCCTTACTCACGACAGCGACCAGGCGGTCCTTACGCTCCTGAGGACTTCGTCGCTGGTCGAGACCGACTTCACTCCGGTCGAAATCGATGCCCCGCTGGGCTCACTGGTCGAATCCGTGTCCGCCAGCCATCGTAATGTCTTCCCGGTCGTGGACAGCAAAAACCGCTTCCAGGGCTACCTTACTCTCGAGGACATCCGTCACGATATGTTCAAGACCGATCTCTACGACAAGCGTCACGTCTTCAACTATATGCATTCCGCCGAGGAATATGTCTATCCCGACGAGAGTATGGATTCGGTGATGGGCAAGTTCGAAAAGACGGGAGCGTGGAATCTGCCGGTCGTGGAGGAAGACACAAGAAAATATCTCGGATTCGTCTCCAAATCCAAGATATTCTCAGCGTACAGGGACTCCCTGCGCGATTTTTCCCAGGATTAAGCCAGAATGGCGTCGGCAAGAGCCTCAAGCGCGGGGATGTCCTCCTCGCGCATACGGCTGCGGATAGTGACGGGCTCCGCCACGAGGGTAATGTCCTTCATCGCGCCGAACATCTCCTTCATCACACGGCCTGCTGAAGGGGCCCAGGAGCCGTTTTCGACAAGGGCGACCTTGCGGGACTGGTAGGCCTTCATCTGGAGGATGTGGAGGAAATTGTAAGCGGGGGTGAACAGGCCTGCGTCGTAGGATGCGGCGGCAACGACCAGGCGGCCGTAGCGGAAGGCGTCTTCGACTGCCTCGGCGACGTCGTCGCGGGTGAGGTCGGACATCGCGACCTTGGGGCAGCCCTTCTCGCGAAGGATCTCTGCGAGACGCTCCGCGGCTTCTGCGGTCCCTCCGTGGATGGACGCGTAGGCGATGAAAACGCCCTCGGACTCGACTCCGTAGCTGCTCCAGGTCTCATAGAGCCTGACGAAAGGGGAGAGGTCGCCCTTGAGAACGGGGCCGTGGAGCGGGGCGATCAGCGCCGGGCCGGCAGGCAGTACCTTCTTTATGAGAGCCTGCACGGGCGCGCCGTACTTGCCGCAAATATTGAAATAGTAGCGACGGGCTTCGCAGGACCAGTCTTCTGTGCCTTCGATGAAAATCTCACCTTCGAGGGCGCCGAACTTGCCGAAGGCGTCGGCCGCGAACAGAATCTTTTCGGAGGTCTCGAAACTAACCATTACCTCCGGCCAGTGGACCATCGGAGCCATAATGAAAGTAAGGCTGTGGGCGCCGAGATCGAGCACGTCTCCTTCCTTGACAGTCATAATGTTGAAGGCCTTGCCGGGGAAGAACTGCCCGATAAATGCCGCGGCCTTTAATGAGCAGACAATCTGCAGACCGGGATACTTCTCTGCAACGGCAGCTATAAGTCCGGAATGGTCCGGCTCCACGTGCTGGACGATAAGATAATCAGGGGCCTTGCCGGCGAGGGCTTCGTCGAGATTGGCAAGCCACTGCTCGCCCTTGCGGGCATCGACTGTGTCGAGGACGGCAATCTTCTCGTCGAGAATGATGTAGGAATTGTAGGACATCCCTTCGGGGACTATGTACTGGCTTTCGAAGAGGTCGATGTCCTTGTCGTCGACGCCTATGTAGCGGATGGAAGGAGCGATTTCAATTTTCATTGTCTGATGCGGTTTTGTCGGCCCAAATTTACATAAATTGGATTATCTTTGCAAGGTATGAAAGAGTTGTATGTAAATCATATCGCCGCCTTGCTCTCGGTAAAGCCCTGGCAGGTGGAAAACTGCGCCGATCTTTTCGCCGACGGCTGCACCATTCCCTTCATAAGCCGCTACCGCAAGGAGAGGACCGGTGGCCTCGACGATGAGCAGGTGAGCTCCATCCGCCACCAGATCGATGTCTTCGACGCTATGGAAAAGCGCAAGGATCTCGTCCTCAAGACAATAGACGAGGCAGGCGCCCTGACCGACGATCTCCGCTCCCGCATTGAAGGGACTGTCGATTCGAAGGAGCTCGAGGACCTCTATCTGCCTTTCCGCCCCAAGCGGAAGACGATGGCTTCCGTGGCTGCCGCAAAGGGCTTGAAACCGCTTGCGGACGCTATATGGGCCGGCAGGACGGCCAATCCGGCCGCCGAAGCGTCCCGCTATGTCAAGGGCGAGGTGACCTCGGTCGACGACGCCCTTGCGGGAGCCCGTGACATCATTGCCGAGCGCTTCTCCGAGACGGCGTCCTTCCGCGAGACGCTGCGCGATCTTTTCCGTCAGAGGATGATCTGTTCGAAAGTGACCAAGGCCGGCAAGGAGTCGGAAGAAGCCGGGAAGTACCGTTCCTATTTCGAGTTCGGTATGCCCGTAAAGAAGATTCCCGCCCATAACCTTCTCGCTATGCTCCGCGCTTCCGAAGAGGGATTCCTCTCCATAGGTATCGATGCGGATCTCGAGAAATGCGCACGCAAGATATATTACGACTACTGCCACGCCCCGGTGGACGGGACTTCCGGCAAGGTCCGGGGCTATCCTCCGGCCGCTGTCGAAAAAGAGATAAAAGAGGCCCTGGAAGACTCCCTGAAGCGTCTTCTCGGCCCCTCGATAGAAAATGAAATCATCCGTGAAGCCAAGGAAAAGGCCGACATCGAGTCCGTCGCTGTCTTCGCGGCCAACCTGCGCCAGCTTCTTCTCTCGCCGCCTGTCGGGCGGAAGAGGGTGATGGCGATAGACCCGGGATTCCGTACCGGCTGCAAGGTGGTCTGCCTTGACGAGCAGGGCAAGCTCCTTCATTTCGAGGCCATATTCCCTCATCCGCCGCTTTCGCAGAAAGTGCAGGCAATCACCGCCGTCAGCTCCCTTGCAGAGAAGTACAGGACCGAGGTCATCGCCGTCGGCAACGGGACTGCGGGCAGGGAGACTGTGGATTTCCTTCGGAAATGCCATCTCCCTGAAGGCGTTCGCATTTTCTCCGTCAGCGAGGACGGCGCTTCGGTCTATTCGGCCTCGGACGTGGGCCGCGAAGAATTCCCGGAGTACGACGTAACGGTTCGTGGAGCCGTTTCCATCGGCCGTCGTCTGATGGATCCGCTGGCCGAACTGGTG
>JAFZME010000083.1 GCA_017553405.1 Bacteroidales bacterium
GCCACGCTCCTTGCCGCCTCTGCGCTCGTCCTTGCCGCCACGGCGTTCGTCTTTGCCGCCACGGCGCTCGCCGCGAGGCTTGCGCTCGGGCTCGACGTAGCCTTCGGGCTTCTCGATGAGAGCCCTGCGGGAGAGCCTCATCTTGCCGCTCTTGGCGTCGTATTCGAGGAGCTTGACATCCACCTCGTCGCCGACCTTGAGGACGTCCTCGACCTTGTCGGTCTTCTTCCAGTCAATCTCGCTGACGTGGAGGAGGCCTTCCTTGCCGGGGAGGATCTCGATGAAGGCGCCGAACTCAAGGATGCTGACGACCTTGCCGTGGTAGACCTGACCGGCCTCGGGAACGGCGCAGATGTCCTTGATCTTCTGGAGGGCGGCATCCATAGCGTCCTTGTTGACGCCGAAGATGTCCACGACACCCTTGGTGGTGCCGTCGCCCTTGCCGGCGTCGACCTCTTCGATGGTGATGGTCGTGCCGGTCTCCTTCTGGAGGCCCTGGATGGTCTCGCCGCCCTTGCCGATGACCGCGCCGATGAACTCGGACGGGATCTCGATCTGGATGATGCGGGGGACGTGGGGCTTGTAGTCCTCACGAGGCTCGGGCAGGGTCTTGAGCATTTCGCCCATAATGTGCATCCTGCCTTCCCTTGCCTGTGCGAGAGCTTTCTCGAGCACGTCGTAGGACAGGCCGTCGACCTTGATGTCCATCTGGGTGGCGGTGATGCCGTCCTTGGTGCCGGCTACCTTGAAGTCCATATCGCCGAGGTGATCCTCGTCGCCGAGGATGTCGGAGAGGATGGCGTAGCGGTCGTTGGGGTGGATCTCATCGGTGATGAGGCCCATAGCGATACCCGCGACGGGCTTGCTGATCTTGACGCCTGCGTCCATAAGGGCGAGGCAGCCGCCGCAGATCGAAGCCTGCGAGGAAGAACCGTTGGACTCGAGGATGTCGGAAACCACCCTCACGGCGTACGGGAACTCGGGCGCTGAAGGCATAACGGCCTTGAGGGCGCGGTAGGCGAGGTTGCCGTGGCCGACTTCACGACGGCTGACACCCCTCTGGGGCTTGGCTTCGCCGGTCGCGAAAGGAGGGAAGTTGTAGTGGAGAACGAACTGCTGGTCGTCCTGGATGAGGACCTCGTCCATCTCCTTCATATCGAGCTTGGTGCCGAGGGTGACGGAGGCGAGGGCCTGTGTCTCACCACGGGTGAAGATGGCGCTGCCGTGGGCGCAAGGGAGGTAGTCGACCTCGCACCAGATCGGGCGGACCTGGTTGCAGACACGGCCGTCGAGGCGGATGCCTTCGTCGAGAATCATATTGCGCATAGCTTCTTTCTCGACAGCGTGGTAGTAGCGGGCGACCATAGCGGCCTTGGCTTCCTGGTCTTCCTCGGAAAGGGTTGCAATGAACTCATCCTTGATGGCGTTGAAACCGTCCTCGCGCTCGTGCTTGGGCTTTGCGCTCTTGGCAAGGGCGTAGCACTTGTCGTAGCAGAACTCGCGGACCGCCTTGCGGAGGTCTTCGTCCTCTTCGTCGTGAGGGTAGTCCCTCTTCTTGACGTCGGTGCCGAGCTCGGCCATAAGTTCCTTCTGGACGCGGCAGTGCTTCTTGATCTCTTCGTGTGCGAATTTGATGGCCTCGAGCATATCGTGCTCGCTGACTTCCTTCATTTCGCCTTCGACCATCATAATGTTCTCCTCGGTCGCGGCGACCATCAGTTCGAGGTCGGCCTTCTCCATTTCGGAGAACGTGGGGTTGATGACGAACTTGCCGTCGATGCGGCAGACGCGGACTTCACCGATAGGGCCGCCGAACGGAAGGTCGGAGGTCGCGAGGGCGCAGGAAGCGGCGAGGCCGGCGAGGGCGTCGGGCTGGATGTCCTTCTCGGCGCTGATGAGGTTGACGTTTACGAAAACCTCAAGGTGGAAATCGTCCGGCCAGAGAGGACGGATGGGACGGTCGATAAGGCGGGAAATCAGGACCTCATAGTCGGAGGATTTCCCTTCCCTCTTCATAAATCCGCCGGGGAAACGTCCGGCAGCATAGTATTTTTCCCGATAGTCCACTGTGAGGGGCATAAAGTCGGTGCCTTCCTTCACTTCCTTAGCGGCGCACACGGTTGCGAGAAGCATAGTGCCTCCCATTTTGACGACGCAGGAGCCATCGGCCTGTTTGGCGAGCTTCCCGGTCTCGATTTCGATTATCCGGCCATCGGACAATTCGATTTGCTTTTTGATGATGTTCATTACTTTACTCTATTACGTCTTTACGTCTATCGTCATTCCCGGAGGCTGGTGCGGTTGCTGAGCTTGTCGAAGCATCGAACCACGCCTGGGACAATGTTTTCAATAAAAAAGGGAGAGATCCCCTCCCGGGGACACCCCTCCCTTCCGAATTTCCTTACCAGAGGATTATCGACGGAGACCAAGCTCCTTGACGATGGCCCTGTATCTCTCGATGTCGATCTTCTGGAGGTAATTCAGAAGCTGACGCCTCTTCGAGACAAGACGGAGAAGGGAGCGACGGGTGGATACGTCTTTCTTGTTGCTCCGCAGGTGCTCGGTGAGGTGAGCGATACGGTAGGAAAATAAAGCAACTTGACTCTCAGGAGAGCCGGTGTCCTTATTAGACTTTCCGTACTTCGCGAAAATCTCTTGCTTTTTTTCGGCCTGAAGATATTCAGCCATAATGCAAAAAATTTGGGGTTAATAATTACTTTTCTTTCTACTCTCGCGTAAAAAGCGTGCAAAGTTAAAGATTAATTCCAACAAAACAAATTTTTGTTTTTATAAAAAACTTTATAACTTTGCCGTCCCGTTCGGAGAGAATCTCCTCCCCGCGCCGGGAAATCTGGATGTGGCGCAGTTGGTAGCGCACCTGGTTAGGGACCAGGAGGTCGCTGGTTCAAGTCCAGTCATCCAGACCAAAATCAAGCACTTGCGAAATTTCCGCAAGTGCTTGATTCATTTAAACCCTTCTGCGGCGATAGAGCTCGTCTTTACCGAAGTTCAGGGCCATTGTGTAAGCCTGGGCTTCCCAGAAATCGCCGGATCTTCCGTTCCACTCGGTTTCGAACATCCGCAATGCACAGGTGACCTGGTCGCATTGGTCTTGCAAACCACTTTTCTCCCATACATATCGCAGATTCGGATACTTGCGGACGATGTCCTTGCATTGGCGGAACATTGCGAAAAAGCGTCCGCGCAGGGGTTTGCAGAGAACTTCTCCCCATTCGGTGGAGATCCAGTTGCTGCCGAAGGTGCAGCAGCAAGTGGCAGCCTGGGAGAATTGTACGAAAGCATCCTTCGTAAGCCCCATATCCAGTAGTTGGAGAGCAAGTTTTTCGTGTGCGTAGCTTACCTTAAGAATGTCGTGGATCTCGTGACGGGTTCCGTAGCGTATTCTCTCGCTCCGTCGCTTGATGCAGTCCAGCTCTCCGTTAAGGAAGGAGGCAATTTCAGAGGGAATCATCTTGACCTGTCCTTTGTCGGTCCAGGCCACAAGCTGATAAGATTTTGCCATAACAGACAGGTTATTTCAATGAACTTTGCCGGACATCCGGCCGATAATAGGGATGGAACGGCAGGGGAAATCTATCATTGTTTCCAAAAAAATTCTATCACGGAGATAGATTTTGCCTCCGACTCCGTCTTTATCGAGGTAATTTATCGTTCAACCCGCAAAAATCATTTCTATGGCACAAAACAAACTTACAATCGATGAGATACTTACTAATCCTGACGAAGACCTTGAGGAGCTGCTGGGATTCGGCAATATGGACGATGATGAAGAAGATGTCGAGGAAATAGAATCCATCGTATGGCCTCACGGCTACCGTTTCTACTGCGAAGTGAACGGTTGTTGGGATGTTCACCAGGTGGAAGGTGTGGTCCGGCACTTCCTTCCGGCTGAAAATATGTTTCTTCATATAGACATCGAACTGCCGGACGTGAATGAAAAGAATACCCTTCACGTCGTAGTGTCTTCGGAATATGGCAACAAAAAATCCGAAGCCTGGTTTGATAAGCACAATATTCCCTTGTTGAGGGACGGCAACCGCCTTCATATCGAGCCGATTAAAGTGGTCGGCCTGTTGGAGGACGGCCTGACGCTTTCAGCGGAAGAGTGCAGCTCAATCGAAATAACCCTGTACAGGAACGAAGAGATGGTCGGGGAATTTGAAGTTGAAATCGACGGCCCCTGGCCTGAAGAGAACTGGCTCGATGAAATTATGAAATATAAGGGCTGGGACAACTTCAAGGCCCGTATGGAAGAAATGCAGACCCGCTGCGAAGTGGCAGACATACGTGAGAAGGAAGGTCTTGCCAGGAATACGCCCCGCCTGCATACGGCCATCATCGGCAATTCCGGCACGGGAAAAACCACAGCGGTGGGATTGATGGCCAGGTTTTACAGGCAACTTGGCCTGCTGGATACGGATAAAATCCAGACCGTACGTGTTTCCACGATAGCCAATTCTTCAATCAATGGAGAAAACGAAGCGGTCAATTCGGCCGTGCAGAGCGCGCAGGGCGGGATGCTCGTAATAGATCGTGCCCACGATCTTTTCAAGACGGATAAGCCAAATTACGACACTGAAGGACGCATCGTACGCGCATTGATGGACGCGCTTAACGACACTAAATACAGACGCTGGATGCTGGTGCTGGTGGGTGAGCCGGAAGGAATGGAGAATCTGCTGGCGGCTTATCCGGAACTGAAGAAGTCCCTGACTGCGCCTATCTATATGGAGGATTTCAAGCCGGATGAACTTTATGGAATGTTAGATGTTTACTGCGGGAAACGGGGAATCAAGCTGACGGATGAGGCCGGGCAGAAGCTCAGGATGTATATCCTTCATAAGTATAATCACAGGGGAGCGGGATTCCAAAATGCACTGCTGGTGCAGAACCTCTTCGACGACGAAATTATTCCGGCTATGTACCGGAGAATCAAAAATACGGCTGCAGGCTCAAAGGAGAATCTGGAGCTGGTGCTGCCTGAAGACATCCCTGCCATAGGCAACAGTTCCGATGATGCAATGGACGAGTTGGATGAACTTATCGGACTCGGTACTATAAAGACTAAAGTCAAGGACTATCTCAATGCCATCCGTCTTGCCAGCCGCAGGATGGAAATGGGGTTGCCAACCAATATGCCACGCCTTCATATGGCCTTCCTCGGCAATCCGGGCACGGGGAAGACCACCGTGGCCGGGATTATCGGCAAAGTCTTCGCTTCCTGGGGCATCCTTTCAGGCGGCCGCGTAATCCGCACGGAGAAGAGCCGGATGGTGGGGCAGTACATCGGCGAAACGGAGTTCAAGATGACCAACCTCCTGGCCCGTGCTCGTGGGAACATCCTGTTCATCGATGAGGCCTACCAGCTGGTTGAAGGCGGAGAGAAGGACCACGGACGGATTGTGATGAACTCGCTCCTGACAGAACTCGGGAAGGAGAATCCTGATATGGTGGTTATACTGGCAGGATATACCGCACCTATGAAAAAGCTGCTGGAGAGCAACGAAGGTATCGAGAGCCGCTTTCCGAACGTTTTCAATTTCGAGGACTACACCACCGACGAGCTGATGGAAATAGCTCGTCTGATGGTAAAGAAGCAGGGGTTCATCCTCACTGAAGGGGCCGCAAAGAATATGCGGGCAATAATTGAGGATGAGTCGGATAAGCCGTCTCCGCGCTTTGGCAACGGCCGCTTTGTGTCGAATCTGCTGCAGAATGAAATACTTGCAGCGCTCGGCGCCAGGATTGCCAGGATGCAGAGTCCATCCAAAGAGGATCTGAGCACTATACTTCCGGAAGATGTCGTTGTCGGCAGAGCCTTGAAAGGAGTCGTCTTTGATGATGTGGCCATTGATGCCGCTCTTGCGCGTCTTGATGCACTGTCGGGCCTTGACGGAGTGAAAAAGGCCATCCACAACTTTGTGCTGACTGCCCGTTATCTTCATTCAATCGGAGAACCCTATGTTGGAAAGGGGCTTTTGAGCTGGCGTTTCGTGGGCAGCAGCGGCACCGGCAAGAGCACGGTCGCGGAAATTATGGCGTGCATTCTGCGAGGAATGCGCCTTATCACCAACAGTCATATAACGGAAATCAAAGGGGAGCGTATATTCGGCGTGTCGGAGCACGATTGCGACGAGGTGCTTCGCGAGGCGGTGAAAAAGTCCTGCAACGGACTTATCTTCATCGATGTTGACGACCCCGAGTTCAGCGATGATCGAATGAACTTCGGCCGCAGCGCAGAGCAGATCCGTCTCAAAGTGAAAGAGCTGACTGTGGAGGCGGGAGGCGAATGTGCTCTGGTTATGGCTGAACTGAAAGCCCCCAACGGCGACGTGGCCGAGCAGCTTTCAGAGGCCGGCGTCTTTGAGTTCGACCACACGCTTGTGTTCAAGGATTTCACCCCGGATGAACTTTTCCGGATTCTCTGCCAGTGCCTTGGCAAGTTCAATGTGAAATTCGGCGACGCCGCCGAGAAGCACATTCGCAATTACATCAGCGAAATGTGCGCCTCTATCGCGACCAACGCCCGCACGATGAAACTTATGGCCCGCACCATCTACCGGCAGGTTATCCTCCGCGAAAGCGCCCTGTCGGCGCGCCCCGCATCGCATCAGGTCGAACTCGAGGACGTCGAAACCTTCAAGTGGTCCGACAAGTCCGGCAAAATCGGATTTTGATTTCGCATTTTGCGTTTCGTATTTTGCGAAATGAATTATAGTTTCTATTTTTGGAAAGAAGCTTGGATTAAGTAATGACCGATCAGGAAATCATTAAGGGCTTGATTGCCCGGGACGACAAGATTACGGCGTATTTTTTCTTTACGCGGTGTCAGCCGTTGTTTTACGGTATTATCAGCGATGTGTTTGACTATAAGGCGGATTATGACGAGCTGGTAAATGAACTTTATGCTCATCTTATGGCCGATGATGCCAGAAGGCTCCGAATGTTCGAAGGCCGTTCGAACATCTACTCGTGGCTGAAGTCGGTTGCAAGAAACTTCTTTCTGGATAAAAAAAATCACGAAAGGGTGATAGAAAAAGAGCATAACGACTGTCTTTTAAAAGAAGCGGGGAAAATCGAAGATGAAAGCCCCGCCAGGCCAGACAAGAAACAGGAGGAAGAAGATATGCGGGTTGCCGCCATATTGGACCAGATCGAGAACGAGCGTTACAGGTTCGTGATCGAAAAGCATATCATAGAGGGAATGGACTTTGATGAGCTGGAGAAGCTCACCGGCATCAAGAAAGCCAACCTGTACAACATCAAGAAACGGGCTCTCAATAAGCTGGAACAGATAGTCAAGATCGCTCACACCCAGAGTGACTCTCTTTGCGCAGTCCGTTGTGAGGAGTATATCCTGCATTGCTTCGGTATCCACAAATCACTGGAAGAGCTGCGCGACCTTGCTGTTTCAAAAGGATGGCTTATGGAAGACGGAGTCAAAGTTCAGGATTTGGGCAACACGGCAGCCGAATTTGGGCTTCAAGTCGAAAAAGTGGAGGATGCGACTCTTCAGGCCATTCTGAAGGCTATCGGCGAGGGCAGGAAAGTCATAGCGGCGGTTGATGGAGGAGAACTTATCGGAGAACCCATTGAAGAGAAACTGGAAGATATCCTTGCCGGAGGCATCGTGGACCACTGCGTCGTGGTGCTGGCCGCCGACGTGGAGATGGACGATGTCGCTCTTTATGATCCGGCCTTCGGCCCCATCCCTTTGTCGGTCTCCCTTGCCAATTTCCTGGATGCCTGGAAGGATTCGAACTACTATTGTGTGCTGATCGGCCGTTGAAAACACTCATTTCTGTATGTTGATTAAGGTTGTACTGGTCATCATAGTAATAATTCTGGTTATTGCATTCCAGGACGAGATAGTAACATTTATCTCCGCGATTATCCTTTTTGGCGGGATTGGCGCGTTAGTATTCTGGCTTCTTTTCAAGAACGCCGGTCTCGGCGGTACGATAGGAGCGATAGTCGGGGTTTTATTCGGGCTGAAGAAAGTAGTCGATATGGGGGAGGCCGGCGGGCTGCTACGGCAAATCGTGGTATCAAGTTATTTCATCGTTTCTTACCCTTTCTATCTGCTGAACCAGTTGCAGTTTTTCCTGTCGGAACCCTGGCGCGGTGCGTGCAAGTATGATTTCTTCAGAGAAAAAACCAAACCGTTCCTGCGTGTTTTTTTAGAGATAATGAAGGTTATTCTCTACATACTCATCACTCCGCTGCGCCTTCTTAATGCCATATATTACAATATCATTGTTCACGGATTCGTGGTTATCTACGACCTGACTATGGCAGTAATCGTTCCTTGTAGTGAGAAAGAGGGCCAGGGAAACTTTTGGATGTGGCTTGTCCTGTTTCCGTGGCGTGTCATCCGATATCTGGTCTTCCACGGCACATTGTCGATAGTTGAAAGTGTCTTATGGACAATTATCGATGTTTTCATCCCGGCAATTACTCTATATCACGGTACTGATTTGAAGGCCGGACAGGCCATTGTAGGAAGTCGTAACAGAAACAGGAAGCTGACGTGGAAGAGTGGGACGTTTACTGCGAGTCAGAGCAGTTGGGGCGGTATCGGAGTCTATTTCGCATCAAACAGGAAAGTGGCCTTGAGTTATGCGAATGACCCTTACAGGCTTAGTGATTCCAACCCGGTTGTAATAGTGTGCCGTGTTTCTCCGGGGCGAATAATCAATTATGCCCTTGCTCCGTACCACGTCTATAAGGCGGCGGGTAAGAATGGCGATCCGGTAATCCTTAACACCTATGGGCAGAGGAATAAATATACCACAGGGGAGTGGTGGAACGGACGTGGCGGTTATTGGGAGTTCTGCCTTTTTGATTGGAGAAATTTATACAATGACCGCTGGCGGATTCGTCCTCTGTACATCTATAATGACAGGACTCACATCATTCAACATATAAAGGGCGGTATGGCACATTGGACTTTCAGGATTTAGATTCGGATTTCCTGTGGAGACGGTGATAGATTTCCGGTCAATTTGCGTCTTTACTCCGGACTAAAACAAAAACACAATGGAAAACACCAAGAACATTACCCCTACGAAGAACTACACGCTGACGCTGACGAAGGAAATCGGAAAGCTCTGGATGCTAAAGAACGTCAAGCCGTTCCACAAGGATTTCGAGCTTTTCTTTGAGCAGGATCTGGGGCGCGATTTCGGCAAACTGATGACCTGCGGCTGCACTAATTATGTCCTGGACCTGCTTGCAGGAGAAGCGAAGAAAATGGAACTCGACTTCAGAATTGCCCCGAAACGTATTGAAATGCCCGGCTACGTTGAATTCGAACTCGTGGCGACGTACAACCTTTCGGCTAAGTATCACGTTAACAACTGCCCCGGTGAACCCCAGCTGCAAGCCTGGGCGGGAACCTCCACCAGACAAATCTTCAAAGAATATCCCGTCTTTGCATACATCCGGAAAAAGTAAGGACGCTGGGTCATCGAGGATGTGTCGTAAAATTTGCGTAGATTTGCGAAAAACGTGGGAAACTGATGATTGACGAAAAAATATTGTCGGGGCTGCGAGGAAGGGAGGTGGTCCTGTTTGTGGCCGACAGGGACGAGATTTCGCAGGATGAGGTTCCGTTTCCTGTCGTTTATACGGGGATGGGGAAGATGCGTATGTTCAGCGGACTGGTCAGGTGGTATGAATCCTCCGGGCGGTCCGGCAGACCGACTGTGCTTAATATCGGCAGCGCCGGATCGGCACGTTATCCTATAGGGGAAATCCTCAACTGCACCAGTTTCGTCAACGGCGGCAGCGAACTTATCTACGATAAGATCGAGCTGCCCGGTGAGGGCTGTTCCATATTTTCCGGCGACTACTTTATGAGCACGCAGACCTTCAGCCCTGAGCAGGTGAAGGCGCTGTCCGCACAGTATGACCTGTTTGATATGGAAGCCTATGCCGCAGCTGAATTCTGCCGCTTGTACGGACTTCCTTTCTTGTGTTTCAAAGCCGTTTCCGATAATCTGGACGGATCACTGAAGGACTGGAGGTCCATCCTCGCAAAGATCCGTGTGCAGTTTACCGGCCTTTTGAATAATTTGTAATAATCTGATGCCATATGAAAGAGATGCTTTCCATATTAATACTATTAAGCGCAACGCTTTGCTCGGGGGCGCAGGCGCCGCCGCCGGAGGAGGAGAACGTGCAGGAAGAGGCGCAAGCCGTGCTGCATCCCGTGGCGCCGCCGGTGCCGGCCTTCATCGTATTCGCCGGCGACACGGTGCGTTTCGACCGGGACGACCTGTATGAAAGGATGGACAGGGAGCTGATAGCGTTTACATATGGCCAGACCTTGTCGACACTTATCCTCAAGCGTTCGGACAGGTATTTCTCCCTCGTGACGCCCATCCTCAAGGAGCAGGGCGTGCCGGAGGACCTGAAGTACCTGATGGCCATAGAGAGCAACCTCGATCCGAAGGCGCTGTCAAAGTCCGGCGCAGCGGGCCTGTGGCAGTTCATGAAGCCGACGGCCCAGCAGTACGGGCTCGTGGTGGACAAGGAGGTCGACGAGCGTTATAATATGGAAAAGGAGACAGTCGCGGCCTGCCGCTACCTCAAGGAGGCGTATAAGCGCTACGGCAACTGGATGACGGTCGCCGCCAGCTACAACGCCGGCCAGGGCGGCGTATCGAAGCGCCTCAAGGAGCAGTCGGCCGGCAGCGCGATGGATGCGCTGCTCCCCGACGAGACTTCGCGTTATATGTTCAGGATACTTGCCTGCAAAATGCTTCTGGAGAACCCGGAAGCCTTCGGCTACGGGCAGCTTGAACGCTATCCCGTGAGGAAGAACGAGCGCAACTACACGCTCAACGGCTCCATCCCGTCGCTGTACAAGTTCGCAAAAGACCGCGGCGTGAGCTATTTCGCCCTCAAGGAGGCCAATCTCTGGCTCCGCGACACCCTGCTGACCAACAAGGCCGGCAAGCAGTATAAGATCGTTATCCCTTAGCGGTCACGAATTCGAAGAAGGGCTCGATTTCCTTTTCGCTACCGAGGCGGACGATATAGGCGTGGTTGCCGAGGTCGTCGGCAAGGGCGTCCGGGACGCGTTCGCTCATACACATCGCCGCTCCATAGCGGGCGAAAATTTCTTCGTGTGAATGAAGATAGCGCCGGCCGTCGCGACGGGCCGCATAAGCGCAGTAGAACTGCTCGCCTTCTCCTTTCTCCCTCCTGTCGAACGCCACCATATCGGCCCATATCTGGAAGACGTCGGTCGAATGGGCGAAATTCATCATATCGGGGGTATAGCCACCCGGAGGGCGCATATTGACTTCCAGTCCGACATAGTCGCCCTTCTTGCCGAGCCCTTCACGGTCGCGGTCCAGTTTGAAGAACTCCAGGTGGACGAAACGGCTCTTGATGCCGAAGGCCTTCACCGTCCGGCGGCCGATTTCCGCGAGGGCCTTGGGGACCGTCTTATTGGTCCAGTAGCAGGTGTCGAGATTGTCGTGGACTATATCCATAATGGGTGTCGGGAACACGGAATTGTTCTCGAAGACAGGCTCCATCCGGGAGTTGAATATGGCATCGTACGACACCAGGAGGCCGGTTATGAATTCCTCTATGACGAAAAGTCCGTAGTTGTCGGAGTGGGATGAGAACCAGGCGGCGAGTTCCTCGTCGGAGGAGATTTTCGTCGTGCCGGTCGCGCCGACGCCGTTGTCCGGCTTCGCGATAATCGGATAGCCGGTCTTGCGGACGAATGCATTCACCGCCTTCGGCCCTTCGGACGCCTTGATCTGCCTGGCCGTCGGGATGCCGCCCCGGGCGTAGCATTTTTTCATTTCCGACTTGTTCTTGACGAAAGCGATGCGGTCGCTTTGGAGGCCCGAGGTGACGTTGAAATCCGTCCTGAGGCGTGCGTCCTGCTCCAGCCAGTATTCGTTGTTGGATTCTATCCAGTCTATACGGCCCCATTTATGGGCATACCAGGCCACGGCGCGATAGACCTCTTCGTAGTCGTCGAGGTTATTGACCTTATAGTAGTCGCTGATGCTGTCGCGAAGCTGATAAGGAAGGTTTTCATACGGAGTGTCGGCGATGGCCAGCACATTGACGCCGTTGCGGCGCGCCCCGGCGCAGAAATGCCAGTAGGTCTGCGGGAAGTGGGGCGATATGAATACTAGGTTCATAAAGGAATAGGATTTATTTTCTTCGGAAACCCGGCGCATCGCTCCGGCCGTAATCTCCCAGGCCTCGCCGAAAAGGCGGCTGCGCCCGTCGCGGACCATCACATAGCCGCCGTCGCGGAAGGTGTAGAAACGGTGATTCCAGCTGTCGGGGAATATGACGTCCTCGAACAGCCTCTTCCCGTCGAGCACAACGTGCCGGACCTGGTCGAGATGGGGAATCAGCTGGATATCGGTAAGTCTCAGGCCCTCCAGCCAGCGGCTGTAGGCGGGATCGACGGCCTCGCCCGGCAGCTCCGGGTGGGAATACACCTTCCCGGCGCAGTTCATCGAGCCGGCGCTGCATCCCATAATGACTCCTCCGAAGCCCTTGAGGAGCTCCTTCAGGCGAATTTCGTGGATGAAGCGGTTCTGCGTGGGGACGTGCCCGCCGCAAAGGACTATCCAGTCGGCCCGGGCCACCAGCTCCGCCGCTTTGCCGGCGTTGCTGCGTTCGAGCATTATGATTTCCGCAGTCTCTATACCGGAGCGGTGGATGCAAAGCGACATTCCCTCCAGCACCGATTTGGTGAAGCCCTCGTCGTCGGGCGCCGCGCTCACGAGCAGCACCTTCGGCGGAGCGCCGCCTGTCACCTCGTCCAGCGCCTCCCGGACTCTCGACAGGAAACCGTTGTCCGCGGTGAAGTGATCTTCACCGTAACGCGTCGGGCTTCCAGTCAGAAAAAGTGTCATATCGTTGACAAAGATACTGCTTTTTCACCAATATGACACGCCCGACTCGTATGTAAAAACGCCTCTATTTGCCTACGAACTGGCGAAAAGTCCCGACTCGTATGCAAAAACGCCCTTTTTTGCCTACGGGCATATGAAAAAGGGCGGCTCGTGGAAGAGCCGCCCTCGTCTTTTGCTGAAATGCCGCTATTCGGCCTTCGGGGCGATGGCGCTCCAGACGACAGCGCTGAGGGCACCGCCGACGAGCGGGGCTACGATGAAGACCCAGACGCTCTTGAGGGCGTCGCCGCAAGCGAAGATGGCGGGGCCGATGGAGCGGGCGGGGTTGACCGAGGTGCCGGTGAGGTTGATGCAGACGAGGTGGATGAGAATCAGCGAGAGGCCGATTGCGAGGCCTGCGAAGTTGCCTGCGCCAACCTTGGAGTCGGTCGTGCCGAGCACGACGAGGACGAAGAGGAAGGTCGCGATGACTTCCACGAGGAATGCTCCGCCGAGGCCGCCTGCATTGGCAACGCCGTTGGATCCGAGGGCACCGGTGAGGTCGGGGGCTGCAACGACCTTGGTCAGGGCGAACAGAAGAGCGCCGGCGACGATACCGCCGATGATCTGGCCAACCCAGTAGCCTGCCGCATCTTTCCAGCTCATACGGCCGGAGATGGCGACTGCGAGGGTGATTGCGGGGTTGATGTGGCAACCGCTGATGCCGCCGATGGTGTAGGCCATAGCGACAACGGCGAGACCGAACGCGACAGCGGTGCCGACAACGCCGGCAGGGGTGTTGCAGCCGAGGAACATAGCGGTTCCGCAGCCCAGGAATGTCAGGACGAATGTCCCGATGCACTCAGCAATGTACTTTTTCATAATAATTTGGTTTGGTTGTTAGTGTATGTTATAGTTTAACATCAGTTTTCAGGAGAATGTCCGCGGAGGAGGAGCCGACTTCAATGCGGTAGGTGCCGGGGGCGACGGTCCAGGCGTGGGAGAGGATGTCGTAATAGGCGAACGCATCGCGGCCTAGGGCGACCTTGACGACAGCGGAGGCGCCGGGGGCAAGCTTCACCTTCTCAAAACCCTTGAGCTCGCGGGCAGGGCGGGGGATTGACGGGTCGACCGGGGCAACATAGACCTGGGCGGCCTCGGAGGCCTCTTTCTTGCCGGAGTTGCGGACTGTGAAGGAAAGCTCGAAGCCTTCGCCTGAGGGCTTTACTTCAAGACCGGAATAGTCGAACTTGCTGTAGGTAAGGCCGAATCCGAAGGGGAAAAGCGGCTTTGTGTTGAAATGCTCGACACCGCGGTAGCCGAGGAAGACACCTTCCACGTAGTCGACCTGCTTGAGCGGGTCGCGGTTGGTCTTGCCGTAGAGGTAGGCGACGGGGCGATACCATTTGTCGGCAGGGTTTTTCTCCAAGGAGCCCCAGAAGGTGAAGGGGAGCTTGCCGGAAGGGGATACCTTGCCGGTGAGAATCTCGGCGAGGGCCTTGCCGCCTTCCTGGCCGGTGTACCAGGCGAGAAGGAGAGCGGGAACCTTGTCGATCCACTTCGAGACGTCGAATTCGCCTCCGGAGTTGGCCACGACTATGACATTGGGATTATATTCGAGGACTGTCTCGATGAGGCCGTCCTGGCCTTTGGGCAGGTTGTAGGTGCGGTCGTGGCCTTCGCCTTCAGTCGGGCTGTCGAAGCCGACGGAGACAATGACGGCGCTGGCCTTGGAAAGCACTGCGGGATCCGGATTGTCTAGGAAGGTCACGTTGTAGCCCTTGCCGAGCCTCTTGAGGCCTTCGGCGAGGGAGATGGCCCGTCCGTCAATGGGGTGGACGATGCCGGAGCCGCCGCCGCAGGGGATAAGGTGGGCGTTGGGGCCGATGAGGACGATATTGCCCTTCTTGGAAGGAAGGATGGGCAGGATGCCGCCTTCATTTTTCAAGAGGACGGGAGCCTCTACGGCCACTTCGTAGGCTTTTTCGTCGGAGGCGGGGTTGTCCTCCGGGATGGACTTGTCGCCGATCTCCTTGCCGTCGAGGAAGCCGTAGGCGCTGAAGGCCTGGAGGATGTGGATGCACTTCTCGTCGAGGACGGCCTCGGGGAGAACGCCGTTCTTGATCATCTCCTCGATGACTTCATATTTGGTCACGTAGACCTTGGGCATCTCGAAGTCGATGCCGCTGTACATATAGTTGAGGGGGTCGTAGGTCGAGGTCCAGTCGGACATCACGATGCCCTCGAAGCCCCAGGCGCGGAGGTTGTCCTTGATGAGCCAGGGGTTCTCGGCGGCGTGGATGCCGTTGGCGGGGTTGTAGCTTGTCATCACGCAGGCGACGTCGGCCTTCTCGACCGCCTTGCGGAAGGCGGCGAGGTAGATCTCGTTGGCGGTGCGCTCATCAACGTTGGAGCCGGTGCCGTGGCGGTCGAACTCCTGGTTGTTGAAGGCGAAATGCTTGATCGTGGCCATAACGCCCTGGTCCTGCATACCTATAATATAAGATGCTGCAATCTCGCCGGTGAGGTACGGGTCTTCGCCGTAGTATTCGAAATTGCGGCCACAGAGGGCGGAACGGTAGATGTTGACGCCGGGGCCGAGCATAATGCCTACTCCGCGGGCCTTGGCGTCGGAGGCAATCCCTTCACCTACGCCTTTGGCGGCGGCGCGGTTCCAGGTCGCGGCAGTGGCGATGCCGGAGGGGTAGAATGTGCTCTTGGTCTTGTTGCGCACTCCCTGGGGGCCGTCGGCCATACGCACGGAAGGAATGCCGAGCCTGGCGATCTCCGCGGTGTGGAACCCGTCGATCTTGCCGGAAATAAGGTCGACTTTCTCCTGAAGGGTCATCTTGCTGACAAGGTCGGCGGCCTTGTCTTTGTCTTTCTGGGTGATTGTGGGCGCCGCGAATGCGGAAACGGACATTGCGGCGACAAGAATAGGAATCAGTAGTCTTCTCATCAGAATCTGTTTTTGATTCCCAAATATACGAAAATTCCGTTATATTTGTCAACCAAATATTACCGCTTATGAAAAATATTGTCAAGATGTGCATATTCGCTTTGACGGCTGCGATAGCCGCTTCCTCCTGTGGAGAAAAGAAAAATGACGATGGATTCCGCTACCTTCTCGACGAGTTCGCCGACCTGAAGGTGATGCGCTACAAGGTGCCCGGCTGGGAAGACCTTTCCCTCCGCCAGAAGGAGTACGCCTATCACCTTGCCGAGGCGGCAAAATATGGCCGCGACATCCTCTGGGACCAAAACTGCAAGTGGAACCTCCCCATCCGCCACGCGGTTGAGAATGTGCTTGAGAACTATCAGGGCGACCGTTCCGGCGAGGATTTCGCGAAGTTTACCGTCTATGCCAAGCGTCTTTTCTTCTCCAACGGCATCCACCACCACTATGCCGAGGACAAGTTCTTCCCCGAATGTTCCCGCGAGTATTTCGCTTCCCTTTTCGAAGCGGTGGGAGTCGAGGATGCGGAGACTCTTCTTGACGTGATATACAGTCCCGACAAATACCTCCAGAGGAGGTCCACTTCGACCGAAGGCGACATCGTCGCCCTCTCCTCCGTCAACTACTACGACGGCGTAACCCGCAAGGAAGTGGAGGACTATTATGCGCGTATTGCCGACCCTTCCGATCCGGAGCCGGTCTCATACGGCCTCAACACGAAGGTCGTCAAGGGAGAGGACGGGGTTGTCCGTGAGGAGACCTGGAAGGTCGGAGGAATATATTCCGATGCCATATCAAAGATATGTCAGGAGCTGGAACTCGCTGCGGAATATGCCGAAAACGACATCCAGAAGCGCCACATCGCCCTGCTGGTCGAATACTATAAGACCGGCGACCTGCGCAAGTGGGATGAATACAGTATAGAATGGGTAAAGGACACGTTGGGGACCGTGGACTTCGTCAACGGCTTCGTGGAGGACTACAACGACCCGCTCGGCCGCAAGGGCACCTGGGAAGCCCTGGTCAATATCAAGGATATGGAGGCTTCCGCCCGCACGGAGAAGCTCTCGGCCGAGGCGCAGTGGTTCGAGGACCACTCGCCGGTCGATCCGCGTTTCCGCAAGAAGACCGTCAAGGGCATATCCGCCAAGGTCATCAACGCCGTGTGCCTTGCGGGAGACACCTACCCTTCCACGCCTATCGGCATCAATCTTCCCAACGCCGACTGGATCCGCAAGGAATACGGCTCCAAGTCAGTGACCATATCCAATATCACCAGGGCCTATGACCTTGCGGCGCTGGAGTCGCCGAACAGTACTCTTGAAGAGTTTGCATATTCGGAGGAGGAGAAAGAGCTCTACCGCAAGTGGGGCGACATCGCAGAAGAAATCCACACCGACCTCCACGAGTGCCTCGGCCACGGTTCGGGCCAGCTTCTCCCCGGCGTCTCTACGACGGCGATGGGCGAGTATGCTTCCGCCCTCGAAGAGGCGCGCGCCGACCTTTTCGGTCTCTATTACTCTGCCGACCCGAAGATGGTCGAGCTCGGCATTATGCCTTCCGAGGAGGCCTATAAGGCAGAATATTCCAGCTATATCCGCAACGGCCTCTTCGTCCAGTTCACCCGCGTCGAGCCCGGCCGCCCCAACACGGAAGCCCATATGCAGAACCGCAAACTCATCGCCGAGTGGTGCTATGAGAAAGGCGCTGCCGACAACGTGATCGAGAAGAAGGTACGCGACGGCAAGACCTACTTCGTCGTCAACGACTTCGAGGCGCTCCGCGGCCTCTTCGCCGAGCTCCTCGCCGAGGTTCAGCGCATCAAGTCCGAAGGCGACTACGAGGCCGGCAAGGCCCTCATCGAGACCTATGCGGTCAACATCGATCCGGCCCTCCACAAGGAGGTCCGCGAGCGCTACGCCGCTCTTGGCCTCAAGCCCTACGGCGGCTTCGTCAATCCGGACATCGTGCCTGTCGTGAAGCGCGGCAAGGTAGTCGACTACCGCCTCGTCTACTGCGACGACTACCTCGGCCAGATGCTTGCCTACGGCAAGAAATACGGTACCTTATAACGGGGGGTGAATCCCGGCGTGGCTTCTATTTATGCGTGAAAATGAGACTGTCCCGCAAATATCAGCCTGAACTTGCGGGTCACGTCGAGTCTTTCTCGGGTCACCCCGTTCCGGCGCCTCTCCAGAGCCATTCCGGAGTCTGCGGCCATAACTGTCCCGCAAAAACCGGCAGGAATTTGCGGGTCACGGGTTCGGGTGGCGTGTTAATGGCTTTCGTGCTGCTGCTTGTGGTGTTGCCGGTGAGGACGTTTGCCGCTGCTACGCCTGATTCGCTGGCGTCGGCTGCGGCTGACACTGTGTCAGTTGCCGCCGACACGGCTGTGATTGCCGCTTCTTTTTCGCCTGTCGCTCCTGCGGCTGCAGATACTGTTGCGGTGGCGGGGACACCTGTCGCTCCTGCCGTCAGTGCGCGCACGAGCAGCGTCGCGCTGAGGCTGGAGGACAACTCGACGAAGTTCAAGTGGACGCAGCTGATTGCGCCGGCGGCGCTGATCACCGTCGGAAGCCTCGGCGTGAGCACCGGCTTCGGAATCGGGATCAGGGAGACCGTCCGCGACGTGGTGGAGGAAAACCGCGGGCCCTATCGTCTGCCGGTGGACGACGTGATTCAGTTCGTCCCGCTGGCTATGGATCTCGGCCTGGGGCTGGCGGGCGTCAAGGCGCGTCACAATTTCCGTGACAGGTTTCTCGTCACAGCCACGGCATACGCCACAATGGGCGTGCTGGTCAACACCTTGAAGTACACGGTGCGTGAGCCGCGCCCCGGCAGCGGGACTCGCAACGCGTTCCCCTCCGGGCACACGGCGGTGGCCTTTACGGCCGCCGAGATCGTGAGGGTGGAATACGGGCCCTGGTGGGGGCTGGCGGCCTATTCCGTGGGCTGCGCCACGGCTTTTCTCCGCGTCTACAACGACCGGCATTGGATCACCGACACCATCGCCGGCGCCGGCATAGGCATTCTCTCCGCCCGCGTCGGCTACTGGATGCTGCCCCTCGAGCAGCGTCTCGCCGACTACATCACCGCCAAATGCCGCGCCCGCCGCGCCGCCCGCCTCTCGGCGGAAATGCCGTCCGCCAGCTTCCACGGCTTGCCGGGCGATCTCGCCGGCAATCAGGGTGCTTATGGCGGCTCAGGTGGTGGCCGGGGCTCAGGCGGTGGAGTTGACGGCGCCTTTTGGGCCAGCGATGGCCCTGCCGGCAGGCCATCCGGGCCCCGCCGCGTCAGCTTCCTCGCCGTGCCCTCCTACGACGCCTATAACTCCGCCGCCGTCCTCTCCGTCGCGCTGACGTTTTAGGTTTGTCGCGTGGAGGATAACTCTCGGGTAATCAGCAAGTTAAGTGCTTTCTCTCTGCCTGAAAACAGGCAGAGATAAATATATCAACTGATTGGTTTACAGCGTTTTATCCTCCATAGCGGCTGTGGCCTAAAGGCCTTTCGCCTTCGCCTCGTCCCAAATCGCGTTGGTTTATGACGGGGGCACTACCCCCGAACCCCCACGGCTCTATTGCTCCAGCACTTTGAAAGACTAACGTCTTCCACACAAGTGCCCGCACCGCCGGCCGCCTGATGGCGGCTTGTTAATGGACGCGGTTTAAAGGCCCTCGGCTTTCGCCTCGTCCCAAATGGCGTCCATCTCGGCGAGGGAGAGGTCGCGGAGGAGGCGGCCGGCGCGGATGGTGCGGTCTTCGAGGTAGTCGAAGCGGCGGCGAAACTTGCGGCACGTGCGGCTCAGGGCGACCTCCGGGTCGATGCCGTAGTGGCGCGCCGCGTTGATAGTGGCGAAGAGCAC
>JAFZME010000084.1 GCA_017553405.1 Bacteroidales bacterium
CCTGACCTACCTCTATCCTCCGCCGCCGGAGATGAATTTCCTCATAGATTTCACCGACGAGGAGGAAGAGGTGGCGAAGATTCTCGAGACTCCGGAAGGCAGGGAGCCCGAGGCGGAAAACGTCGACACCGAGAAGCCCGTGGAGCTCGTCCAGAGAAGCGAGTCGCCCCACGTGAGCACCAAGCCCAACCTCACTCCGGCGACCAAGCCGGACCCTCACGGCGACGTGGAGGTCCCGACTCCGAAGCAGGAGGAGCCTGCGCTTGACCCGAGGGCGGCTTTCCCGGGGATGGCGAAGAAAGACACCTCGCTGACCGCTCCTCACTCCGCTTCAGAGGCGTCCTCGACCTTCAAGGCCGGCCAGAGCGACGGCAACATCAAGGAAGGCAAGACCAGCGGCAGCGCCTCCGCCTCCGTCAAGGGACGCAGCGTCATCGGCTCGCTGCCGAAGCCGACCTACAACGCCCAGAAAGAGGGCATCGTCGTAGTGGCGATAAAAGTTGACCAGTACGGCACCGTTACGGAAGCCGTTGCCGGAGCCAGCGGCACGACCGTGACCGACAAGGAACTTTGGGCTGCCGCCCGTGCGGCTGCAATGAAGGCCCATTTCAACCAGAGCGCTGACGCTCCGGTCCTTCAGGACGGCACAATCACATATATTTTCAAACTTAAATAGAATGCCGTGAGGCATAGAAAACAATGGAAGACAAGAAACGAAACCTAAGACCTAGAAGACATTTCACCTCCGGAGAAGGAAGGGCCGAGAAGGTCACATTCTCCAGTGAAGACTACTCCACATCAAGAACCTACTCATCTCATAGCGAAGGACGCTCTTTCGGCGGAAGCAGGCCGGGAGGCGAGCGCAAGCCTTATGGCGAGCGCAAGCCCTACGGTGAGCGCAAAGCCTATGGCGAAGGCAAACCCTACGGCGAGCGCAAGTCCTTCGGCGAACACAAGCCCTATGGCGAGCGTTCCGCTTATGGCGAGAAGCGCGGCTTTCAGGGGAAGCCCGGTTTTGACAAGCGCGGCGGCAAACCTTATGGCAAGCCTGCCTTCAAGGGCGGCAAGCCCGGATTCAGGAAGCCCTTCGGGCCTCATTTCGACGAAAGCGAAGGCAGCGGCATCGACCGTATGATCAGCCGCAGGCCCCAGGTCAGCGACCGTCAGGCCCCGGCCGGCGAGGCCAAGGGCGGATTCCAGGAGGTCGTCCGTCTCAACAAGTATATAGCCAATTCAGGAGTCTGCTCCCGCAGGGAGGCCGACACCTTCATCGAGGCCGGCTGCGTCACCGTCAACGGCGAGGTCGTCACCGAGCTCGGCACGAAGGTCAACGTCCTCACCGACGATGTCCGTTTCAACGGCGAAAGGCTCCACGGCGAGGAGAAGGTCTACATCGTGATGAACAAGCCCAAGGGCTATGTGACCACGGCCGCCGACCGCCACGCCGAGAAGACCGTTATGGATCTACTCAAGGGATGCCGCGAAAGGGTATTCCCTGTCGGCCGTCTCGACAAGAACACGACCGGCGTCCTTATGTTCACCAACGACGGAGAGATCTCCGAGCGCCTCACGCACCCTTCCTATAACAAGAAGAAGATCTACCAGGTTATGCTCGACCACGACCTCAAGGAGGAAGACCGCGAAAGGATACTCGAAGGCATCGAGCTCGGCGACGGTGTGACTATGGCCGACGAGGTCGAATACATCGACGACAACGACCGCCGCAAGATCGGCATCGAGATACACTCGGGCAAGAACCGCGTCGTCAGGCGCATCTTCGAGTCGCTCGGCTACGACGTGAAAGCTCTCGACCGCGCCTATTTCGCCGGCCTGACCAAGAAAGGCCTCAAGAAAGGCGAGTGGCGCTACCTCTCCGAGGGAGAAGTCAACATCCTCAAGATGGGGGCTTACGTCTAATGGCAGGGGCAGTCAGACATAGAGCCGGATTCGTCAACATCATCGGCAATCCCAACGTCGGCAAGTCCACCCTGATGAACGCACTCGTCGGGGAGAAGCTCTCCATCGTGACGGCCAAGGCGCAGACCACGCGCCATAGGATAATGGGCATAGTCAGCGGCGACGACTACCAGATAGTCTATTCCGACACCCCGGGCATCCTCAAGCCCAACTACAGGCTGCAGGAAAATATGCTCGCCTTCGTGGACACTGCCATCGGCGATGCCGACATCATCCTCTATGTGACCGACACGGTGGAAAAGGCCGACAAGAACGAGGCGTATGTCGAGAAACTCCAAAGGGTTTCCTGCCCGGTCATCATCGTCGTCAACAAGATCGACATCTCCACTCAGGAGAAGGTTATGGAGCTTATGGCCTGGTGGAAGGAAAAGGTCCCGGCAGCGACGATATTCCCGGTGTCGGCAATCGAGAAGTTCAATCTCGAGAACGTGTTCGCAGAGATTGTCCGGCTCCTCCCGGAAGCCCCGGCGTGGTACGACAAGGACACCTTTACCGACCGCAACCTCCGTTTCTTCGCATCGGAGATCATCCGCGAGCAGATACTGCTTGGCTACGACGATGAGATTCCATATTGCTGCGAAGTCGAGATAGAGAGTTTTCACGAGAGCGACGACCGCTACGAGATAGCCGCGGTCATCAACGTGATGCGTGATTCCCAGAAGGGGATCATCATCGGGAAAAAGGGCGCCGCGCTCAAGAAAGTCGGCACCAGGGCACGCCTGGAGATGGAAGAGTTCTTCCAGAAGAAGGTATTCCTCTCCACCTTCGTCAAGGTCGACCCCGACTGGCGCACCTCCCGCAAGGAGCTGAGAAAATTTGGTTATGAATATTAAAGGATAATATTATGAGCGAGGAATGGGAAGATATTGAAAACGAAGAAGGACTGAGCGAAGAAGAGATGGAAGAACCGGTCGACGAGTCTCTCGACGACGGGCAGGGCGGTCGTTTCGCCAGGCTTCTGGGTTCCGACAGCAGGACCTACAAATTCTCCGGAATGTTCAGGGACTGGTTCCTTGACTATTCTTCCTACGTGATCCTGCAGAGGGCCGTTCCCCACATCGTGGACGGGCTCAAGCCCGTGCAGAGGAGGGTTCTTCACGCTATGTTCAAGATGGATGACGGCCGTTTCACGAAGGTCGCCAACATCGTCGGCCAGGCGATGCAGTATCACCCCCACGGCGACGCATCCATCCTTGGCGCGCTCGTGCAGCTTGGCCAGAAAGGCTTCGTGGTGGACTGCCAGGGCAACTGGGGCAACATCCTGACCGGCGACTCCAACGCGGCTCCCCGTTATATCGAGGCCCGTCTGTCGAAGTTCGCGAAGGAGGTTGTGTTCAACCCCAAGATTACCCCTTGGATGACTTCCTACGACGGCCGCAACCAGGAGCCGACGGAGCTCCCGGTCCGTTTCCCCATACTTCTCGCCCAGGGCACCGAGGGCATTGCCGTCGGTATGGCATCCAAGATTCTTCCCCACAATTTCAACGAACTCCTCGACGCTTCCATCGCCATCCTTAGGGGCAAGCCCTATGAGATATATCCGGATTTCCCCACGGGCGGCTATGTGGACTGCTCGAAATACAACGCCGGCAAGCGCGGCGGTATGCTGAAGGTCAGGGCCAGGATCGAAAAGGTGGACAAGAGCACTATCACGATCACCGAACTTCCCTATGGAAGGACGACCAACACCCTCATAGATTCCATTCTCAAGGCAAAGGAAAAGGGGAAGATCAAGATCAGGAAGATCGAAGATATGACGACCGACAAGGTCAAGATCATCATCAGCCTTCCCGGCGACGTGTCCCCGGACAAGACCATCGACGCTCTTTACGCCTTCACCGACTGCGAGACGACGATAGCTCCCAACGCCTGCGTCATCAAGGACAATAAGCCGCAGTTCCTCTCCGTCAACGACATCCTCGAGTACGACACGTTCCACACGCGCGACCTGCTTGGCCGTGAGCTCGAGATCAAGCTCGGCGAGCTGGAGGACGAATGGCACTACACGTCCCTTGAGCGCATATTCTTCGAAAACCGTATCTACAAGGTCCTCGAGCAGGACCAGAAGACCTGGGAAGAGCAGCTCGACGACGTATTCGGCCGGATGAAGGAATTCCAGGACCTCCTCCACAGGGAGATAACGATGGAAGACATCCTCAAGCTCGTCGAGAAGCCGGTCAGGAAGATTTCCAAGTTCGACACGAAGGCCCTCGACGAGAAGATCTACGCCATCGAGGACGAAATGAACGGTGTCAGGTACAACCTTGAGCACCTGACAGAGTACACAATCGACTGGTTCTCCTCCCTCAAGAAGAAATACGGCAAGGATTTCCCCCGCCGCACCGAGATCACCTCGCTCGAGACCATCACGGCGACCCGCGTCGTCAACAACAACGCGAAGCTGTTTGCCAACCTCCAGGAGGGATTCGTCGGCATCGGGCTCAAGAAGGACGATGGCGGCGAATACATCTGCGACTGCTCCGACCTCTCCGAGATTATCGTGATAGGGAAGGACGGGCGCTATATCATAACCAAGGTCACGGACAAGGCCTTCTTCGGCAATAACCTGCTTTATGTGGGGCTTTTCAACAGGGGTGACGAACGGACGATTTACAACGTCATCTACCGTGACGGCAAGACTTCGGTCTATTACGCCAAGCGTTTCCCCATCGTTTCCGTGACGAGGGACAAGTCTTACGACATCACCCAGGGCAAGGACGGTTCCACCGTCGTCTGGTTCTCGGTCAACCACAACGGCGAGGCCGAGACCGTGCGCATCAACCTCCGCCCGAAGCCGAAGCTCAAGAAGACTCAGCTTGACTACGATTTCTCCACCCTTGCCATCAAGGGCAAGACAACAAGGGGTAATCTCGTCACAAAGAACCTTATCAGCAAGATTACCCTCAAGTCGAAGGGCGTCTCCACCATCGGCGGAAAGGCCATATGGTGGGATTCCGACATACAGCGCCTCAACGAGGACGGCCACGGAGAGTATCTCGGCGAATTTACGGGAGAGGACAAGGTGCTTGCCATATTCAAGGACGGGACCTATTACACCACATCCTGCGACGTGCTCAATAAATATCAGGGAGAGGTTATCCGCATAGAGAAGCTCGACACCCTGAAGACCTACACCCTCCTTTATTGGGATGGCGCTGTCAAGGCCTTCTATGTGAAGCGCTTCTCCTTTACGGAGAGCGACAACACGCCCGTCTCGCTGATCTCCGACGGCAAAGGTTCGCGCCTTGTGGCCATCTCCGACGACCTCCATCCGCAGGTCATCCTCACCTTCGGCGGCAAGTACGCCCACCGCGAGGAGGAGACCATCGACGCCGAGGAGTTCATCGCCAAGAAGGGCCTCACCGCCAAGGGCAAGAAGTGCTCCTCCTACGACCTCAAGGCCGTCCGCTTCGGCGAACCCCTCGTCAAGCCCGGCGACGATGTCCCTGAGGACGACGCCGAGCCCGACGCCGAGCCCGACTCCGAGCCCGACTCCACTGCGTCCGCCACCCCTGCGAATGCCCCCGAGGGGCTCGATGGCGCTGCCGC
>JAFZME010000085.1 GCA_017553405.1 Bacteroidales bacterium
AAATGACAAAACGGGCAAGGTCTAATTTCAGGAGGGGGGACCTTGCGCACTAGAAGGCATTAAGGCAAAGAAAAGCGTACAAGGTCCCCCCATATATTATTAGACCTTGCGCACTGGAAGGCATTGGGGCGAAGAAAACCGGGCAAGGTCCCCCCATATATTTTTAGACCTTGCGCAAAAAAGCCATATCTTAATTATATTTGCAGTATGAAACAGGTATTAGGATACGTTCTGGGCTTTATGATCTTCATTGCCGGGGTGCCGGCGGTGATGTGGCTGACGGCGGGGATGCCGGGGATGGCGGATCTGGCCGTGGGGAGGCTCTATGTGGCGGTGCCGGTGGCGCTGGCGGGGCTGGGGATCAGCATATGGAGCATCGTGTATATGAAAAAGGTAGGGAAGGGCAATCCTTTCGACGCTATGGGGCACGAGGTGGCGCCGAGGACGAAGCGCCTGATGACGGAAGGACCGTACAAGAAGAGCCGCAACCCTATGCTGACGGGGACATATATTTATTATATCGGCATAGTGCTCGCCCTGGGAAGCTGGTGGGCGCTGCTGGTGTTCGCGGCGGTGGCAGCGCTGATGACGCTGCAGGTCCTGTCCGAAGAAAAGCGGCTCGAGGCCGATTTCGGCGAGGAATATCTCGCCTACAAAAAGACCACGGGGCGCTTCTTCACCCTGCGCTGAGAGCGGATATCTCCCCCACCAAGAAATTTTTTTGAAAAAATCTTTAAAAAAATTTGGAAGTATAAAATTTTGTCGTACCTTTGCGGTGTACTATTAAACTAATACACGAAAACAGAACACGACAAATATTATGAAAAGACTCGTACTACTTCTCGGAATCCTCCTCAGCTGCAGCGCCGCCTTCGCGGCCAGGCAGACTGAAGGCACAATCAAAGGCATTTGCAGGGACACCGACGGCTCCCCTGTCGGGTTCGCGACCGTGTATCTGATGACGACCGACAGCACGGTCGTCACGGGGACCGCGGCCGAGGCCGACGGGCGCTTTGCCCTCAAGGCGGCACCCGGCGAGTATATCCTCACCGTGTCGCTCATCGGCTACAAGGACGCCGCCTGCGAGATCTCCGTCGCGGCGGGCGAGAACGAGCTCTCCCCTATCACCCTCGAAGAGGACTCCGTGATGCTGGAAGGGGCGAAAATCCAGGTCGTAGTGCCCAAGATGGAGCTGACCGGAGAGGGCCTTCTGACCACCGTCAGCGGCTCCGTGCTGGAGAACGCCGGCACAGCCAAGGACGTCCTCGAGAAGACGCCCGGGATCATCAAGAGCCAGGACGGGCTGGAAGTCATCGGCAGGGGCGCGCCGCTTTACTATATAAATGGCCGCAAAGTCAACGACACCAGCGAACTCGACCGCCTGCAGAGCAACGAGATCCAGAGCGTGGAGGTCATCACCAACCCGGGGTCGCAGTACGACGCGACCGTACGCAGCGTCGTGCGCATCAAGACCGTAAAGCGGCAGGGCGACGGTTTCGGATTCAATTTCTACGCATCCGACGCGCAGTCACTGAAGTGGCTGAAGGGCAATAACGCAACCGCGGCACTGAACCTCAACTATCGCACCGGAGGTGTGGACATATTTGCCGGAATCAACTACGACAGATGGGCACAGCGTCAGCAAAGCAACCTCGAGAAAGCGACGTTCGGCGACAGCATCTTCGAGGACAAAGGCAACCTCGACAGCGAATTCCTCGGACAGTCGGTCTACGGCAACGCCGGTGTCAACTGGCAGATATCCGCCAACCATTTCATCGGCGGCAAGGTCGAATGGGGCACGCGCCTGCAGGGCGACGATATGACACTTATCCACGACGACGTGTTCGAAAACGGAGTTCAGGTGGACAACCTGACCACGATCTCCAAGGACAGGCTCGGCAAGAAAAAGCCGAATAATTTAGGGGCGAACATCTACTACAACGGCCTCATCAAGGATAAATTCGGTATTGACATCAACCTCGATTACTACGGCACGACCGACTCCTCGATCTCATTTGCCGATGAGACCAGCTCGATGACCACGGACGCATATATCAGCAGCGAAAGCCGCAACACGGGAAAGATGTATGCCGCGAAGGCCGTGTTCTCATATCCTATATGGAAAGGCCAGCTGGAAGTGGGCACGGAAGAGACATTCTCCCGCAGGACGGACTCCTACTCCATCGCCGGTGTCGATATTCCGGCATCGTCGGCAAAGGTCAGGGAAGACAACTACGCCGGCTTCTTCTCCTATGGATTCGCGCTGCCGAAATTCGGGCAGTTCAGCGCCGGGCTGCGGTATGAATATGTCAACTATGCCTATGAGGATAAGCTCTCCCCCGACCAGAACCTCTCACGCCGCTACAGCAATTTCTTCCCCTCTGCGTCATACGCGGGAAAATTCGGCCCGGTGCAGCTTATGGTAGGATATAACGCCAGGACGGAAAGGCCGGGATATTCAAGCCTCTCCAGCGCCATCCGCTACAACAACCGGTACATCTGGCAGAGCGGCAACGCCCAGCTGCAGCCTCAGCTTACCCACGACGTCAACGTGACGGCCGTATGGAAATTCATCACCGTGATGCTCGGATATTCTCGCACGGATCACGCGATAATGCTCTGGTCCTCGCCCTATAACGACGAAGGAGTAGTGCTCGTGCAGCCGCGCAATATCGACACTCCGCATCGCAAGATGAACGTCAGTGTCAACTTAAACCCCACCGTAGGGCCCTGGACGCTCAACTGCACCTTCGGCATAATGCCGCAGTGGCTCACAATCAACGCGCCCGATCCCCGCGAGCCCTCCGGCATACGCGTGACGAAGTTCAACGACAAGCCCTTCGGCTTCGTAGAGATGTTCAACACCTTCAAGGTGAAGGATGGATGGCAGTTCGAGCTCGGCGGAGAATTCTACAGCAAGAGCTACTCGAAGAACATCCTCCTGACCAGCTGCTACTTCAACCTCACCGCCGCAATCCAGAAGAGCCTGCTGAAGGACGGCTCGCTGGTGCTGCGCCTCGAGGGCCGCGACCTCGCCGGACTTGCCCACCATAACATCTACACCGATTTCGGCAGCCACACCATCAGGCAGACCAACTACATGGATTCCCAGAGAATCAAGTTCTCCCTCCGCTACAACTTCAACACCGCCAGCAGCAAGTACCGCGGCACCGGCGCCGGCGCCGAAGAGCGCTCAAGGATGTAGGCGCACGGCGCCGGAAAAGCCCCGGAAAACAGGGGCGACCACCCAACGGGCTGGGTGGTCACGCCGGAAAAGACCCGGAAAACAGGGGCGACCACCCAAAGGGCTGGGTGGTCACGGGCTGGTGGCGGCGCGCTACTGCGGGAGGAGCACCTCGCGGAGCCAGGGGGTGCGGTAGTGGTAGGCGAGGCGCGTGAGGTTCCAGCCGGGCCGGGAGAGGGCGAGGGCGGCGCGCTTGCCGCGGGTGATGGAGCCGTA
>JAFZME010000086.1 GCA_017553405.1 Bacteroidales bacterium
CGGCGTGCCCCAGCTCACCGCCGTGCTCAGCGTGGCAGGTGCGCTCAAGGGGAGCGGCATCCCCGTCATCGCCGACGGCGGCATCCGCTACTCCGGCGACATCGTCAAGGCCCTCGCCGCCGGCGCCGACTGCGTGATGTGCGGCAACCTTTTCGCCGGCACCGACGAAGCCCCGGGCGAGATTATCGAAGCCGACGGCGCCTGTTTCAAGGCCTACCGCGGTATGGGCTCCGACGACGCTATGCGCGCCGGCTCGGCCGACAGGTATTTCCAGAAAGGCGCCCGCAAGCTCGTCCCTGAAGGCGTTGTGGCAAAGACTCCCTACAAAGGCAGGCTGGCCGACGTGGTGTTCCAGCTCGCAGGCGGCCTCAGGGCCGGTATGGGCTATGTCGGAGCCCCCGACATTGAAGCCCTCCACAAGGCGAAGTTCATCCGCATCACCGCCGCCGGCATCCGCGAAAGCCACCCCCACGACATCACTGTCACCAAAGCCGCCCCCAACTACCGATAATGGATAAAATCCTCATATTGGACTTCGGATCCCAGTATACGATGCTCATCGCACGGCGTATACGCGAGTGCTGCGTCTATTGCGAGATCCACCCGTTCGACAAAATCCCGCAGATAGATTCTTCCGTCAAGGGCGTCATCCTGTCGGGAAGCCCGTCTTCGGTCAACGATGAAAACGCCCCCGTCGCCCGTCTCGACGGGATAAAGGGCCGCCTCCCGCTCCTCGGCATCTGCTACGGCGCCCAGAGACTGGTGCGCGACGGCGGCGGAGTGGTCGCCCCGGAGGCGATAAGGGAGTATGGCCGCGCAACGATCACGGTCACCGACAGCGAAGACCCGCTCCTTCAGGGGGTTCGCAGCGGCTCCACAGTGTGGATGTCCCACGGCGACACGATGGTCAGCCTTCCGAAAGGCTTCAGCGTGAGCGCATCGTCCGGCGACATCCCGAACATCGCCTACAAGATTGACGGCGAGCCGACCTGGGGCATCCAGTTCCACCCGGAAGTCCACCACACCGAGGACGGCGCAAGGCTGATTTCAAACTTCGTCATCGGGATATGCGGCTGCAAGGCCGACTGGACCCCGGAGAATTTCATCACGGAGACCGTGAAGGACATCCGTGCCAAAGTCGGCGGCGACGATGTCATCCTCGGCCTTTCCGGCGGAGTGGATTCCTCTGTGGCGGCGCTCCTTTTGAAAAAGGCGATCGGCGGCCGTCTCCACTGCATTTTCGTCAATTCCGGCCTGCTCCGCAAGAATGAGTACGAGAAGGTACTCGCCTCCTACGAGGGTATGGGCCTCAATGTCACCGGAGTGGACGCTTCGGAGAAATTTCTCGCCGACCTCAGAGGCGTTGAGGAGCCCGAGCAGAAGAGAAAGATCATCGGCCGCGACTATGTCGAAGCCTTCAACGAGGCGGCGAAGAGCATCGACGGAGCCAAATGGCTCGCACAGGGGACAATCTATCCCGACGTGATAGAATCCTCCTCCGTCGGCGGCCCCTCCCGCACCATCAAGTCTCACCACAACGTCGGCGGCCTTCCCGAGGATATGAAACTCGGGATAGTTGAGCCGCTGCGCCTTCTCTTCAAGGACGAAGTCAGGCGAGTCGGCAAGGCCATCGGGCTTGATCCCGCAATCCTCGGCCGCCACCCCTTCCCGGGCCCCGGCCTAGGCATCCGCGTCCTCGGCGAAGTGACTGAAGAAAAACTCCGCATCCTCCGCGATGCAGACGACATATTCATTACCCTGCTCCGTGAAAGGGGCCTCTATGACAAGGTCTGGCAGGCCGGCGTGATGCTCCTCCCCGTGCGGAGCGTCGGCGTGATGGGCGACGACAGGACCTATGAAAACTGCGTTGCCCTCCGTGCCGTCACCTCCGTCGACGGGATGACCGCCGACTGGGTGCGCCTCCCCTATGATTTCCTTGCGGAGGTCTCCAGCGAAATCATAGGCCGTGTACGCGGAGTCAACAGGGTAGTCTATGACATATCATCCAAACCCCCGGCAACGATAGAATGGGAATGACAAAATTCAATATACCTGAGGTCGAAGGAATACTCCTCGGCGGCAAAAAGATAGACATCGGCACCCTCCCGATGGAGGATGTCCGCCAGTGCTACGATTTCCTTAAGGACTTCGCGTCCGACAAGGTGATATACGGGATCAACACCGGCTTCGGGCCTATGGCCCAGTGGAGGGTGGACGACAAGTCCCTTTCCGCGCTGCAGTACAATATCATCCGCAGCCATTCGACTGGCGCGGGCGAACCGCTTCCCGACATTTACGTCAAGGCGGCCCTCATCGCGAGGCTCGGCACCTTCCTTCAGGCGAAGAGCGGCGTCCACCCGTACCTGGTGGAGCTTCTCGTGGAGATGATCAACCGCGACATCCTGCCGTTCATCCCGCAGCACGGCAGCGTCGGCGCCAGCGGCGACCTCGTGCAGCTGGCCCATATGGCCCTCTGTATGATCGGCGAAGGCAAGGTCCATTACAAGGGCGAATGGCGCCCCAGCGGCGAAGTGCTGAAGGAGAACGGCCTGGAGCCGTTCCGCATCCATATCCGCGAAGGCCTGTCGATATGCAACGGCACGTCGTTTATGACAGGCATAGGCGTGGTCAACAACATCTACGCGAAGCGCCTCCTCGACTGGGGCACGCTCGCCGCGGTGATGATGAACGAGATCGCCTCGTCCTACGACGACCTGATGGCGGAGCCCCTCAACGAGGTGCGCCGCCAGGACGGCCAGCAGACCATCGCCCGCCGTATGCGCGAGCTCAGCAAGGGCAGCGGATGCCTCGCCAGCCGTGAGCACGAGCTCTACGACGGCGGCCACAAGGAGAAGACCTTCGACCATAAGGTCCAGGCCTACTATTCCCTCCGCTGCACTCCGCAGATTCTCGGCCCCGTGAGCGAGACCTTCGCCAACGCTGCGAGGGTGCTTGAGCGTGAGCTCAACTCCGCCTGCGACAACCCCATAGTCGATCCGGAGACGCGCAACGTCTACCACGGAGGCAATTTCCACGGCGACTATGTCTCTCTGGAGGAAGACAAGGTGAAGATTGCCGCCGTCCGCCTCATCCAGACGGCCGAGCGCCAGCTCAACTACCTCTTCCACGACCGCATCAACGGCATTCTCCCGCCGTTCCTCAACCTCGGCACTCTCGGTCTCAACTACGGGATGCAGGCCTGCCAGTTCACGGCGACCTCGACCACGGCCGAGTGCCAGACGCTCGCTATGCCCAACTATGTCCACACCATCCCCAACAACAACGACAACCAGGACATCGTGAGTATGGGCACCAACAGCGCCCTGCTCTGCAAGCGGGTGCTCGACAACGGCTACCAGGTGTTCGCCATCCAGTACATCGCGCTGGCGCAGGCTGTGGACTGCCTCGGCATCGCCGACCGGCTCGCTCCCGCCTCCCGCAAGGCCTACGATGCGGTCCGTGCCATCATCCCTGTCTTCAAGGAGGACTCTCCGTTCTACGAGCAGATCGCTCAGGTTGAGGCCTGGCTGCGCGAAAATCCGCTCAATCTCGACTGATATGGACGCACTTCTGAAAGAGAAGCTTCGCCGCATTAAGCACGTGGCACTTGATATGGACGGCACAATCTACCTGTCCAACAGCATATTCCCGTTCACGCTCGATTTTCTCGCGAAGCTCGGGCGTCTCGGGATTTCTTACTCCTTCCTCACCAACAACCCCACCCGCTCGCTCGAGGACTACCTCGCAAAACTCGACAGGATGGGCATCAGCGCGTCGAAGGAGCAGATGTACAGCACCGTGCCGGCGACCATAGACCATATCAAAGAGAAATATCCTTCGGCGAAGAGGCTGTTTCTTCTCGGCACGCCCTCGATGATACGCCAGTTCGAGGACGCCGGCTTCGAGAGCACGGCCGAATCGGCCGACGACAGGCCCGACCTCGTCGTCGTGGCCTTCGACACGACTCTTGTCTATCCGCGCCTCTGCCGGGCCGCCTGGTGGGTGGCGCAGGGGCTGCCGTACGTGGCCACCAACCCCGACAGGGTGTGCCCGACGGACCAGCCGACCATCCTTGTCGACTGCGGCTCCCTCATCGCCTGCATCGAGCAGGCCACGGGCCGCCGGCCGGACACCGTCATCGGCAAGCCCGACCCCGCGATGATCCGCGGCATCGAGCACCGCTACGGCCTAAAGGCCGAGGAGATCGCTATGGTCGGCGACCGCATCTACACGGATGTGGAGTGCGCCTACAATGCCGGCGCGTTCGGCGTTCTCGTGCTCAGCGGCGAGACGACTCTGGAGATGGCCCGCGAATGGCCCCACGCCCCGTCGCTCATCTGCCGCGACATAGAAGAACTTGGAAATCTTTTAGAAGAAGCAAAATAATGCAGGAGAGAATTTTAAAGGCTTTGTCCATAGCCACCGACACCAAAGTGTTCGAGATGGGCAGCGGTATGGCCGGCAGGGCGCCGGAAGTGTTCAGACAGTGTTTTCCGGGCCGCAAGGCGATGGTTGTGGCGGACGTCCACACCTGGCCGGTGCTCGGGGAAGAAGTATTTGCCAAACTGCAGGAAGCAGGCATCCCCGTCGGGAAGCATATCTTCCCGGAGGAAGAGTTCCACGCCGAGTGGAAGTACGTGGAGCAGGTGGACGCGCTGCTGGACGCCGAGCCGGAAGCCGTGCTCGTCTCCGTCGGCTCCGGAGTCATCAACGACCTATGCAAACTCTCCTCCCACCGCCACGGCCGGTCTTATCTCACGCTGCCCACGGCGGCGTCCGTAGACGGCTACTCCTCGTTCGGTGCCTCCATCACCTATAAAGGCCTCAAGCAGACCTTCGAATGTCCTGCCCCTGCGGCAATCCTTGCGGACATCGACGTCATCGCCGCCGCGCCGAAGGAAATGACGGCCGCCGGCTACGCCGACCTGGCCGCCAAGGTCCCCTGCGGCGCCGAGTGGATGATTGCCGACCTCTTCGGCACGGAGCCCATCCAGCCCGCCGCCTGGCACGTCCTCCAGGATGTCCTGGACGAGATGCTGTCCGATCCTGAAGGCATCGCCGCCGGCAATCCCGAGGCCATCGCCCTTCTTTTCGAGGGCCTGACCTACAGCGGCTTTGCAATGCAGTCGGCCCGTTCCAGCCGCCCGGCTTCCTGCACCGATCACCTGTTCAGCCACTATCTCGATATGACGGAGCACCGCTACAAGGGCAAACTCCAGAGCCACGGCTTCCAGGTCGCGATAGGCACGCTCACGATGTGCGCCTTCTTCGACGCCTTCCTTGAGATGGATCTCAGCGGCCTTGATATCGACGCTTGCGCCGCCGCCTGGCCCTCCCTCGAAGAGGAGCAGGAGCGCGCCCGCCGCATCTTCCGCAACTTCGTCGATCCGGAGCTCGGCGTAAGGGAGATCACGAAAAAGTACGGCGACAAGGAAGTTGTCCGCGAGCAGCTCCGCAAGGTCCGTGACAACTGGCCCGCCCTCAAGGCGCAGTACCGCGCACAGGTCTATCCTTTTGCCAAGATGCAGAAGTTGTTCGCCATCGTCGGCGCTCCGACAGACCCCACCGACATCGGCGTGAGCAGGCAGATGCTCCGCGATATGGTGCCGTTCACCCAGCTGATGCGCTACCGTATCAATCTGCTCGACCTCGCCAAGCGCGCCCGCATCTACGACGCCCTCGTCGAGAAGGTCTTCGGCCCCGGCGGCCCCTGGGACGTCCGCGGATAAAACACTCTGTCACGATGAGTAAAAGCAGTATGGTTGCATCTTTTCTCCTGGCGGTCATCGCCGCCGTCTTTATCGGGTGCAAGGAGGAGATGCCTGTCGGGTCGCCTGTCCCTGCTCCAGAGCCTGATCCGGAGCCGGTGGTGGACGACGGACGTCCTGCGCCGGGGGACTACCTGCTGCCGCTCATCGAGACCACCGACCTTCACGGCTATGTCGTCGACAACGACAACGGCACCATTCATTACCGTCTTGCATATATCGCCGACAAGGCCAATGACATCCGCGGCAAAAGCGGCGAGATCGATAAGGACCGCCTCGTGCTTCTGGACGGAGGCGACCTCTATCAGGGAGCCGCCATTTCCAATCTCCTCGACGGCTGGCCGGTCTTCGCCGCGATGGACAAGATGGGCTACGACGCCGTGGCTCTCGGCAACCACGAGTTCGACTGGGGTTTCGACAACACCGTGGACGCTGATGCCACTATGCCGGACTATGATAGGTCCGGCCAGCGCTGCGTCAACTCGGTGCCCGTGCTCTGCGCCAATCTTTATAAAAATGGCGCGCGAGTGTCGTCCACCAGCGATTATGTCATCCTCGAGAAGAACGCAGTCAACTCCGCCGGCAAGACCATAAGCGTCAAGATCGGCGTCATAGGCTTCGCCGTCAATTACTCAAGCAGCATCCTGGCTTCCAGGTTCGCCGACCAGGGCTACTCCATCAATGAGAACTATTCGATAGCGAGCAGTATCGCCCGGGACCTGGAGTCCTCCGGGCAGTGCGACGCCACGATTCTCCTGATTCACGGCGCCGCCGAAAACGCAGCCGGCCGGCTCGGCTCCGGCAGTCCCATCGACCTTGTCCTCGGCGGCCACAGCCACACCTATTCCTCCGGCACAACCTCCTATGGAGTTCCTTATCTGCAGGGCGGCAGATATGGCGAGCGCTATGCTTATGCCGACCTGAAGTTCAATGTGGACGCTGAAACCCGCGAGATATCGTTCAAAAGCGTCGTCAACCAGAAGATCCTGTCCGTCGACTCCACCCGCGATATCCACACAACCCCTGCCCAGAACTCCTGGGAGCTGGACGAAGAGGTCCTCGCCATTTCCGACGAAGCGGTAGACGCCACGTCGCAGCAGATGAACGACGTCATCGGTTATATCACCGTCGGGGCCTCGTCCTACACCATCAACGGAAGCGGCGACCGCGCAGCCGTCATTTCCAACTGGATGTGCGACATTCTGCGCAGCATCGGAGATGCCGACGTAGCCTTCGTCAACGCCGGCGGCGTCCGCACCTACTTCTCGCTCGGCGGCCAGTCCCGGCTCGACATCACCGTCTCCAACGTTTATGAGATGTTCCCCTTCAGCAACACCGTCTACGTCTACAATATCACCTATGGCGACCTGCTCAAGGTGTTCGAGTATTCGATGACCTACCAGGGGCAGGTGCTGTTCTCGCGAATGACCGGTATGGACTGCTGTTTCAACGGCAGCAATATCATATCATTGAAGAAAGACGGCACGGTCATCTACCAGAACGGGACGTGGACCGGCAACTGGGCGTCGTACACCCTGAACCTTGCCGTGAGCGAGTACGTGGCCACAACCCGGCGCGACGACAGCGCCACGGGGCTTAAAAACCCCCTCATCGAGTGGAATTCCACCACCAGGCTCATTTCCAATGACCTTGTAGACAACGAGAACGCCGTCCGCGTGCTCCGCGAAGAAGCCTCCGCCTCCGGCGGCCACCTCTACATCGACACCGCCGCGCATTTCATAGCCCAGCCTTAGGCGTCCGTTAAGAATTTTTTGTATCTTTGCACGTTTTAATTAGAGAACGATATGAATCTGAGAGACATCAAGAAAGACATCGAGTATGTGATCGGTGCATTTGTGGACGACTGCTCCACTTTCCTTTCCGTCAAACCCGGCAAGAACGCCGAGGAGATAACGGGCCTCATCGACGAGGCTGTCGATCTTTTCAACGGCCTGCGCGACAAAGTCGGCGCCCCCGAAGGCAACAAGCGCGTCTTCTATGCCGAGATCCGCAAGGAGCTCCTCGAGAAGACAGACGCTCTCTACGACCGTCTCGCCGCCGCCGTCAAGAAAGGACTTGCCGAATAAGGTGCACAAAGCGAAGCTATGGGACATCATCACGAAGAACATAGCTGCGACTGCGAGCACCACGCCCACCATCACGAAGAAGGCGGGCTTAAGGAGAGGATAATTAAAATATCGGTTGCGACCGTTCTTCTGGTCGTGGCCTTTATAGTGGAGAAGACTGTCACGCTGAAAACGTGGCAGCTTCTTCTTGTTTATCTGGTGCCCTATCTTGTCGTCGGCTTCGACACTATCAAGGAGGCCGTCGAAGGCCTCATTGAAGGAGAGCCTCTCAACGAGAATTTCCTGATGACCATATCCACCGCCGGCGCCCTCTCGGTCGGGTTCTTCCCCGGCGCCGAGACGGAGTTCCCGGAGGCGGTGTTCGTGATGCTGTTCTTCCAGGTAGGCGAGATGTTCGAGGGCATAGCCGAAAGGCGCAGCAGGAAGGGCATATCCCACCTTATGGACATAAGGCCCGACATCGCCCTGCTGGAGCGCGACGGCGCCATCGTTGAGGTGGATCCCGCCGAGGTAAGGATCGGCGAAGTCGTGATTGTCCGCCCCGGCGACAAGGTCCCGATGGACGGCATCGTGCTTGAGGGCTCTTCCACGCTGAACACCGTGGCTCTCACCGGCGAGAGTGTCCCCCGCATAGTCAATCCTGGCGGGGAAGTCCTTTCCGGCTGCATCAATCTTTCCGGGCTCCTGAGAGTCCGTGTCGAGAAAGTTTTCGAGGAGTCCACGGCGTCGCGCATCCTGCGCCTTGTGACCTCCGCCCAGGAAAAAAAATCCAAGAGCGAGGGCTTCATTACCCGTTTTGCTAAAATCTACACCCCGATAGTCGTTGCCGCTGCCGTGCTGGTGGCCCTTGTGCCCCCGCTGTTTTCCGGCGGTTTCGCAGAGGCTTTTCCCGTGTGGTTCTACAGGGCCCTGATGTTCCTTGTGGTATCGTGTCCCTGCGCCCTTGTCATATCCGTTCCGCTGGCGTTTTTCGGCACCATCGGAGGCGCTTCCAAAAGGGGCGTCCTTATCAAGGGTTCCAATTTCGTCGATCTGCTTTCGAGCGTCTCGACCGTTGTTTTCGACAAGACGGGGACGCTTACCGAAGGGGTATTCGAAGTCGTCGCCGTCCATCCTGAAATAATAGGGGAGAAGGAACTCCTGCATCTGGCCTCCCACGTGGAGCGCTTCTCCACCCATCCTATTGCCGCAGCACTCCGCAAGGCGTATTCCGACGAGCACGACGAGTGCCTGGTGACCGGGACTGAGGAGTTTACCGGCGAAGGGATCTGCGCCATCGTCAACGGCAAGACTGTCAGCGTCGGCAACGAAAAACTTATGGAAAGAGTCGGCGCGGCCTGGCACCCCTGCTCCCACAACGGGACGATAGTCCACGTCGCCATCGACGGCCTCTATGTCGGCCACATAGTGATATCTGACAGGCTTAAGCCGGATGCGGCCGAGGCCGTCAGCGCCCTCAAGGCACTGGGAGTCGCGAAGACCGTGATGCTCACCGGCGACCGTGAGGAGGTCGGGCGAGCAGTGGCCGCCGAGCTCGGACTTTCGGACTACAAGGCGGAACTCCTCCCCGAGGACAAGGTGAACGAGGTCGAAAAGCTTCTTGGCCACGGCCCTCTCGCTTTTGCCGGCGACGGCATCAACGACGCCCCTGTGCTCATCAGGGCCGACATCGGTATCGCTATGGGCGCCCTTGGCTCCGACGCCGCCATCGAGGCAGCCGACGTGGTCGTGATGGACGACAAGCCGTCGAGGATAGCCGAGGCCATCCGCCTTTCCAGGCGTACTCTTCGTATCTCCCGCGAGAATATATGGTTTGCAATCGGGATCAAACTGCTGGTCCTCGTGCTCGCCGGATTCGGCCTTGCGACGATGTGGATGGCGGTCTTCGCCGACGTAGGCGTCACGGTCCTCGCCGTGCTCAATTCGATGAGGACGCTTAGTAGTATTTCTTCTCCTCGCGGTAGAGCGCGATAAATATAAAAATCAGCACCGTAAACGCCCAGAGCGAGGAGCCGCCGTAGCTTAGCAGCGGCAGCGGGATGCCGATGACCGGCATAATGCCGATGGTCATACCTATATTGATGAAGAGGTGCATAAATATGCACGCGGCAACGCAGTAGCCGTAAATCCGCGTGAATTTCTCCCGGCACTCCTCCGCGTCTATTATTATCCTCGCTATCATAAACACGTACAGGCCTATCACGGCCAGGCAGCCAATGAAGCCCCACTCTTCACCGATGGTGCAGAAGATGAAGTCCGTCGACTGCTCCGGGATGAAGCCGTAGGCCGTCTGGGTGCCCTTGAGGAATCCCTTGCCGAAGAATCCGCCCGAGCCGATGGCAATCATCGACTGTTTGACGTTGTAGCCGACACCGGTCGGATCGTCCTTCATACCGAGAAGGACCTCGATTCTCTGCCTCTGGTGCTCCTTGAGCACGTCGTTGAAGATAAACTCGGTGGAGAAAATGAGGGCCAGGCCGACGAGGAAAGTTATGACCGAGGCGCCTCCGAAGACGTTCTTCTCCTTGAACGCCTTGATTGCAAATCGCGGGAGGACGCCGAGGCAGATAGCTATGAGGAAATAGATGGGCTTGATCTTGAGGAGGAAGGCCCAGAAGACTTTCTTCTCCTGTCCGGGAAGGGTGACGGTGTAGGTGTCGGAGATTTTCTGTACGGATGCGGCTATATGGTCGGTCAGAAGCCCCCACAGCCACGGGAACAGCGAGCCCGCCAGGAGGAATATTCCCAGAAACAGCAGCATCTTCCAGAAATGCTTTTCATTGATGGCGTTGCAGAAGGTGACGACCGCTATGAGAATCATTATCGAGACATAGGGCGAAGCCGTCAGTGTCGTGATGAACAGGATAATTACAAGGCCGATAATCGAAAGGAGCCATCCGGTGAGCCCTTCCCTGTAGAGGACAAAGATGAATCCGAGATAGACAAGGGCGGAGCCCGTTTCCTTTTCTCCCAGAATCACCAGCATCGGAATCGCAATGATGGCGGCAACCTTCAGGAAATCCTTGAAGCGGGTTACCGAAAAGTCGGTGCGGCTTAGCATCGACGCCAGGAACAGCGACGTGGTGATCTTCGACACCTCCGCCGGCTGGAAACTCACGGGACCGAATTCAAACCACGACTTGGATCCGTTGACCTCCTTCCCGAGGAAAATCACCGCTACCAGCAGTATGGCCACCAGGATGTACAAGTGCGGCGCGAAGGCCTCCCAGAGCCGTGGATTGACCAGGAAGATAATAACCCCGGCGAGTCCCAGGGCCGAAAGTATCCACACGAACTGCTTGCCGCTCCTGAAATCGAAATTGAATATGGACGGCGGCTCAGAGGAGTGGATGGAAGCATAGATGCTGAGCCAGCCGATGAGGACGAGGATCAGATAGCTGACTATCAGGGCCCAGTCCACCGACTGCTTCAGTGATCTTTCGTGTGCGTTGCCTTTCATCTTCTCCTTATTCTGACACGGTTGAGCAGATAGCTGGTCTTCATCCTGGCCTCCAGGTCCTTCCTGGGGCCCCAGGGAATCTCTCCGTTGAGGTATTTTTCAACCATCAGCGAAGCGATGGGCGCAGCGTAGGCCGCACCGAAGCCGCCTCCTTCGATGTAGGCCGCAACGGCTATTTTCGGATCGTCCATAGGGGCGAAGCACATAAAGACGGAGTTGTCGTCGCCGTGGGGATTCTGCGCGGTGCCGGTCTTGCCGCATATGTCAAGCCCGTCCACCTGGGCGATCCAGGCCGTGCCTCCGGTCCCGGGGGCGCTGTTGACGGCCCGCCACATTCCCTTGATGACCTTCGGGAACTGTGTCGTGTCGACCATCGTGTAGTGCTTCTCGTAGTACTTGGGGTCGATCTCTATGTCCTCGAATTCCTTCACCAGGTGAGGGATCTTGTACCATCCCCGGTTGGCCACGGTGGCGCAGAAATTGGCCAGGTGGAGAGGCGTGACGGCGATTTCTCCCTGTCCGATGGAAAGGGAGATGACGGTCGTGGAGTTCCAGCGTCCCTTGCCGTAGAACTTGTTGTAGGTCTTGGCCGAGGGAATGCTGCCGCTGAGCTCGGAGGGGAAGTCGCTGCCGAGTTTCTTGCCGAAACCGAAGCTCTCGACATACTTGTGCCAGGAGTCCATCGCTTCGTCGATGGATGCGTATTTTTTATTGTCGAGGATGTTGCGCAGGACGTAGCAGTAGTAGGCGTTGCACGACATCATAATCGACTCTTCCATATCGATCGGCGACTTGTGGCCGTGGCAGCCGAGCTTGCGGTCGTCGGCGAACTGGTAGCCATAGTGGCAGGGGTGAGTCTCCGAGGGTGTAAGCACTCCTTCCTGAAGGCCTATGAGGGCGTTGACTATCTTGAAGCACGAGCCCGGCGGGTAGTAGGCCTGCACCGCCCGGTTGAACATCGGCTTGTAGGGGTTGGAGGAAATCTCCTCATAGTGCTTCCCGATGTCGGCCAGCATACTTACGTCTATGCCGGGGCTGGAGACGATGGCGAGAATCTCGCCCGTGGAGGGCTCCAGGGCGACTACGGCTCCGAGCTTGTTGCGCATAAGCTGCTGGCCATAGCGCTGCAGGTCGGCGTCAATGGTGGTCATAATGTCGTGGCCGGGGGAGGCCTCCTTGTCTTCGGCGCCGTCCTTGTAGGAGCTTTCGATGCGCCCGCGGGCGTTGCGGATGTAGATGTGATAGCCCTTTTCTCCGCGAAGGTCTTTCTCCCTGGCCGCCTCGATGCCCGTCTTGCCGACATAGTCGCCGATGCTGTATTCCTCGGGGTGGGATTTAATATACGCCGCGTCGACTTCGGACACATAGCCGAGGAGGTTGCCGCCGGCGTTGATCGGGTAGTCGCGTATGCTTCGCACCTGGCCGTAGAAGCCCGGGAACTGATACTTGACCTCGTCGAATTTCATATAGGTCTCGGCGGGAATCTGCTTCAGCATCGCAACCGACTGGAAGCCGATTTTCTTGATATTGCTCCTGTACTCGGCCATCTTGTCGCGGATCAGCTGCGGATCCACGTCGAGGACGGACGCGAGCGTCAGGGTGTCGAATGCGGTCACTTCGCGCGGCGTGACCATTATGTCGTAGGCCACCTTGTTGCCTACGATGATCTTGCCGTTGCGGTCGTAGATGACACCCCTTGTGGGGTAGATGACCTCCTTGACTATGGAGTTGCTTATGGAATCGGCCTTGTACTTGCCGTTGATGACCTGGATATAGAAAATCTTGCCCAGAAGTATCGCCGCGGCGATTCCGAGCCCTATGAGAATCTTGATCTGACGGTCGTCTCTCATCAGCTTCTCCCTTCAGGGGAAAGTGCGTCGACTGCCGGCAGGGAAAGCAGGAATCCGGTGATGAGAGAGCAGAGGAAGCGTACGAAATTGAACCAGAACGGCCTCGTGCCGGCCCCGTCCGCGGCGATGTAGATGATGAGGAACAGCGTCTGGACGAAAAGGATGGCCAGGGCGACTTTCGTGAATCCGTTGCGCCTGATGGAGAAATCCTCCTTGCGGGAGAACATCTCTTCTCCGAAGACGAAGGAAATTACCGTGTTGCGGAGGAAGGCCACGGGCACCAAGGCCAGGGTGTTGAGGCCGAGCACGCCGTCGGCGAGAAGGTCTACTCCCAGTCCGGTGCCGAAGGCAATCATCAATGCGATATTGGTCGAATAGCGGATGGGAATGGAGAGCACCATCACCGGCAGGATGCTGAGGGTGATGAAATACGACAGGTGGAAATAGTTGGTGATCAGAATCTGGATGACCGCCAACAGGAAATACGCAAGGAAGAAGTCAACCCTTTTCATTTGTTTTCCAGGGCCTCCAGCTCCCTTTGCGAAGTGTTGCTGACAACGGTCACGTAGCGCAGCGTCGAGAAGTCCTGGAACAGGGTGACCTTGATTTCATTGGTCGCTCCGTTGATGATCTTCGAAGGGCCGGCTGTCCCGAGGGGGATGTCGGGAGGGAAGATCAGGGAGTGGCCGCTGGTGTAGATGGTGTCGCCTTCCTCGTACTTGTACTGGAGGGGAATCTCCCTGAGGATGGCCTTGTTGGAAGAGTGGCCGTCCCAGACAAGCGGACCTACGGCTCCATTGTCGCCGAGGCGGGCGCTGATGGAGATGTCGTAGTTCATAAAGGAAAGGGCGTAGGAGTGGTGCTTCTCCACCGCGTCGACGATGCCGACCACGCCCTTGCCGGTCACTATACCGCTTTTCTCAAGGACTCCGTCCTCCGAGCCGCGGTTGATGATGATGTAGTTGTGCTGCTTGTTGCGGCTGATCTTTTCAATCTCGGCCGGGGTGTAGATGAACCCCCTGGCGCGCTTGAGACCGAACTTCATCGTGTCCAGGCGGGCGTCGTCGACGATGGCCTTGTAGTAGACGAGGTCCTTGTGAAGGGCCGCGTTTTCTGCGGCGAGGTCGCGGTTGATCTTGCGGAGCATAAAGTAGTACTTTACGCTTTCGGTGCCGCCCCAGAGCGTCCCCTGGATGCGGTGGGCGCCGCGCGCTATCCAGAACCGCTGCAGCGAATCCCGGGAAGAGAGCATATTCAGAGCAGCAATCTCCATAAGGATGAAGATTGCCGCGCTGATGAGTATGGGTATGATCTTCCTTTCCCTGGGCATCGCCGGCCTTTTAGCGCATAAGGAACTGGTAGTTCTCGGTGTTCTTGAGGGCGATGCAGGTGCCGCGCGCAACTGCGCGGAGAGGGTCTTCGGCAACGTGGAACTGGATGTTGACCTTGTCGCTGAGCCTCTTGGCAAGACCCCTCAGGAGGGCGCCGCCGCCGGAAAGGAATATGCCGTTCTCCACGATGTCGGAGTAGAGCTCCGGAGGAGTCTGCTCAAGGACGCCGAGGATGGAGGCTTCGATCCTTGCGATGGATTTGTCGAGGCAGTGGGCGATCTCCTGGTAGTTGATTATGGCGTCCACGGGGTGGGCGGTCATAAGGTTCGGGCCCCTCACGAGGAACGGCTCCGGCTCTTCGTCAAGCTCGGGGATGACCGATCCGACGGCGATCTTGATCCTTTCTGCCGTCGTCTCGCCGACCTTGATGTTGTGCTGCTGGCGGAGGTAGTTCTGGATGTCGGAGGTGAAGACGTCGCCGGCCACACGGATGCTGTCCTGCTGGACTATGCCGCCGAGGGAGATGACGGCGATCTCGGTCGTGCCGCCGCCTATGTCGACGACCATATTGCCCCTCGGGGCCTCGACGTCGAGACCGATACCGAGGGCCGCGGCCATAGGCTCATAGATGAGGTAGACGTCGCGCCCTCCGGCGTGCTCTGAGGAGTCGCGGACGGCCCTGAGCTCGACTTCGGTGGAGCCGGAAGGGACGCCGACGACGATTTTGAGGTTGGGCGGGAAGAGCGACTTGTGCTTCGAGTTGACCTGGCGGATGAATTCGCGGATCATCATCTCGGCGGCCTGGAAGTCGGCGATGACGCCGTCGCGCAGAGGGCGGACGGTCTTGATACCGGGATTGGTCTTCTCGTGCATCAGCTTGGCTTTCTGGCCGATAGCCTTGAAGTTGCCGTTGTTGTCCATAGCGACGATGCTGGGCTCGTCGAGGGCAATCTCGTCATTTTTGAAGATGACGGTGTTGGCTGTGCCAAGGTCTATAGCGAGTTCTTGTGTAAGGAATGAGAATGCCATATCTTTCTATTAAATTTCTTTTCAATCGACAGGACTTCAAATGTAAGAAAAATTTGATATCTTCGCAAAAGAAAAAATTCTTCTTTGTATGGACAGGAAATTTTTTTTGGTGGCCGTCGCAGGAGGTCGCGGCGTCAGGATGGGTTCGGAAGTACCCAAGCAGTTCCTTCCCCTGAAAGGCAAGGCCGTGCTTGAAAGGACCATTTCCCGCTTCGTGGAGGCCTTCCCGGGGCTTTCTGTCGTCACAGTCCTCCCAAAAGAGCACATATCCGCCTGGGATGCCTATTGCTCCTCACGCGGATTCTCCCTCCGCCAGACAATAGTCCCCGGAGGCATCACCCGCTTCCATTCAGTCAGGGCCGCCCTGTCGAAAGTCCCCGACGGCGCGATAGTGGCCATCCACGACGGCGTGAGGCCGCTTGTCAGCGTGTCCCTTCTTCGCCGTATGGCCGAAAGGATGGCGACGGAAAGGGCCCTCATCCCCGTCGTTCCCGTCACCGACACCCTCAAAATCCTCAATCAGGCCGAAGGCGGAGCCCTCGTGACCGCCCCTGATTCCGACCCTGTCCGAAGCCGCTACTATGCCGCACAGACGCCTCAGATGTTTCTGTCCGAGGAGATAAAGGCCGCCTATGCCGGCCCGTTCGATCCTTCTTTCACCGATGACGCCTCCGTCGCCAGGAGAAACGACATACCGCTCTCCTACATCGAAGGAGAACGGTACAATATCAAGATCACCACCCCGGAGGACCTTGTCCTCGCGGAGACGGTTATGGATCACCTTGTCCCCGAGTAGGTCGTACTCTTGAAATCCTTTACCCACACCTGACGCTCGATGGCCTCGTCGAGCGAGATCATCGTTTCGGTGGACTGGATGTAGGGGATTTTCTGTATGGTGTTGAGAAGGACCTCCATAAGGTGGTCGTTGTCAAGGCAGTAGACCTTTGCGAGAAGGCCGGACTTGCCGGTGACGTAGTGGCATTCGACAATCTCGGGAATCTTCTTCAGATAGGCCACGACTTCCGGATACTTGTTGGCCTCCGATAGCTGGATGGAAATGAAGGCGCAGACGTTGAGGCCGAGAGCCTGCGGTTTGACGAGAAGACGGCTGCCGGTGATGACTCCGGCGGCTTCCAGTCTCTTTACTCTCTGGTGGATGGCCGCTCCGGAGACGTTGCACTCGCGCGCTATCTCGAGGAAAGGCATCCTGGCGTTCTTGACGAGGGATGAGAGGATTTTCTGATCGATCGGATCGATGTGGTAGGTTGGGGCTGCCATAACTTTATTTTGCGGGTTTCATTTTAGGTTTTGCGGGACCGGCCGCGATAATCTTGCGGCACTCTTCATCGGTGAGGTTCTCCGCGTTCTTGCCGCGGGGAATCTTGTAGTTGACTCCGCCGGCTTTGATATATGGACCGTAGGGGCCTTTCATAATGGCGAATCCGTCGCCTTCCCTCACGACGCCCTTGTTGCCTCCTTCCTCTGCGGAAATGAGGGCCAGGCACTCCTCAAGCGTGATCTTGAGGGGGTCTTTGCCGCGGGGAACGGAAATATTGCGCTTGCCGAACTTGATATAGGGACCGAAACGGCCTTTGGTCACGACGATCTCTTCCCCGTCCTTCTCGCCGACCGTCCTGGGGAGGTCGAACAGCTTGAGGGCCTGTTCGAGCGAAAGCGACTCGATGAGCATACCTTTCGGGAGCGAAGCGAACTGCTTCTTCTCTCCGTCTCCTTTCTGGACGAAAGCGCCGAAACGGCCGAATTTTGCGATGAGGGGCTCGCCCGTCTCCGGGTCGTTGCCGATGAGTTTTTCGACCTTGTTGTATTTGCCGTCGCCGAGAACTTCGCCCACCCTGTCGTGGAACGGGGCGTAGAATCCGGAGATGGTCTTTTCCCAGGAGGCTTTGCCTTCGGCGATCTTGTCGAAGTCCTCCTCAACCCTTGCCGTGAAGTCGTAGTCGACGATGCCGGGGAATTCGCTGACGAGGAAATCGGAAACGATGATGCCGATGTCCTGGGGCATAAGCTTGCGCTTTTCCGCCCCGACGACCTCGGCCTTCTTCGAGAAGGTGAGCTTGTCGCCGACGAGAGTGATGTTCTCGACGGGCATCCTGACTCCTTCCTTGTCGCCCTCGACTATGTAGCCCCTGCCGGAGGAAAGGGTGGGAACGATGGTCCCCCAGGTGGACGGGCGGCCGATTTCAAGCTCCTCGAGCTTTTTCGTGAGGGTGCCTTGCGAGTAGCGCGGAGGAGCGGCGGTGAACTTGCATTCGGCGGAAATGGAACGGGCAATCATCCTGTCGCCTTTCTTCACGTCGGGAAGGATGGTCTCGCCCTCCTCGATTTCGGAGTCGCCGTCGGCCGGTCCGTAGAGTTTCATATAGCCGTCGAAGAGGATCTCCATCGCCTGGGTGTTGTAGGCCTCGGGCCTCTTGTCGGAGGAGATGCGCACGGTGGTGTTGAGGACTTTGGCGTCGGCCATCTGGCTGGCTACCGTACGCTTCCAGATGAGGGCATATAGGCGCTTTTCAAGGGTGGTGCCTTCGATTTCGGTCTTGGTGACGAAGGTCGGGCGGATGGCCTCGTGGGCTTCCTGCGCGCCGCGAACCCTTGTCTTGTACTGGCGGGGCTTCGAATAGGGAGCTCCGAAAGCTTCGGCGATGTATTTGGCCGTCGTGTTGATGGCGAGAGAGGAGAGAGTCGTGGAGTCGGTCCTCATATAGGTGATGAGACCCCTTTCGTAGAGCGACTGCGCGACTTTCATCGTCTGGCTTACGGGGAAATGGAGCCTTCTGGAGGCCTCCTGCTGGAGGGTGGAAGTGGTAAAGGGAGCCGCTGGATGGCGGAATGCTTCCTTTTTGTCCACTGCGTCCACCTTGTAGGACGCTCCGATGCTGTCTTCAAGGAACTTCCTGGCGTCGTCTTCCCTGTCGAACTTCGTGTCGAGCACGGCCTTCAGCTTCGTCGAGGAGGGGGCTCCTTCGGGAGTGAAGGTGCCTTCCACCCTGTAGAAGGGCTCCGGCCGGAATGCCATAATCTCCTTTTCACGGTCCACGATGAGACGCAGCGCGACGCTCTGCACCCTTCCTGCGGAAAGCTTCGGCTGAATCTTGCGCCAGAGCACCGGCGAGAGCTCGAATCCGACGAGGCGGTCGAGCACGCGGCGCGCCTGCTGGGCGTTGACCAGTTTCATATCGATGTCGCGAGGGTTGGCCAGGGCTTCCAGCACGGCAGGCTTTGTGATCTCGTGGTAGGTGATGCGCCGGGTCTTGGCCGGGTCGAGGCCGAGGGTGACTGCGAGGTGCCAGGCGATGGCTTCTCCCTCGCGGTCGGGATCGGATGCGAGATAGATGGTCGAAGCCTTGGCGGCAAGGGCTTTCAGCTCGGAGACCACTCGCTTCTTGTCGGCCGGGACTTCGTATTCCGGTGTGAATCCGTGTTCGATATCGACAGAAAGCCTTTTTTCGCTGAGGTCACGGATGTGGCCGCGCGAAGAAACGACTCTGAAACTCTCCTTCTCTTTTTTCAGAAATGCATCGATTTCCCTGGCCTTGGTCGGGGACTCGACGATTATGAGATTTTCCTCCATACTCAAAACTTTTGTGCAAAGTAAATCACAATCGGGGCAATTTTCCAAATTTTAATGCTATTTTTGTAATTCAGACCAAACTGACGACAAGATGACAGAGGCAACTCGAAAAAAGATAGTAAAGTGGTTTTGGATACTCCTGACGGTCCCGGTGGCGGTGATTTTTCTGCTGCTTGCCGCCGTGTGGGCATTCGCCGACATCCCGACGATGGAGTCCCTCCAGAGTCCCGACAGCAAGCTCGCGACGCAGGTCATCGCCGAGGAAGGCGAGATCCTCACGACCTACCACATCGAAAACAGGACCTATGTCAGCTACAGCGAGCTCCCCGAGAACCTCGTCCAAGCCGCGGTCGCAACGGAGGATGAGCGCTTCTACCGCCATTCCGGCATAGATTTCAAGAGTCTCGGGCGCGTCCTTTTCAAGACCATCCTGATGTCGCGTTCCTCCCAGGGCGGCGGCTCCACCATCACCCAGCAGCTTGCCAAGACCCTCTACCCCCGCGCGGACGTCCATTCGAAGATTCCCGGAGTCTCCAAGGTCAAGATGGTCTGGATCAAACTCAAGGAATGGATCACCGCCATCAAGATCGAGCGCAACTACACCAAGGAGGAGATCATCGATATGTATCTCAACGCCGTCTTCTTCGGCAGCAACTCCTATGGCATCTATTCGGCTTCCGCCCAGTTCTTCGACAAGAAGCCGATCGAGCTGAAGACTGAAGAGAGCGCGGTCCTCGTGGGTATGATCAACAAACCCACCCGCTACAACCCCAACATCAACCCCGACAAGGCCCTCGAGCGCCGCAACTTCATCCTCCGCCAGATGATGAAGAACGGCTACCTTACCCGTGTCCAGTGCGACTCCATCCAGGCCATCCCCATCAAGACCTACGCCCGCAACGTGGACCGCACGACCGGAGTCGGCCCCTACTTCAGGGATATGCTCCGCCGTACCCTGTATGCCGAGAAGCCCCGTCCTTCGGACTATCCCACTCATTTCGACTATCTGGCCGACTCTCTCCGCTGGGAGGAAGACCCCGTCTTCGGATGGATTGTCAAGAATCCCCGCAACGACGGCACCCTCTACGACCTCGACCAGGACGGCCTCCGCATCTACACGACCATCAACATCAAGATGCAGAAATATGCCGAGGAAGCCGTCGTGGAGCACCTGAGCAAGGATCTCCAGAAGCAGTTCGACAAGGAAGTCAAGTACCGCAAGGACTTCCCGTTCTCCAACGGCACCGACAAGAAGGCCATCAAGGTCGCTATGGCCCAGGCCCGCAAGTGGAGCGACAGGACCAGGATGATGAAGGCCGCCGGCAAGTCCGATTCCGAGATTGAAAGGAGCTTCTCCAAGCCTGTCGAGATGAGAGTCTTCACCTGGGACAAGCCCGGCTATATCGACACCGTGATGACCCCGGACGACTCCATCCGCTACTACAAGTCCTTCCTCCGTGCCGCCTTTATGGCCATAGAGCCGGGGACCGGGCGCATCAAGGCCTATGTGGGCGGCCCCAACTACCGCTACTTCAAGTACGACAACGTCTCCCAGGGCCGCCGCCAGGTGGGGTCGACCGTCAAACCCTATCTTTACACCCTTGCGATGGAGTCCGGAATGACTCCTTGCGACCCCGTCGAGAACGTCCCGCAGGTCATAGTCCTTCCAAACGACAAGACCTGGAGCCCCAAGGACCCCCACGCCGACGGCAAGCTCGTCAACATCCGCTGGGGCCTGGCCTGCAGCTCCAACTCCGTCGCGGCCTATCTGATGAAGCAGCTCGGCCCCGACGCGATGGTCCGCCAGATGCACAAAATGGGCATCACAAGCTATGTGGACCCTGTGGTCTCCCTGTGTGTGGGTTCCGCCGACCTTTCCGTCTACGAGATGGTCTCCGCCTACAACACGTTCCCTTCCGGAGGCGTCTACGCCTACCCGATGTTCGTAACGCGCATCGAGGACAGCGAGGGCAACGTCCTCGGGCGTTTCTCGCAGCGCAAGAGGGCGGCTGTCGACAGCAGGGCCAATTCGCAGATGGTGTCGATGATGAGAGGTGTGGTTGACGGCGGCACCGGCGGCCGTCTCCGCGGCAAATACGGCCTCAAGGGCCAGATCGCCGGCAAAACCGGCACGACCAACGACAACTCCGACGGCTGGTTCATCGGCTACACCCCGAGGATCACGGCCGGCATCTGGGTCGGCGGAGAGGACCGCTATGTCCACTTCACTTCCACCGCCCTCGGCCAGGGCGCCAATATGGCCCTCCCGATATGGGGCATCTGGATGAAGAAAGTCCTCGCCGACGGCACCCTCGGCATCTCGTCCGACGATGTCTTCGACTTCCCTGAGGCGGGCTGTTCCGGTTTCGACGCCGCCGAGTACAACAAAAACTTAGAGGAATATTATTTCGATTAGGATATGATCAAGAAAATCGCAGTCATCTACGGTAGCGACTCTTCCGAGTGGGAGATTTCGTGCAGGAGCGGGGAGTTCGTGTCCTCGCGCATCGACGAGTACAAATACGATGTCTATGAGATCTTCGCCCGCTTCGGGAAATGGCAGCTTGTCGCGATGCGCCCGAGCAACTCTATGAGAGTGCCTTTCCCCGAGGGTTCGAGGCCCGAAGTCGACAAGACCGATTTCTCAGTCACCGTGCTCGGCGAGAAAGTAAAGTTTGACTACGCCTACATAATGCAGCACGGCGCCCCCGGCGAGTCCGGCCAGCTTCAGGGCTACCTCGAGATGCTCCGCATACCGTTCTCCACCTGCAGCGCCTTCGTCACTGCGGTCGCCTTCGACAAGTACTCCTGCAAAAGCTACCTTCGCGGCAGCGGCATCGTCAAGCTTGCCGACGACGCCTTCATCCGCAAGGGCGACGACGTAGAAGCCTGCGCGGAGCGTGTGGCGGAGAAGCTCGGCTTCCCGGTGTTCGTAAAGCCCACCGACGGAGGCTCCAGTTTCGGCATCTCCAAGGTCTCCCGCAAAGAAGACCTTCCTTCCGCAATCCGCTACGCCTTCTCTGAGGGCGAGACGGTCATCATCGAGAAGGGGATAGTCGGCCGCGAGCTCACCTGCGGCGTCTACAAGGATGCCAAAGGCCCCAAGGCGCTGCCCGTCATCGAGATTATCACCCAGAACGAATATTTTGACTACGACGCCAAGTACAACGGCCGCAGCAGCGAGGTCTGTCCCGCCGAGATTCCGGACGAGCTTCGCGACCGGCTCCAGAAGACTTCGGTCGAGATATATTCGCTTCTTGGCTGCTCCGGCGTGGTCCGTTTCGACTACATAAGCGCTGAGGACGGCCTCTATTTCCTCGAAGCCAACATCATCCCCGGGATGACCAACGCCTCGCTGGTCCCAAAGATGGTCCGCGCGGCCGGCCTCGATTTCACGGCTTTCCTTTCAACAATCATAGAGAATTAAGGAATGCTCCTCACCGAATTTCTCTCGTCCGGGATATCGTCGCTGGAGTCTCTGTACCCGACTGCGGAGGCAAGGTCCATTATGCTTATGCTGTGCGGCCACATCCTCGGCACGAAGAGCTACACCCACATCCTGGAGCCATCCTTCTCAATCGACAGGAAGAAGCAGCCCGTCCTTGACGAAGCGCTGGCCCGCCTGACCAGGGGAGAGCCCATCCAGTATGTCATAGGCCTCACCGAGTTCTGCGGATTCACCTTCAAGGTCAACGACAATGTGCTTATCCCCAGGCCGGAGACTGAGCTTCTGTGCCGCGAGGCCATAAAAATCGCTTCTCGCAAGAAAAGGATGAGGGGAGCCTACGGCGGCGGAAAGCCCGTCCGCGTCCTCGACCTGTGCACCGGCAGCGGCAACATTGCCTGGACTGTGGCCCTCTCGGTCCCCGGAGCGGTCGTCGTGGGCATAGACATCTCCGAAGGCGCCCTTAAGGTAGCCTCCGGGCAGGATTTCTCCGGCGAACTCAAAGACACGGGAGCCGTCGCCCCGACCTTCATCCGTGCGGATGTCCTGGCTCCTGTCCCCGCCGGGCTCGGCAAGTTCGACCTTATCCTCTCCAATCCTCCTTATATTATGGAGTCGGAGAAAAGGCTTCTGCGCAAAAACGTTCTCGATTACGAGCCCGCCTCGGCCCTCTTCGTGTCCGATGAAGACCCTCTTGTCTACTACAGGGCCATAGCGGAGTGGTCTCTTGACTTGCTCGACACCGACGGCCGGTGCCTCACCGAGATCAACGAATGCCTCGGCAAGGAGACTATGAAAGTCTTCAAGGACGCCGGTTTCACCGAGACCGACCTCGTCCGCGATTTCTACGACCGCAACCGCTTTATATTTTATACAAGATAGGCACCCGGCGCGAAAACGCGATGAACTTTTTTGTTGCGTTCCGGAAAAACCAATGATTGAGGGCCGTGAGCGGCCTTCTTTTGTTTTTATCCGTTTACTTTTTGTGTAAGCGGATCTCTTTGGCTCACTTTGCAGGAAGAAAAACCAAAAAGTGAAGTCATTATGAAAAAGTCATTTGTTATGGCCATTGCGGCCGCCGCGGTTGCGGCAAACTTGTGCTCCTGCGAAAGAGTCGACACCGGAGATCCGTCAGTCCCTCCTTCGGAAAGGGGCTACATCACCCTGGAGGACGTGGCGGAGATTCTTTCGACGGTGCCGCTTGGTGCGGAGCAGATAGCCGAGGTAAGGGACGCCGTCGGTTCGTCGACCGAAAACGGCTACGACGAGGAGTACACTATGCGTTCGCTTTTCGAGAACCCCGGGACGGGCGTGGGGGACACTAGAGCCTCGGCGAAGGAGTACGGCACCCCTCTGCGCGACCTTCTCCGCGCCGCCGTGGAGGAGCGTTTCATCACCCGTTCAGGCGCCCCTGCCGACGCTTCAGAGTACATCGACGCCTTGACCTCGTCGGATGTCCAGATCTACTGGCCCTATTCGGAGCTCTGGGACGGCTCGTCCTCTCCGGTCATTACCTATGACCCCCGAAGCAACGCCGACAGCAACGTGGGCTACGAGATGGCCCCCGACGGTACTGTCAGGGAGATTATAGTCAACGAGCAGGTCGCGCAGGAGCGCCCGGTCTGGGTGATCAACTATAACGACGATTCCGCCTTTACTTCCCTGGAACTGCTTCGCCGTGCCGACCCCGACTGGGGCCAGGGCGGCGGGGAGATCATCGTCCATTCGTCCGGCACCAAGGCATCTTCAGACGAGACCAAAACCCTTATTCTGCGTTCATTCAAGATGAACCGCCACTACGACACCTGGTTCGCCGGCGCTTCGGAGTTTTTCGTCAAGTGCGGTTCCGTCAGCGGTTTCAAGGCATCGACCGAGGCCGAAATGAGGCTCTATTCACCGACTGTCACGGACTTTATGATCGTGGTCAAACGCAGCCAGAAGGGGAAGGTGATACCTTTCAATGCGGTGTTGATTTCCGAATGGACCTCGCAGCTCTCCTCCTGCGCCTTCCTCGTCACGGAAGATGACGGAGGCACCCTCGACACCTGGAAGTGCTCCGCCGTGGTCAAGTACAATTCCAAGTCCTACGGCTTCGAGATAGATATTCCGGTCCACTCCCGCGACGACATCGTCTGGCGCGGCCAGCTCACCCGCAGCTATGTCGAAAAATACTCCGGCGAGACCGGCCATTTCGGTGATATAGAACTGGTTTTGGAATTGGTGTGATGGAAGCAGTTTTACAAAATGTTGTTACAGATTTGTGTTTTTGTAACAACTTTCCTATCTTTGCCATTGAAATCGACAAAGATATGGAAACCACGCTTATCCGCATCGGCAACAGCCGCGGCATCATCATCCCCTCTTCCATCTTGAAAAAGATGGGAGTCAAGCTCGGGGCGAAAATCTTATTGACTCCTAAGGAGGAAGGGGAAATCATTCTCCGGGCTGTCCCGGAGGAGGAGCCTTTCACCGGCCCTTTCACCGGCCCTTTCAGGGCATTGAAGGATCTCGTTGATGAAGACGCCTGGGGAGGAAGGGATATGGATCCGGCCGAGTATGTCAGGCAGCTTAGGGATGAAAGTGATATTGTCGATAAGCGTATAATACCAGAGTGGTAAACTGCTATGTATTTGATTGATTCTGATGTCCTGATTGCAATGGGCAGGGGCAACACTTGTCTTCAGGAGAAAATGAATAGTGTCGGTTTGACAGAATGCGCCTTGTCGGAAATCAGTCTGGCCGAATTATATGTGGGTGCCTACAAGGTCGGGAATAGAAAACTGGAACCGCTTTTGGAATTCTTTGAAGGTGTGCTGAAGATAGTTCCAATAACGCAGGCTATCAAGACTTTTGCAAAACTTCGCGTGCAACTTGAATCCGCCGGCTCCCGGCTTGAAACGATGGATCTATTCATAGCCGCCACGGCTCTGGAGGGGGATTATACTCTTGTGTCCCATAACAAAAGACACTACTCCCGCATCCCCGGCCTCAAACTCGAAGACTGGATAGAATAAATAAATATGAGGTATTTTCTCAGATCAGTGAAGTATTTTATAGGAGTCTGTCTCCTCTTCACTCTAATTATCGGCGCCCTTATGCTCGCCAAAGTTGTATCCACGGACATCAACGTCCTTTTCAGGGCCGGATGGAAGTCGGTCGGGCTGATCGCCCTGATGTTTCTCTGCGTGTCGGCTGTCTATCCTAAATTCGGCTATGCCAAAAGGCACGCGTCGGTCGCGGGGGAGGATGCCGAAATGCGTCCCTCAGTGAAGGAATTTTTCCAGGGCAGGGGCTATGTGCTTGAAAGCGAAACGCCGGAGCAGATGACCTTCCGTTCCGGTTCAACGTGGCACCGCATCACGACTTTCGGCGAAGACCGCATCACGGTCACGCCGGAGTTCGGCGGCTACGGTGTCGAGGGCCTCGGCCGCGACATAGTCCGCCTCATAAGCGGTCTGGAGTACAAGCTGGGGGCTAAAGAAGATTAAGCCTTGCCGCCGCTGCGGAGAGCGCGTCGTAGAACTCCTCTCCATAGGTCTCCGTGAGCGGCTCCTTCAGGAATTCAAACACGCGGACTCCCTCCCTGCGGCCCTTTTCGAAGGCGTCGCGGCAGATGTCCCACCTGTGGAGGTTGAGACCGACCGTGCCTTCGCCGAGCCGCACAACCCTGATTGGGTAGAGCCGGCAGGATACAGGTTTTTTGAACCTGCATTTTCCGGCGAGAAAGCATCGCTCGATGGCGCAGAAGCAGTTGCCGCCCTCGAAGAGGGTGTAGGCGCATTCTTCCGTCCCGGGGACGACCGGGGTGACGAGGTCGCCTTCGCGGTCCACCTCGAAAAACCCTTTCTCCGCGACCGCAGCCCTGCCTTTCTCGCTCATAAGGGGAGAAAAACTGTCATAGGCGGCCTCCAGAGGCTCCAGCTCCTCTTCCTTCACGGGAGCCCCGCTGTCGCCGGCGATGCAGCATTTGCCCTTGCAGGCCTCGTAGTCGCAGCTGAAATATTCGGTGAGAATGTCCCCGTTGACATAGACGTCACCTATCTGGACTATGGTCGAATAATCCATCATTGCCCGGTGATTTTGCCGGAAGAAGCAGCGAAGAACATCTGGCGCAGCTCCTCCGGACCTATGCTTTTGACGCCCGCCTCCCAGGTGGAGACAAAGTCTTTCGATGAGATGTACCTGAGGGCTATCAGGTCGCGCCAGGTGTCGTTTTCTTTCAGCTCCGAGTACATACGGCCGCTTACCATTCTTTTATAAAGGGCGGCGTCGCGCTTCGAGACGGGATTGGCGGCCAGGGAGTATATCGCCTTCTTCACGGCATCTTTGATGTCGCCCCTGCCTTCCAGCGCCGGCATTCCGTCTTCCGAAGCCTTTCCGTATGTCACCACAAAGTGCATACGCTCCTCCGGATAGGTCTCGGCAAGGGCGGTCACGTCCACATAGTAGCCGGTCGGAGCCGCTCTTTTGACCACCTCGCACCTGAGCGCCTCTGCCGCGGCCTGCATCGTGAAGAAGGATGTAGAGGAAACCTGATAGGGGAAACTTACAACAAGCATATCATCCGGCGCCTGGAAATCGGGCATCATACGCGGAGATACTGCCGAACGTCTCTGGACCTTCGTACGGTCCGCCCTAAACGCACCTGCGCTCTCGGTCAGAACCTTCTTCACCGCGTTTTCTTCGAGGTCGCCCACAAGTGTGAGCACTGCGCCGTTGACATTGGAAAAACGCGATTCGATGAAACTGACAGCCCTGTCGAAGCCTTCTTTGCTCATCCCGGAGCACTTGAGGTAAAACTCCTTTTGGGACGCAGGGATGTCCCTTCGTGCCGTTATCCCCGCAAGGGCTCCTATAAGCAGCTGCAGCCTTGCCGACGGGGCGCTTCCTTCAAGCCGCAGCTCCGACGAAGTGAGCTTGAGTCTGACATCTATATCGCAGGTCCTGAGCATATTGAAGAAGTCGTAACCCGGAATCCCTCCTGCCGGCGCAAGGCGGAAGATATCGTCGTAGTGAAGCGTTTCGCCCGGCTTCAACCCCTGGATCGACTGGTAGCCGCCGGGGATTGAAAGGCAGAAACTGAATCTCGCGAATTCATCGCTGCGCGTCATCAGGACAGTCTTGAGCCCGTTGGTGAAAGTCCATATCGAGCCCCCTCCGATGGGATCCCTTCGAGTCTCCTTTATTTTTATTTTAGGCGCGGTGACCCGCAGTCCGAGCGTGTCGCCCATTCTCCAGGAGTAGTCCGACTCGATCTTGGTGTAGTAGCCTACGAGGTAGGCAAGGTTGTAGTCGAACAGGACCCTGTTGTCGTCCACTTCTCCTTCCGGCGTTACGAAATCTATATGGACTCCCGTCCTCTGGTCCAGCAGGGCCGCCGCTATCCTGTTGAAAAGGGCGAGCTGGGCTGAATCGGCGACGTTCTTCCTGGCGAAAAGGGTTGACTCCTCGTCGGGCGCCGCGAGGGATCCGCCATACAGGTAGGCGGCGATACACCTTTCCGCCTTGCGCGGATTGCGATTAAGCGTTCCCATCTCCCGCGCAAGCGCACGCCGCGTGTGGAGGAACTCCACCGGAGTGGCTCCCTGGCTCTCCAACGCGCCGAACACCCTTCCCAGCGCCTCGAGCGCCTCTTCCATATACAGACTGTCGGTCCTGACCGTGAAGCGGTGGAGTTCGTCGCCATCGCCGGATGCGCTGCTTGTGTACTCGTAATCAATGGACCTGAAGGGGACTTTCCTGTTGCGGAATTCCCTCTCCAGGCGGTGACGGACTATCAGGGAAAATTCACGTGAGAATATGTCCATCACGAGGGGCTGCGCCGTGTTCATCAGGCGCCGCCTGGTCCTCGGGGCGGCATACGACACGCTGACCGAGCACTCTGGCCCTGTCTTGCTGAAGAAAGAAGGAACCGGAGATGGCTCCCACACATAGTTGAAGGCCGGGGCCTTGGCGTAGAGCGGGCGCACTATCATAGATATGAGATCCATCCTGTCCTTGACGGTCTTCGGGTCTATGTCGCCGGAGAGTACTATCGCAGAGGGGACGTCGGTTGTCGATATGATGCCGAATGCGGCGAGCAGGGCGGAGTCGGCCACTTCTTTCTTCCCGACGGGGATGCGGTCGAAACGGTAGACAGTCGATCCGCCGTTGTCCGTGAAGTAGCCTTCAGACCTCGGGCCGGAGCCGTTGCCGGAGAAAAAGCGGACCGGAGGTACGGTCCCCGCCCGGGGCGAATCGAGCCTTGAGGCACTTGCCTCCGAGACCGGCTCGCCCTTAAGGATGACCGCCATATCGGCATATCCGATTTTGGCAGTATCGACTGCCAAATAGTATGAGATGCCGTTTCTGAGCTCGCCGACGGTGATGGTCGAGTCGGCCTGCAGGGGGACCAAAGACTGCGCTGGCATCATTATTGAAATACCAGCCAGCGCAATTATTGTCGATATGGCCCTTTTGAGGAACATAAATTATCTCCCTGAGGTGCAAATTTAAAGATAATTATTGCTATTTTTGCAAAATGTGTGCTTGAGATTAATGAAAAACGCGACAACTATGAAAAGGATTATGTTAGCACTTGCAGCCCTCGTTTGCGCTGCATCGTTCGTTTCCGCCCAGGATATGGCGGTTGCCACTGAGACCTACAATAACGGCGTTATGGCCCTCCAGGGAGGAGACAAGGCCGCCGCCCTCAGCTATTTCAACGAGGCTCTTTCCCTTGGACAGGCCTGCGGCGATGAGGGAGCGGAGCTCGTGACCAACTGCAAGAACGCCATCCCCGGCATCATACTCTCGATAGCAAAGAGCCAGATCAACGACGGCGCCTATGACGACGCTGTCAAGACGCTGGATGAGGCGGCCGCCAAGGCTAAGGAATACGGTGTCGACGGCATCCCTGCCGAAGCCGCCGAGCTCACGACCAATGCTTATCTCCGCAAGGGCACCAGCCTTCTCAAGGAGAAAGATATGGCAGGCGCAGCAGGCGCTCTCGAGAAAGTTGTCGCAGCTGAGCCGACCAACGGCAATGCATCCTTGATGCTTGGCCAGGCCCTGATGGGCTGCGCCGACCTCGATGGAGCCATCGAAGCCTTCAAGGTCGCCGCTGCCAACGGCAAGGCCGATCAGGCCAACAAGATGCTCGGCAACATCTACCTCAAGCAGGGCCAGGCCCTCCTCAAGGGAGGCAAGAACGCTGAAGCCATCGAGGCTTTCCAGACCGCCAATTCCTATGTCGAGAATCCTGCCTCTTACAAGCTCATCGCAAGCGCCTATTCGAAGCTCGGCAAGACATCCGCTTCACTTGAGGCCTACAAGAAGTACCTCGAGCTCAATCCCACCGCAAAGGATGCTGCAGGCGTGAAGCTCACCATCGCCGCGACCGCCCAGAAGGCCGGCGACAAGGCCACCGCCATCGAATACTATCAGCAGATAGTCGGCGACGCCCAGTACGGCGCGACCGCGAAGCAGCAGCTTGAAGTCCTCAAGAAGTAAATGACTCCCCTGGAGATTCTCGCTCCGGCGAGGAACGCAGAAATCGGCATCGCAGCAATCCGTTGCGGTGCCGATGCCGTGTATATCGCCGGGCCGAAGTTCGGCGCGCGCTACGCCGCAGGAAACGAATTCGACGACATAAGGCGGCTTTGCTCCTACGCCCACCGCTTCGGCGCGAGAATCTACCTGACGCTCAACACCATACTTTACGACGGCGAGCTCGAAGAGGCCGCAGCGGCGCTCCGCCGTGCCGAAGAGGCCGGAGTGGACGCCGTCATCGTCCAGGACCCGGCGGTCGTGAAGCTCGCCCGGGAGGCTGGCGTGAGCCTGCCTCTCCACGCGTCCACGCAGTGCGCGATAAGGACGCCGGAGCGGGCGGCCTGGCTGGAGAGCCTTGGCTTCACGAGACTTATCCTCGAGCGGCAGCTCTCGCTCGGCCAGGTCCGGGCGATCAGAGCCGCGACGAAGTCCGACCTGGAGTTTTTCGTCCACGGGGCGCTTTGCGTGTCCTATAGCGGCAACTGCTATCTCTCGGAAAAACTGTCGGGCCGCAGCGCCAACAGGGGGGAGTGCGTCCAGGCGTGCCGTTCGTTGTACGACCTGGTGGATGCGGACGGGAAGGTGCTGGTCCGCAACAAGGCCCTCCTGTCGCTTAAGGATTTCAACCTGCTCGGCAGGATGGAAGAGCTTGCGGATGCCGGGGTGTGCTCATTCAAGATCGAGGGCCGGCTGAAGAATATTTCCTATGTGAAGAATGTCGTGAGGGAATATTCCCTTGCACTGGACTCTCTTGTTGCGAAATATCCCGAAAAATACACGCGCGCCTCTTTCGGAAGGGTTTCCGGCGGCTTCACGCCTGCTCCGGACAAGACATTCAACAGGGGTTACACCCAGCTTTTCATAGACGGGAAACGGGGGAAATGGTCCTCGATGGACGCGCCGACCTCCCTCGGAGAGAGAGTCGGCACCGTGTCTGAAATCCGCAGGGGCGCCTCGATGACTCTCAGGCTCAAGGGGCTTCCGGGAGGCGTCACTCTGGAAAACGGCGACGGCTTTGCCTTCGTCGGGCGTGACGGCTCCGTCACGGGATTTCGCGGCGACATCTGTCGCGGCGCGGAAATCGTCTGCAAGAGCGTCGACGGGCTTTCCGAAGGGACGGCGCTGTGGCGCAACGTGAGCATCGCCTTTGAGCGCGAGCTCGAGCGCAATATGCCTGAAAGGCTTATTCCGGCGCTTATCAACGTAAAAGCGGCCGACGGCGCCATAGTATTTGAAGCCGTCTCCGAAGACGGCAGGGAGGCCGTTGTCACGGAAGATGTTTCCGGAAATGAAACGGCGCGTGATGCGGAGCGGATGATCTCAATGATCAGGTCTCAGTTATCGAAAAAATCCGGCGATTTCGCATTCTCGGTCGGGAGCATTGACGGCGATGGCGGTTTTCCTATGATGAGCGCGTCTTTTATCAACGGCATCAGGAGAACTCTTGCCGAAAAGCTTGCCGCCCTGCCTTGCCCTCGCATTAAAGAGACCGCCGGTACTCCGGCCCCTGCCAAATGAAAAAAGCCACATATCTCGACAACCTCTCCAACCGCCTCAGCCTTTCGCTGAGCGACGGCGCCGAGAAGGCCTATGAACTGACTCACCGCAAGGACGCCGAGCTTATGCGCACCCGTTACTGCATCCGCTATGAACTTGGCCTGTGTCCCGTCCATCAGGGCGCAAAGCCCACAGGGCCGCTTTTCCTTCTCAACAACGGCCGCCGCCTCGCCCTCGGCTTCGATTGCGCGGCCTGTGAGATGACCGTTGTGGAGGCGTAGATTTTGTAGTAAAAAATAAATTGCATAAAACGATTCGTTATGTCAAAAGATGGAACTTTTCTCGGTCTGATGACCGGACTGGCGGCCGGAGTGGTGCTCGGGCTGCTTTTCGCCCCTGAAAAGGGCACGAAGACACGTGAAAGACTTCGCAAGATTGCGGAAGACGGATATGAGGATCTAAAGGATTTTATGGACAAGGAGGAGAAGCCTTTCGAGGCCGATCCCGTCTATGACGCAGAGGAAAAAGCCGAAGATGAATAGTATGCTGGAGCCTCTTGGCGACCTCTCGCAGACCGCCAAAGAGTACATCGACCTTCGTGTCGATGAGGTTAAGCTCAAGACGGCGAAGGGCCTGTCGGTTTCTGTAAGCCGTATTTTGAGCTACATCCTCATTTTCGGAGTCGCGACCAATCTCCTGCTGGTTCTCTCGTTCGCCGCCATTCTTTTGCTCGGCGATGCGCTGGGAGGCTACGGACTGGCCGCGCTGATCGTTTCGGCCGTGCTTCTGGTCCTTCTCGTGGTGCTTGTCCTTCTGAGGAACAGGCTCTTCCGCGGAGGTTTCGTGAAGCTTTTCATTAAACTGTTTTATCCCCAGCAAGATGAAGCCCAGGTATAGCGAAATACGTACGGTCGAGGAGCTCGACCGTGCGATTGCCCGTAATCACGACGCAATACGCCATAAGGAAGCGGTCATCTCACGCCGGTATCAAAGGGTGAGGGAAAGCCTCACTCCTTCCGCCCTTCTGACCGAAGGGATGCGCCAGATCATCGGCTTCCTCCCTCTGCCGGAATTCGCCTTCCGCTTCCTCGGACGTCTTTTCCGCAGGAAATGAATCCGAAGCTGGAGGCCATCCGTTCCCTGATGAGGAGCCGGGGCTGGGACGCCGTCGTCATCACCGGCAGCGACCCCCATTCAAGTGAATATCCCGCCCTCCGCTGGAAACAGGTGGAGTGGGTTTCCGGCTTCACCGGTGAGGCCGGGGAGCTTGTCATTACGGCGGATCACGCCGGGCTGTGGACCGACACTCGATATTTCATCCAGGCGGAGAAGCAGCTCGCCGGCACAGGCATAGTCCTCCATAAGACGAGAGTGCCGGATGAGGTGCTCATCCCGGAGTGGCTCTCGAGGCAGGATTTCGACTGCGACGAGGAAGGGCCTGTGATAGCCGTGGACGGGCTCGCGACCAACGTGGGCGAGGTCGAGGGTATCGAGGAGGCCTTTTCGGGCCGGGTGCGCATAGTCAGCGCTCCGGATTTTCTGTCGCCTTTATGGCGTGGCCGTCCCGTTATTCCTGCGACTCCGATAATCACGCTTGGCCGGGACATCACCGGCGAAAGCCGCATCGAGAGGATAGCCGCGCTGCGCGAGGCGCTTGCGGAGAAGGAGTGCGACGCGATGCTTGTGACGGCTCTCGACGAGATCGCCTGGCTGCTCTGCGTACGCGGAAGCGACGTGGAGTTCAATCCGGTGGTGATATCATATCTCGTGGTCACGATGGACGCCGTGAAGTGGTTTGTCCGCAAGGACTCTTTCGACGCCCTCGATGAGAACACGGAAGACAGTTTTTCCGAACTCGCCGACGAGGGAATAGATATCCTGGGCTACGATTCCATCGGGATGTACCTTTCGTCGCTTGCTGAAAGCGGCGATGTGGGCAGGATTCTCTATGACCCGTCGTCCCTCAACTATGACATTTTCGGGATGATAAGCGTCCCGACAGTGAGGGCCGCGTCGCCGATTGCCGGGATGAAGGCGGTGAAAAATGATGTGGAAATAGCCTGGATGAGGGATATCCACGTCCAGGACGGCCTCGCGATGGAGAAGTTCCTCTACTTTATAGAAAGGGAGATGTCGGAGGGGAGGATGCTTTCCGAAAGGGAAGCCGCCCTGCAGCTTGATGCTTTACGGGCGGAGATTCCCGGATGGATGGGCGGAAGTTTCGAGACCATTTCGGCCTATGGCTCCAACGCCGCGCTGCCGCACTATGCGACTCCCGTCGAGGGCTCCGCAATCCTTAGGCCGCGCGGGCTCTACCTCGTCGACAGCGGCGGGCAGTACATAGGCAGCACAACTGATATTACCCGAACCATCCCGCTCGGCGAATGCACTCCGCTGGAGATGGAGGATTACACGCTGGTCTTGAAGGGCCATATCGACCTTGCGATGGCGGTGTTCCCTGAAGGAACGCCCGGCTGCCGTATCGACGCCCTCGCCAGGAATCCTCTCTGGCAGTTCCGCCGCAATTTCGGCCACGGGACCGGCCACGGGGTCGGATTCTTCCTCTGCGTCCACGAAGGCCCGCAGGACATCCGCCAGAACCTCAACCCCACGCCTCTCCGCCCCGGGATGATTACCTCCGACGAGCCTGGAATATATCGTGAGGGCCTCCACGGCGTGCGCCACGAGAACCTCGTGCTCTGCCGGGAAGACTCTTCAAACGAGTTCGGCCACTGGCTTTCTTTCGAGCCGCTTACCCTGTGCCACTTCGACACGGATGCAATAATCCCGGATCTTCTGACCCGGGATGAAATAGAATGGCTCAACGCCTATAACGCATCGGTTGCCGAGACGCTTTCGCCGCTGCTGCCTCAGGAGGTCGCGCAGTGGCTTGAGCTCAAGTGCGCGCCGCTTAGACCGTAAGGATTTCCTTCTCCTTTGCGTCGATGAGGGCGTCGATGGCCTTGACGTTCTTGTCGGTGACTTTCTGGAGCTCTTCCTCACCTTCCTTCTCGCCGTCCTCGGAAAGGCCCTCGTTCTTCTGGGCTTTCTTGAGGAGGTCGATGCCGTCGCGGCGGATGTTGCGGACGGAGACCTTGGAGGACTCTCCGGAGGCGCGGGCCTTCTTGATGAGCTCGCGGCGGCGCTCCTCGGTCAGGGCCGGGACGATGCAGCGGATGATCTCACCGTTGTTGGAAGGGGTGAGGCCGAGGTTGGCATCGAGGATGGCTTTCTCGATCTTGCCGATGAGATTGCGCTCCCAGGGCTGGATGGCGATGGTCTTCGCATCGGGGGTCGTGACGGAGGCAACTTGGAGAATGGGAGTCGGGGTGCCGTAGTAGTCGACGGTCACGCCGTTGAAGATGGAGGGGTTGGCCTTGCCGACCCTGTAGGTCTTGAGGTCCTCCTCGAGGTAATTGACGGCATCCTTCATCCTGAGATCTGACGCCTCTACAATTTCTTTCGCTTTGGGTAACATGGGTATTTCGTTTTATTTATGAACAACTGTGCCTATTGCCTTTCCTTCCAGGAGGCGGGTGAGGTTGCCGGGGACGGTCATATTGAAGACCACGATGGGGATGTTGCCCTGCTCGCAGAGGGCGAAGGCGGTGCGGTCCATAACCTTGAGGTTGTCGGCGAGGGCCTTGTCGAAGGTCAGCTCCTCATAGCGGACGGCGGAAGGGTCCTTCTCGGGGTCCGCGGTGTAGACGCCGTCGACGCGCGTGCCCTTGAGGAGGGCGTCGGCGCCGATCTCGAGGGCGCGGAGAGCCGCACCGGAGTCGGTCGTGAAGAACGGGTGGCCCGTGCCGCCGGCGAGGATGGCGACGCCGCCTTTTTCGAGGAGGCGGACGACTTTATCCCTCATATAATAAGGAGCTACGGGCTCCATCGGAGTCGAAGTGAATACTTCGGCCGGGACGCCTTCTGCCTTAAGGAACATCTTGAGGGCTAGGGCGTTGATCACGGTCGCGAGCATCCCCATACGGTCGCCGTCGACGCGGTCGAAGCCTTTGTCGACGCCCTGGAGGCCGCGGAAAATGTTGCCTCCGCCGTTGACGAGGCCGATCTGGAGGCCGGCTTTGGCTGCGTCGGCGATTTCCTTCGCGACGGCCGCGAGACTGGCGGTGTCGAGGCCCTTGCCGGCGCTGCCGCCGAGGCTTTCGCCGCTTATCTTAAGTAATACTCTTTTGTAGGCTGCCATAACTTTGTGTGACAAATTTCGCTCAAAAATAAGAAACTTACGGGTCAAATTCAAAACATCTTCTTATATTTGTAGGTCAAAAAGGTATTTAATGGCACGATTTCTAACATCATCCATCGGGAAGAAATTCATCCAGAGCGTCAGCGGCGCTTTCCTTATTATCTTCCTCCTTCTCCACGCGACTATCAATTTCTTCTCCGTCCTTGACTCCTTCACGGGCAAGTTCGGAGTGGCGGCGGCCGACGACAGACTCTTCTCCGCGGGCGACGGCCTTTTCAAACTGGGCTGCGACTTTATGTCCACCCCCGTCATCACGATAATGGTCCCGATTCTCGCACTGGGATTCGTCATCCATATTTTCTACGGGGGCTACCTGACCTGGTCCAACCTCAAGGCCCGCGGCGGCGTCAAGCGCTATGAAGTGGCCTCCAAGGCGGTGACCGATTCCTGGAGCTCGAAGAATATGCTCGTCCTCGGCATCGTCGTTCTCGGTGTCCTGGCTTTCCACCTGACTCATTTCTGGGCCGATATGCAGCTCAAGGAGTTTATGGGAGCCGAAGCGGAGAACAACCCGTATCTCCTCCTCGCCTTCACCTTCAAGCACTGGTGGGTCCTCGCAATCTACATCCTCTGGTTCGTCGCCCTCTGGTTCCACCTTTGCCACGGCTTCTGGAGTATGTTCCAGACCGTCGGCTGGAACAACAAGCTCTGGCTGGCGCGCCTTCGCGTCATCGGCATCATCGTCGCGAGCATTATTGTCCTGATGTTTGTCGCCGTTGCAGTCAACTCCTTCGTCGAAGCCAACTGGCTCCACCCCGAGCTTTTCGCCGCGATCTGATTTCAAGAAAACTGAAATATCGAGGCGTACTTCTTCACAGTGCGCCTCTTTTTTTACTTAAAACTTCAATCTGATGAGACAAAAGAAATTCCTGCTCCCTGAGAGCGAAATCCCCACTGCGTGGTTCAATATACAGGCGGTGATGCCCAACAAGCCGCTTCCGATCCTCAACCCGGCGACCCGCGAGCCGCTGAAGGCCGAGGACCTGTATCCTATATTCTGCGAGGAATGCGCCAACCAGGAGCTCAACACGACCGACGAGTGGATTCCCATCCCCGAGGCGGTGCGCGAGCAGTACACCTACTATCGCTCGACGCCACTCGTGAGGGCGTATGAACTCGAAGCCGCCCTTGGCACGCCGGCCCATATCTATTTTAAGAACGAGAGTGTCTCGCCGGCCGGTTCGCACAAGCTCAACTCGGCTCTTGCGCAGGCCTACTACGCCAAGAAGCAGGGGATTACCAATATAACGACGGAGACCGGTGCCGGCCAGTGGGGCGGCGCGCTGTCGTATGCCGCGAAGAAGTTCGGGCTCGAGTGTGCGGTCTATATGGTGAAGATCAGCTACAACCAGAAGCCCTACCGCCGCTCGATTATGCAGACTTTCGGCGCCGCCATCACCCCGTCGCCTTCGATGTCCACGCGCGCCGGCAAGGACATCATCACCGCGAACCCCAATGACAACGGTTCCCTCGGCTGCGCCATTTCGGAGGCCATCGAGCTCGCCGTCACGACGCCCAACTGCCGCTACACCCTCGGCTCCGTCCTCAACCACGTCTGCCTCCACCAGACGGTTATAGGCCTCGAGGCCGAGAAGCAGATGGCCCTCGCCGGGGAGTACCCCGACATCGTCATCGCCTGCTTCGGCGGCGGCTCCAACTTCAGCGGCATCGCCTATCCGTTTATGAGGCATAACATCGCCGGCGAGAAGAAAACCCGCTTCATCGCCGCCGAGCCTGCGGCCTGCCCGAAGCTCACCAGAGGCAAGTTCGAGTACGACTTCGGCGACGAGGCCGGCCTCACCCCGCTCCTTCCGATGTACACCCTCGGCCACGGCTTCAAGCCCGCCAACATCCACGCCGGCGGCCTCCGCTACCACGGCGCAGGCGTCATTATGTCGCAGCTGATGAAGGACGGCTTTATGGAGGCCGTCGACATCCAGCAGAACGAGTCGTTCAAGGCCGGCGTACTCTTCGCGCAGACCGAGGGCATCATTCCCGCCCCGGAGTCCTGCCACGCCATCGCCGCGACAGTCCGCGAGGCTCTCAAGTGCAAGGAGACGGGCGAGGCCAAGACTATCCTCTTCAACCTCTCCGGCCACGGCTTCGTCGATATGTCCGCCTACGATCAGTACCTCGAGGGCAACCTCCAGGATTTCACCGTCTCCGACGAGGACATCGCCCGCTTCATCGCCTCCGCCGACGCTCTTAACAAATAACGTTTTGATCGAATGAAAAGACTGGCGATACAGGGTTACAGGGGCTGCTTCCACGAGGAGGCGGCGAGGCTGTTCTATGCGGCGCGAGGTGAGGAGGAGCCGGAGATAGTGGAGTGCGACACCTTCGAGGACCTGTATCGTGCGATGGAGGCCGGGAGGGCGGATGCTATGGTGATGGCCATAGAAAACACCGTTTCAGGCGGTCTCATACGCAACTTCGAGCTGCTGAGGAGCCACGAGGCGAAGATCAAGGGCGAGGTCTATCTCCGCATAGAACAGAACCTTATGGCCCTGCCGGGGCAGAAGCTGGAGGACATCCGTGAGGTCCGGACTCACTATATGGCCATCAACCAGACCCGCGACTTCTTCGAGAAGGGGTGCCCGTGGATCAAGGTGGTGGAGTCGGAGGACACGGCGAAAAGCGCCGCCGAGGTGGCCCGTGAGGGGCTGAAGGGTATCGGCGCAGTGGCGTCGGCTTTGGCCGCCCAGCTTTACGGGCTGGAGATCCTGCGGCCTGGGATAGAGACCTATAAGGAGAATTTCACCAGGTTCGTGATCCTCGATCCGGCTCTGGAGATCGAGCCCTCCGGAATAGATAAAGCCTCGATCTGCTTCACACTGGCTCACGAAGTGGGCTCCCTGTCGGCAATCCTTACCATCCTTTCATTCTATGGGATGAACCTCACGAGGATCCAGTCGCTCCCGATTCCCGGCAAGCAGTGGCAGTATTTCTTCTATGTGGACATAAAGTTTGGCAGCTACGACCGCTATTCCCAGGCTCTATCCGCAATTATGCCCCTGGTGGAAGGCCTCAAGATACTTGGAGAATATAAATCTGCAATTTAAAACAGTTGTATATATGAAGAGATTTATTGTTATTGCAATGGCGGTTATTCTTGCCGCTCCGGGTTGGGCGCAGGACGCCGGGTGGAACCAGTTTCTCGGTGTCAGCGGTGTCGCGGGCGCTCCTTTCTGCTGGGTCAACAGAGAAGTTACCAATAGCCTGGGTGATAAGAGCGACGTGACGATGCATAATTACGGTATGTCATTCGGCGTAGGCCTTGACTGGGCCCATCCCGTGTCCGACAAGTTCGCCGTCGGTATGTATTTCGCGCTTGGAATAGGACCGAACTGGTATTGGGACCACCTTAAGACTCCCGGCAGTGATTCAGGGATGGGTATTGCTGTCAATTTCAGGGCCGGTCTTCTGATGCTGGCCGGGGATGTCAACAAGAATCCTTTTATTATCGGCATAGCGCCGATGACCGGTTTGGTCGTGGATTCAAGCACTGCAGGCTTTAGTTTTATTGGCTCGCCCATGGAAGTGCGTTTCGGCCGGTTGTTGAACAAGAACCTCTATATAACTGGCAATGTGACCGTCGGCGCCGCGACTATGGTGGATCCTTCCTATAATTATAAACTGGGTCTCTTCTTCGAGCCGAGCGTCTCAATCGGCTACAACTTCGGCCCCAGGCTGAAGAAGATCTGTAAGTAACGGACTTATATGATAGACATCAAACCCGCACATAGGACTGAGGGGGTAAGGGAATATTATTTCTCGATAAAGAATAAGGAGATGGCCCGGCTCAATGCGGAGAGGGAAAGCCGCGGGGAGGACCGGATCATCAATCTCGGCATAGGGTCGCCCAACGGGATGCCGCCGCTGCCGGCGATCGAGAAGCTGGTCGCGACGGCGCCGCTGCCCGGGCAGCACGCCTACCAGAACTACACGGGCAATCCGGAGCTCCGGGCGGCCTTCGCGGCCTGGTACAAGCGCTACTACGGAGTAATGCTGGACCCGGCGGTGGAGATCCAGCCGCTCGTGGGGTCGAAGGAGGGAATACTCCTGACCAGCCTCGCATTCCTCAACGCCGGCGACCGCGTGCTGGTGCCGGATCCGGGCTACCCGACGTATTCGTCGGCCTCGCGCCTGGTGGAGGCGGAGATCGTGACCTACGACCTCACCGAGGAGAACGGCTGGCTGCCGGATTTCGAGGCGCTGGAGGCGTCGGATCCCGACAGCATCAAGTTGATGTGGGTCAACTATCCCAATATGCCGACCGGGGCGAAGCCGACGGTGGAGCTGTATGAGAGGATAGTCGCCTTTGCGATGAAGCATAATATCCTCGTAGTCAACGACAATCCATATTCATTCATCCTCAACGACGTCCCGCTTTCTATACTTTCTATCGAGGGTGCGCGCGAGTGCTGCCTTGAGCTCAATTCGCTTTCCAAGGCCCACAATATGGCAGGCTGGCGAATCGGGATGATAGCCGGCGACTCGTCCCTCATTGCGGAGGTCCTGAAGGTCAAGAGCCAGATGGATTCGGGGATGTTCAAGCCGCTGCAGATGGCCGCGGTGGAGGCACTTTCGGCCGGGCCGGAGTGGTTCGAGGCCCTCAATGCGGAATATCGCCGCAGGAGGGCGGCGGCCGAAGCCGTGTTCGACCGGCTTGGCGTGCGCTACGACAAAGGCAGCGCCGGACTTTTCGTCTGGGGGCGCATATCGGAGGATAATCCTCTGATACAAGGCTATGCCACGGAGAAGTCCCTCGGAGAGCGCCTCTCGGACAGGCTTCTCTACGATGCGGGCGTATTTATGGCCCCCGGCATCGTCTTCGGACGCAACGGCCGCGACTATATCCGCACGTCCCTCTGCGCCGATGTCCCGACGCTGGAAAAAGCCCTCGAAAAAATTGAGGCACTCTGCCGATAATTTTCGTATCTTCGCACGATGCTTGACCGGATACTGCTTTTCCCCTACACATTGACGCTTGCCCTCAGGGACAAGCTCTACCGTGACGGCACGCTCGCCTCGTCCACGGCAGGAGTCCCGACCATTTCGCTCGGCAACGTCACTGTCGGCGGCACCGGCAAGACTCCCCACACCGAGATGATCCTCCGCCTGCTGCTCGACTCCGACAAGTGGGGTTTCAGCAACATCGCGGTCCTCTCCAGAGGATATAAACGCAAAACAAAGGGCTTCCGGAAAGTCCTGTGGGACGGCACTGCGGCCCAGTTCGGCGACGAGCCCCTCCAGATGGCGAAGAAATTCCCCCACGTGACGGTGGCGGTGGATAAGGATCGCGTGGAGGGCTGCCGCTTCCTCGAGCATCCGGAGGAGATGAAGGCCTCGAAGAAGTGCAAGGAGACGGCCGAGATTCCCCCGGCCGATGTCATCATCCTCGACGACGCTTTCCAGTACCGCAAGCTGCGACCGACGGTCTCGATAGTGCTCGTGGACTATTCCCGTCCCGTCCATAAAGACAAACTCCTTCCGCTTGGCGGGCTTCGCGACCTTCCGTCCCGTATCGCGGATGCTGACATCGTCATCGTGACCAAGTGTCCGTCCTATCTGGACGAATGGGAAAGGGGGAAATGGGCCGGCTATTTCGGGATGTCCGACTACAGCACGGCGACCTGCCGCGCCCGCTCTCCCCGTGGGAAGGAGCAGACGCTGCTGTTCTCGACCATCGCCTATTCCGAAATGCTGCCGGTCTATGAGGAAGCCGACCCGCGCTTCACTTATGCTCCGCGTGCCATCCTGTTCTCCGGCATTGCCAAGGACACGCCGTTAAGGGATTATATATCGGATAATTACAAGATAGTCCGCCGTTTTTCCTTCCCGGATCATCACCGCTACGGCCCCGGCGATGTGGCTTCGATTACCGGGGCCATCAAGGCCAACCCCACGGCCGTAGTCATAACGACCGAGAAGGACGCTCAGAGGATAGTGGATGTGCCGTCAGTCCCCAGGGAGCTGAAGGAGCGGCTTTTCAAGATACCGATTGAGGTGAAGTTCCTCTCCGACCTCGAGAAGGAGGTCTTCGACACCACCCTGTTAGGCTTTATCGGATAGGATTTCGTTCTGCGAACGGACCGACTCCTCGTGGATGGCGTTGAAGACAGTCACGATGAATTCGTCCGAAAGTCCGTATTTCCTGCCCTCTTCTTTCATTTTTGCGAGAATCGCGTCCCAGCGTGAGGCCTGGAGGATGGCGACGTTGTGCTCTCTCTTGTAGAGGCCGATGTCGCGGCTGACCTTCATCCTTGCGGCGAATGAGCCGATGAGGTTTTCATCAATCACGTCTATCTGGGCGCGCAGCTGGTTGAGACCCTCCTTGTAGGAGGCGTCGTCGGACTGGCTGTCCCTGACCGTAATCTCTTCTTCCAGAAGCTTTTTGAGTTCGGCGGGGGTAAGCTGCTGTTTCGCGTCGGAAAGGGCACAGGACGGGGAGCAGTGCGACTCTATCATCAGGCCTTCGAGCCCGAGGTCCATAGCCCGTTGGGAGAGTTCGCGGATATATTTCCTGTCACCGGCCATATGGGAGGGGTCGGCGAAGAACGGCATTTCGGGATATCGCGTCCTGAGTTCAATGGCTATCCTCCAGCCCGGATCGTTGCGGTAGAGGGTGGGCTCGGAGGTGGAGAAGCCTCGGTGGATGACGCCTAGCTTGGTCACGCCGGCGCGGTTGAGGCGCTCGAGGGCGCCGATCCAGAGGTCGATATCCGGATTGACGGGGTTCTTGACGAGCACGGGGATGTCCGTGTCCTGCAGGGCGTCGGCAATCTCCTGCATCAGGAAGGGATTGGCGGTCGTGCGGGCACCGACCCAGAGGAGGTCTACGCCGTATTTGAGGCATTCATAGACGTGCTTTGCACCGGCCACCTCCGTGCAGGTGTGCATTCCTGTCTCCTCCTTCACTTTCTTGAGGAGCTTGAGGCCGGCGGTGCCGAGGCCTTCGAAAGAGCCAGGATGAGTCCGTGGCTTCCAGATGCCTGCGCGGAACACGTTGATGCCGAAGGCTCTCAGGCCGCGGGCCGTCTCGAGCATCTGCTCTTCGGTCTCCGCGCTGCAGGGCCCCGCGATGACGCAGGGGCGCGGGGGCAGGTGGAACAGGCCCCAGTCGTTGACGGGCGTAATATTGAGTTTGCGTTCTGCCATTATCGTATAATCTTCTTGATTCTGTTGGCCTCGCCGATGAGTTCGCGGACGGCGTCCTCGTCGAAGGAGTCGATGGCGTCGCGGAAGAGGTTCATTTTCCGGATATAGGTGTCGACCACGCGGAGGATGTTCTCGCGGTTCTGCGTGAGGATGGGTACCCACATATCGGCGTTGGACTTCGCGAGGCGCACGGTGGAGGAGAAGCCGCCGGAGGCAAGGTCGAAGATGTGCTTCTCGTCCTTTTCCTTGTCGAGGACCGTCAGTGCCAGGGCGAAGGAGGTGATATGGGAGATGTGCGAGACATACGCCGTGTGGAGGTCGTGGGCGGAGGAGTCCATATAGAGCATTCTCATATTGAGAACGTTATACAGGTCTTCGATCTTCTTCAGGGCTGCAGGGGAGGATTCGGCCGCATCGGCGATGATGCAGGCGCGCCCGTCAAAGAGGTTCGGCATCGCCGCCCAGGGGCCGGAGTACTCGGTGCCGGCCATCGGGTGCGTCGACACGAACTGCTTGCGGCAGGGGTGATATTTCGTCTCGAGTCCTATACGCTCCTTCGTGGAGCAGACGTCGATGACGATCTTGTCCGCCGCGCCGGCCGCCTTGAAGCGGTCGAGGATGTCGGGGACCATCTTCGACGCCGTGCCCACGGGCACAGCCACGACGACGATGTCGCTCCCGTCGACGCAGCGCTCGAAGCTCACGATCTCGTCGGCGAGCCCCATCTTCGCGGCCGCCTCGGCGCTCACAGGGTCGCTCTCGACCCCCAGCACCCTCTCGCAGAACCCGCGCCTCTTCAGGTCGATCGCCATCGACCCGCCTATTAAACCTAAACCGATTATTCCTATCGTCATAATTTGGTTCTTAAATGTTGTTCCGTTTACAAAACCACCCCTTTTTTGTACACCGTTCATCACTTTTTGTCGTTCCGTTTACAAAACCACCCTGTTTTTGTGCACCGTTCATCATTTCGTATGCAAAAACAGCCCTTTTTGCCTACCAACTGCCCTCAGGCCTCAACTCGTAGGCAAAAAAGCCGGTTTTTGCCTACAGCTCGCGCGAGACGGTGTAGGAGCCGGGGTCGTACTCGGAGGCGTAGTCGTCGCCGGGGAGGGTGACGGAGGCGGTGGAGCCGTCAGGGACGGTGAAACGCCACGTCCACGTGTCGCCCTCGTACTTCCACGAGCTCTTGATGAGCCCGGCGGCGGAAGCGTAGGAAGCTTCGAGGCTGCCGAGACGCTTGTCGGGCACGGGCTTCATTATGATGTGCTTGAAGCCGGGCTCCGCGGGATCGGCGGCGATGCCGGCAGCGGTCTCCCATATCCACTCACAGACGCAGCCGTAGGCGTAGTGGTTGAAGCTGTTCATACCCTTCGGTCCCATACCGTTTTCGAGCGTGTAGCTGTTCCAGCGCTCCCAGATGGTGGTGGCGCCGTTGTCGACGGAGTAGAGCCAGCTGGGGTTCTTGCGCTGGAAGAGCAGATCCCAGGCGATGTCGGCCATACCGTTCTCGGTGAGGGTCGACATCAGGATGGATGTGCCGAGGAAACCGGTCTGGAGGCAACCTTCGTGCTCCGCGAAGTTCTCGCGGAGACGGGCGATCATCGCCTCGCGGGCTTCGCCTTCGACCAGGCCGTTGTGGAGCGCGAAGACAGCGGGTGTCTGCATCGTGTTGAGAAGCTCAAGCTTAAATGTACCGTCTTCATTCAGGAATTCTTCCCTGAGATAGGCCTTGGCGCTTTCCGCCATAATCATATAGGTGGTGAAGTCGCGTTCGGTTGCGGCGGCCATATCGGCCATCATCGCAGCGTCCATCGCCCAGTAGCAACCGGCGAGGAAATCCCAGTAGACTATGGATTCATCGAGTGGCTGCCATTTGCCGTTGGCATCCTTGTACTGCGCCTTGTGGCTGGCACTTTCGAGAGGCTCGTAGCTGAGCCAGTCGGCCCACTGGTAGTTGCCGTTCTCTGCCTTTATGTTCTCGTGCTTGAACTGAGTTTCGTCGATGTGATTCATATAGAGGGCCATCGCATCCCAGTTCTCGTCGATGATCTCCGTGTCGCCGAACTGCTTCCAGACCACCCAGGGGACGATGATGCCGGCGTCGGACCAGCCAAGGCGCATCATATTGCCGCCGTACTGTGCCGTGGGGGCGACTCCGGGGAAGGAGCCGGTCTCCGAGCGGGAGTCGCGCATATCCCTCATCCATTTGTGGAAGAAGGCGTCGGTGTTGGCGAAGAAGGTGCCGGTCTCCGTGAAGACCTGGGTGTCGGCCGTCCAGCCGAGGCGCTCGTTGCGCTGAGGGCAGTCGGTCGGGACCGAAAGGTAATTGGAGCGCTGGCCCCAAACGGTATTGGAAATGAGCTTGTTGATGCTCTCGTCACCTGTAGTGATGGATCCGGTCTCAAGGCCTTTGGCGATGGATGTGACAGGAATGGACTCGATGCTGCGGATGGTCACGTCGCCGGTCGCCGTGATGGAAGCGAACCTGTAGCCGAAGAAGGTGCAGCGGGGGATGAAACGCACGAAACCCTTGTCGGCGCCGAAGATATAGGAAAGGATAAAGCCCTGGTCGGGAATACGCAGGTTGAGCCTGTGGACCGAACCCTCGGGGCCGTCCATCCCGCGGCTCTTGGCGCCGTTGCCGTCATTGAGGAGCTCACCGCCGAGGAAGGTCAGCTGAGTCCCTTCCGCTGCGGAGAACTCGAACGAAGGCACGGCGGAGGCGTTCTGGCCGAAGTCAACCACGAGAGTCTCCCCCTCGGCAATCTGCATCGGGGCGCCGGGAGCATACTCCCTGAGTATGACGACCTTGCCGTAGGCCTCTTCGGTGGAGTCGGCGATTTCCTTCCAGACGTAGGCGCGTACGGGCTTCAAAGCCAGATCCGGCCGCTGGTAGACTTCCGCTCCGTCGGAGGGGAAGATACTGCCGGCGAACTCGGAGTTGACTTCCGGGACGGAGAGCTTCTCCGGAGTGAGGAAGCCGGGCAGTTCGCGGGCGTCGTACTCTTCGCCGTCGAAGATGGCCGCGTGCTTGACGGGGCCTGCGATGCCGGCCTTCCAGGCTTCGGTGTCGGTGCCGAAGAGGGCGGTTGTGCCGTCTTTATATGTAACTTTGAGAACTGCTCTGAAGGCGCATTTCTTGCCCCTCATCCCGTCGTGGCCGCCGGGGGTGATGATCTTGTCGGCCCACCAGCCGGGGGTCACCTGCGCCGAAAGTGCGTTGACCGCGCCGGAGCCGCACTTGAATGCGTCAGTGACGTCGTAGGTAAATGAGAGTTTGGTGTGCTTGTAGTGCGTGAATCCGGGCTTGAGGACCTCCTCTCCTATGAGCCTGCCGTTGACATAGATGTCGTAGACGCCGAGACCGGTCGTCATCCAGACCGCCTTTTCCACCGGCTTTTCATTCTTGAGTTCGGCGAGGAACCAGCTCGCTCCGTCGGCGGCGCGGCAGTTCTCCTTGGAATGGACTTCTCCCGTCACCACCGGCGCGTCAGCAACCGATATCCACTCCGACGCTTCCCAGGCGGAATCATCGAGGGCCTCAGCCCTTTTCCCAAAATATTCCGCCTCGGAACAGGCGACTGCAATGGCCGCCAGGGCCATCAGGCACAGAAATCTCTTCATAAAATTCTCATTATTAGTGCAATCTTACAAAGATAATATTTTTTGCCCAATTGCCGTAAATTCACTATAATTGCGTAAATCAACATAAGTAGCATTATGAAAAAGACATTTCTTCTTTTCCTTGCCGTACTGGCGGCAGTTCTGAGTTTCTCCTGTAAGAAGACCGCCGAGACAAAGGATCCTGACGGGAAAACGTGGGCCCTGATTTATGACAATGAAGGAGCGTACTTTGAATACGCATTCGATTTGTCATTGGGTAGCGGAAACTTGGTCTGGACAGACCCCGTTTTCGGCCGGATTGAGGCAGGCAAAACATATTTGTATAATAAGGAAAGTGTCCATCCATATATTATAGAGCCGAAGGAAGACTATTGGAAGATGGTTATGTCTCAGGATGATTTTTATGAGACATATAGCTTCAAAAATATGACTCCGGATTCCGGCATCCTGGAAAATGCCGGAGGTTTTCAATTTAAGTTGAGAAGGGTTGCCTTTAAAACGGAGTATACCACCAATCTCTTCAGTCTCGATCAGAAAGATGCGCTTGATAAGTGCGTAGGTTATATGGCTCTGACGAATGATTTGGGTCTTGCCAAATTGAAAGCATTGAAGGGATATAGCACGGAATTCCAGGCTACTATAATAAACGGCGAAGGAATTGCTGATGACTACGAGGGCAAGGACGTTCATAATCATTTTGTCGTATTGAAGCATAACACCGGTTCGGTCAGTATCGCCGACAAGTGCTCGACAGCCGCCTTGAAGGGTGCTGCGGCGATAATTCTCTTCGTTCAGGGCGGTCAGTTGTACACAAGGGATATGATGGATTCTCTTCCTGCAGATCCCGTTATTCCGGTTATCTTCCTCGGGATAGATGATTTTACGCTGGAGAATATTGACAATGCTGATAAATTCGTTCCCGGGGTATAACCCTTAAATTATTTTTGGAAATTAAAAAAAGTTGGCTACCTTTGCATCCCCGTTCCCCAAGGGAAGTCAATGAGGGCTTAGCTCAGTTGGTTTAGAGCGCCTGCTTGACAGGCAGGAGGTCAGCAGTTCAAGTCTGCTAGTCCTCACAGGAGGGGAGAGGCTGAATCTTTGGCAGCAATGTCAATCTTTCAGCCTCTTTTTTTATATTCTTACAGGAGTTTTCTCATCTCCTCTTCATCAGGAAGGAGCTCCTTTAGTTTTTCCTGGCTAGTCTTGTAGGTAGCTACTCCCATCGGACGCTGATAGTCTTGCAGAACGTATTCTACAAATGTTCTGTCAGCATCCTTGCAGAGAATGATGCCAACCGGCGCATTTTCCCATTCAAGGCGGTCATCATCGTCGATGATATGAAGGTAGTGTGACAGTTGGCCAAGATAACTGGGCTTGAATTTGCCTTTCTTGAGTTCCACTACAACAGTCGCACGAAGAATTCGATTGAAAAACAACAGGTCTACCCAGTGGTCGTGTCCCAGTTTGTCGTAATGCACCTGACTGCCTGAGAAGGAGAAACCTTTGCCGGGAAAGCCATAAAGTCTTTATCATTTCCAATTTTGGCAGTCGGAACTGCCAAAATATGATTGTCCTCGTTTTCGGCAGTTGAAACTGCCAAATTTGAGTCAAGTGCGCTCCATTGCTCGTAGAACGTCCTCATATTGCGAAGGTTTCTAGGAGAGAATCCACGCAGCCCTGGCATCTCGGCAGATAACTGTCTGCTGATGGTATCAATAGCGTCCTTGCCCCAGAACCCCGTTCGCGAGTTGTTGGAGATATACCGCCCTATACCATAATAAAGAGCCAACTGCTCCTGGTTTACTCCGGCAAGGGCTTTTGCCTGGCTTTTGAGAATGGCCGCCTTGATCTGCTGGACGGCATCATTATATTGCGCACTGAGTTTCTCTTTCATAGCGTCTCAAAACATTAGGTGCGCAATTTACGAATTATTTATGCTATTTTTTCTATTTCGTTAGCCCTTGCTTCACTTAATCCTAACTTAAGTCTGACACGCTCAAGATATTTTCTTTCACGTGGACTGATCTCTCCGTCTTCAAGAACTGCCCGGACTTCCTCCAGGTATTCTTTTTCGTCATCTGAAAGCGCAGGTGCGGCTAAGGACTCTTCAAGAAATGTAGCACGAGAGGCTGAAATCTCAAGTTTTTCTCTCAAGCGTTCAAGCATCTTTCTTTCACGGGGGCCAATCTCTCCGTCTTCCAACATAAACTTCAACTCTCCAAGATATTCTTCTTCTGAAGGGGTGAGCGGCTGCGATACTGTTGCCGTTTGACAATCCTCGCTCTCAAACTGGGAGAGAGGAGCGAAATCGACTTCAAAAGAGAGGATGGCATTGTCTTTTTGTTGGAGTTTTTTATCCATTTCCTGAGACCAGTTTCCTGATAAGTCGAACAATGATTTGAGTTCTCCTTTAATTTTCAGCAACTCTGCACTATTAATCATACAGCTTTTCTGGGTTTCAATGGTCTCTGTTGCATGCAATAACGCTCCCTGAACGCGTTGCTTGCATAGACGCTGCCAACTTGGCTCTCCCTGAAGCCATACAAGATCTTCCGGGATGTAAGGTCTTCTTGTTGGGTGGAAAGATTGGTTTAAGTTAATGGCTTTACTTATTTGTTCAGTAAGACTTGTGTCGGATTGCTTTTCGGATGACCCATTAATATTTGGAATGTAATCAGAAACCTTGTCTAAGTTGTTCTTCCTTATTCCAATTGAAATGTTTTTCCGTATCGAATTACTCTCATTCTGCTCGGATTCATTCTTTGCCGTGATAGTGATTCTCGTAGCGCCAAGGCACTGCATCAGCCAGCAGAATTCGCGGATTTTATCTTCTATGAAAACAAGCTGATGTTCTTCCAAGGGCAGGTATTTTTTCGGCAAGTATGGGTGACCGACATAAAGTTGTCTTTCAAGCGGATGCCCTGCGGGGAAAATAATACCGGTTAAAGGGATATCCGATTTCTTGACTACGGCGACACTGCTTAGATTGAGATTTGTGTATTTATCTACGACAAGAAGAACTTTCCTGTCGTGGTACGATTGTGAACAGAAAGATTCACAGAATGCTCTGTCCGATGAGATGAATCCATCTGTGGCCTCTGTCTTGAGGAGGGCACCGTCGTCATAAGTCTGATCTGTGGCATATTTTGAAACAAGAAACGCCTCTTTCCTAAGTTCACCTACTAAGTTATTTTTGTCGGCTGCCTGATTCCCGGCGCTTTCCAACGATTTTCGGATGCCATCGTGCAACCATACGTAAATAGGAGATCCTTCATCGCAGTACTTCAGACCCTCGTTGTAGGAGCGTAATGCGGAATCCGCACTTTTAATGTAGTCGTTGTAAATTTTGCCAAGTCGGTAGTACCAGTAGCTCTTGTATGTGCCCTTGTCGGTTTTAATTGCCTGGTTGAGACATAGAATCGCCTCGTTTGCCTGGCTTTCCTTAAGCCTGGCGTCAACTTCACGGTTGGTTACGTCAAACGGGTCTTCAGACTTGGCAAAAGACTCGGCCTTCTCTCGAACTTTTGTCAGAACCCTCTTGGATGAGTTCTTAAGTGCATCAAGAGAATTTTTCCGGAAAATGTCAAAGGATTTGGAAAGACTGAAATCTTTTTCGCTCATACGAGTTGTTCAGTATTGCCCAGTCAGGCTTTAGATGAAAACATTTTTTTTCTCTCGTCAATCAAATCCGATTGCAAGGATGGCTGATCTTGATTTTCAGGGGATGAGTTCTCTTGTATCAGTTGAATTTGTGGCTGGACAGGCTGCTCTTCCGGAGCCGGGGCTGGCGATGCGCCAGTCTTGTCCACTTTAACATAAAACTTGGTCTCGTCCATAACGAGGAATCTGATGCCGTCAATGGTTCCGATTGCCGTCAGCGACCAAATAATCCCCTGCATTGTGCCATCTATAATATAATGAATCAAGGCAAAGAAATATAGTGCGCAAAAAATGCATCCGGACCACACCTTGCCGAGATAAAACCTGTGGGCGCCCGCCCAGCCGAAGAAAATGCCGAGAAGACCGGCAATAGTTTTTCTGTCAATGTTCTTTTTCATAATATTTATCCTATTTGTTTAACATCAAGAAAAGCCGTACTTAAAATGCCGGCACGGCGGATATCAATACCGTAAATACGCATAAACGCATTGACGACTTCCTGCCCTCCATTACTTAGGACGGGGTTGCCGTAGGAATTAGTGACGAGATCGACGGACATTCCCGGCTCTATACGTATGCCGTTGAATTGTGTCAGCCGTTTGGTTGAGATGATAAAGCGTGGCACAATGAATACAGTTTAACCGCCAGCGCCCCGGAAGCGGGAAAAAACATAATAAAAAAGGCTAGGGAACTATCATCCTCCCTAGTCGTGAAAGGCTCTGGTAAACCTGACGTGATAGATTGAACGGTAGAATCACCCAGCCTGTATGTATTGCCCATACGGGTGTCATACATACCAAGGCAGGAAATTCACAGTCCTTTCCTCACAAAATTTTACCAGAATTTATCACGACGGAAAGAGCAATGAATGCCTTCTGCTGCCGGGTTTCTCTCCGGAAGCAATTGCAAATATAAAATAAATTGGAGAGTTTTTCAACCTGTGAGATCCAAATTTTCAATTAACTTCAAAAAGTTATGTCCTTTTCAAAACAAATGATTATTTTTGTCTTCTACGGATTATAATTATGCACATCGGCGTAGCGGGCAATATAGGAAGCGGCAAGACAACCCTCACGGGGATGCTCTCGAACCACTATGGATGGACTCCGAAGTTCGAGTCCGTCACCTTCAACCCCTACCTTGAAGACTACTACAAGGACATCCCGCGCTGGTCCTTCGCCCTCGAGACCTATTTCCTCACGCAGCGCTTCCGCGACGTCCTCGAGATCGCGTCCTCCGACAAGGTCATCATCCAGGACCGCACCCTCGCCGAGGGCGTGGAGATTTTCGTCGCCAACAATTTCGCCCTTGGCAACCTCACGAGGCGCGACTACGACACCTTTATGGACCTGTTCCATCTTATGATGGAGATGGTCCGCCCGCCGGATCTTCTGATCTACCTCAAGTGCAGCATCCCCCACCTTGTGGGCCAGATCCAGAAAAGGGGGAGGGAGTACGAGCAGTCCATCAGCATCGAGTATCTCAAAGGCCTCAACGACCGCTACGACGACTGGATCTCCCGCTACAAGGGCCCCCTCCTCACCATCGAAGCCGACGAACTCGACTTCAAGGCCCGTCCGGAGGATTTCCAGAAGATCACGGACCGCATCGACGCTCAACTATATGGATTATTCTAAAAAATATCAGATATGCACATCGCGATAGCAGGAAACATCGGCAGCGGCAAGACGACGCTCACCAAGATGCTCGCAGCCCACTACGGCTGGACCCCGAAATTCGAATCGGTCGATTTCAACCCCTACCTCGCAGACTTCTATGAGGATATGGAGCGCTGGTCGTTCAACCTCCAGGTCTACTTCCTCAACAAGCGCTTCAAGGATGTCGTCGACATCTCCAAGCAGAAGGAAGTCATCATCCAGGACAGGACCATCTATGAGGATGCGCGCATCTTCGCCCCCAACCTCCACGCAATGGGCCTTATGTCGAGCCGCGATTTCGAGAACTACTCGGATCTGTTCGACCTTATGATGTCGCTGGTCAATCCGCCGGACCTGATGATTTACCTCCGTTCGTCCATCCCCAACCTCATCGCCCAGATCCAGAAGAGAGGCCGTGAGTACGAGAAGAGCATCCGTATCGACTACATCACCGGCCTCAACCGCCGCTATGAGGACTGGATCGAGACCTACACGAGCCGCCTCCTCATCATCGATGTGGACAACATCAAGTTCGAGAACCGTCCCGAGGATTTCCAGAAGATCACGGACCGCATCGACGCCGAACTCTTCGGCCTATTCCCTTCAGACAACGGCAACGCCTAAAATCGGGTAACACCAAAACGATATGAGCGAGAGAATAACCATTATTGATTTTATTGAAAAGTACACGGCTGAATTCGCCCCGATGACGTATCTTCGTGAGAAGATGGACGGGGAGTGGAAAGAGATTTCCTTCGCACAGACGCGCGAAAGAGTCCACAAGATCGGCGCGGGACTGATGTCCCTCGGCGTCGCCAAGGGCGACAAGGTGGCCCTTCTTTCCGAAAGCCGTTCTATGTGGATGCTGGCCGAGATGGGCGCCCTTTATGCCGGTGCCGTCGACGTGCCGCTGTCGGTCAACCTCGGCGACGGAGCGGACCTCGTGTTCCGCATCGTCCATTCCGACACCAGGTGGATCCTCGTGTCGCAGAACCAGCTTCCCAAGATCCGCAAGATACTCCCCGAGTGCCCCGAGGTGAAGAAGGTAATCGTTTTCGACGACACCGCCTTCGACCTCACGGAGCTCCAGCCTTCGGAAATCCGCATCTCCGCCATCGAGAAGGCCGGCGAGGAGTTCCTCCAGGCCCACAGGGAGGAGTTCGTGGCCCGCTACAAGTCCGTCGGCCCGGACGACTACGCCAACATCAGCTACACTTCCGGCACGACGGCCGACCCCAAGGGCATCCTCCTCACCCACCGCAACTACACGGCCAACGTCGAGCAGGCCCGTTCCGTCATCGGCATCGATGCCGGCGCGGTGATGCTCATCATCCTTCCGCTCGACCACTGCTTCGCCCACGTGGCCGGTATGTACACGATGATGTCCTACGGCGGATCCATCGCAACGGTGCCTATCGGCAAAACGCCCCAGGCGACTCTTCGCAACATCCCGTCGGCCATCAAGGAGACGCGTCCGGCCGCGATGCTTTCCGTCCCCGCCCTCGCCCGCAATTTCCGCAAGAACATCGAGGCAGGCATCAAGGCCAAGGGCCCCAGGGTGGAGAAACTTTTCAATTTCGCCCTCAACAACGCCATAAAGTACAATAAAGAGTACTACAACCGCGGCACCGGCGGCACCTGGTGGCGCAAGCCCCTCGTCGCTCTCTTCGACAAGCTCATCTTCAAGGCCGTCCGTGAGAATTTCGGCGGCAGGATGCAGTTCTTCGTGGGCGGCGGCGCCCTTCTCGACATCGAGCTCCAGCGCTTCTTCTGCGCGGTCGGTATGCCGATGTTCCAGGGCTACGGCCTCTCCGAGGCGACTCCGATCATCTGCTCCAACGCGCCCGGCCACGCCATCTTCGGCTCTTCCGGCCGCATAGTGAGGCCTATGGACTGCAAGATTTGCGACGCCGAAGGCAACGAGGTCCCCGACGGGACCAAGGGCGAGATCGTCATCCGCGGCGAGAACGTTATGGCCGGCTATTGGAAGAACCCCAAGGCCACTGCCGACACCATCGTCGACGGCTGGCTCCACACCGGCGATATGGGCTACATCTGCCCCTTCGACAAGGATTTCCTCTATGTCGTGGGCCGCTTCAAGTCGCTGCTGATATCCTCCGACGGAGAGAAATATTCCCCCGAAGGCTTCGAGGACAGCCTGACCGACGGCTCGAAGTTCATCTCCCAGGTGATTCTCTACAACAACCAGAAACCCTACACCATCGTCCTTATAGTTCCCGAGAAGGATGCCCTGAAGGAATTCGTCAAGGGCAAGGGCCTCGATCCCGAAACACGTGAGGGCAAGGTTGCGATGCTTGAGAAGATTCAGGCCGAGATAGATGCCTACCGCAAGGGCGGCGCCCGCGAGGGGATGTTCCCCGAGCGCTGGCTGCCGACTGCGGTCGTCATCTGCGACGAGGCGTTCACCCTCCAGAACAAGATGGTCAACTCCACCGCGAAGATAGTCCGCGGCAAGGTCGAGGAGCACTACGCCGACCGCATCGAGTATGCCTACACCGCCGAGGGTAAGCAACTTCTCAACGAAAAGAACATAGCTTCGATCTAGTCTATCGCCAAGTCCCTTTATATCGTAGTGGCCCTGACCACTGCGGCGGTGCTGTCGGCTGCAGCGGCTTCCGCCCAGCAGGTGCTTACCCTCGACGAATGCCGCGAGATGGCCGTGTCCTCCAGCCGTGAGCTGAAGGAGGAGCAGACCAGGCTCAAGATGGCCGGCTACGACCGGAAGATCGCCCTTGCCAATTACTTCCCCTCGATAAGCCTGACGGGGACCTATATGTGGAACGACAAGGACGTCAAGCTCATCTCCAAGTCGTCTTCCGACAATCTCCATAGCGCAGTAGACCGGTTGAAGCAGTCCCAGGACAATGCCAAGAGCAGGGTGGAATCCTTTATGCAGGAGTTTATGGCGGCAATCGCCTCCAACCCCGCGATGGCGGCCGAATACAACAATTCGCCGATGTGGCAGGAGGCATTTCAGATTCTCGGGGAAGTGATTCAGGACGTCCGGGCCTTCGATGTCGCCACCCCTGTCGGCCTACTGGTCAGCAGTATAGAGGAAGACCTCACCCTCAATATCAAAAATGTCCTCGGTGTAGTCGTATCAATCCGCCAGCCGGTGTTTGTCGGCGGCAAGATCATCTATTCCAACCAGGTTGCAAAGATGGCCGAGCAGCTTGCGGCCAGCACCTACGAGATGAAGTATGTCGAGACTCTTACCGATGTGGACCAGGCCTATTGGCAGATAGTCTCCATCGCCGCCAGAAAGCGTCTTGCTGAAAGCTACGTCGACCTTCTTGAGCAGATGGAGACGGATGTGGAGAAGTCGGTCGCGGCCGGGATTTCCACAAAGTCCGACGAGCTTCAGGTCAAGGTGAGGGCAGGCGACGCCAGACTGCTGCTGACCAAGGCGAAAAACGGCCTGGTTCTGTCCAAGATGTTTCTATGCAAGAAGATAGGGCTTCCTTTGGACAGCGATATAGTCCTTGCCGATGAACTGCTGGATGAGGTCCCTGTCGCCGAGATTGGCCCCGGTAAGGATATGGAGCAGATCTATGCGGACCGTCCAGAGACGAAGAGTCTCGACCTTGCGGCTAAAATCTACAAGAAGAAGGCGGACATAGTCCGTGCCGATATGCTCCCTCAGGTGGCCCTCCAGGCCAACTATGTGGCCACCAACCCGTCATTCAAGGACGGCTTCCAAAATCGCTGGGGCGGCCGCTTCAGCGCCGGAGTCGTAGTCAATGTCCCTATATTCCACGGCACCGAGGCCCTCCATAAGACCAAGAAAGCCAAGGCGGAGGCGACTCTCTACAGCGACAAGCTTGAAGATGCCCGCGAGATGATCGCCCTTGAGGTCACGCAGAACCGCCTGCTCTGCGAAGAGGCCCTCGAGAGGATTGAGATGACGCGTAGCAGCATCGAAAGTGCCGAGGAGAATCTCAGGACAGCCACTGCCGGATTCGAAGCCGGCGTGGTCAACACCAACACGGTCCTTATGGCCCAGACAGCCTGGCTACAGGCCCAGTCCGAGTACATCGACGCCGGAGTCGGCCTCCAGGTCGCGGTGTCGAATCTTGAAAAATCAGAAGGCAATCTCCACTTAAGAGAGCCAGTCAAGTGAGTCGGTCTCGCCCGCGATCCAGACGGTGTCGCCTGGGGAGAAAACAAAGTCGGGCCGGGGGTTGGTGATGACCTCCTCGCCTCGGATGACCGACACGATCATACAGTGAAGTGAACGCATATCCAGTGAGCCGAGAGCCTTGCCTGTGAGGAAGGACGCCTCGCTGAGCTCGGTCTTGACCACGTTGAAATCCTTTTCTTCCTCTCCTTTCAGTTCGGCCCCTTTCAGGAAGGATTTCAGGTCTTCAAGCTGTGCGGCCGTGCCTACGGCTATGATCCGGTCGCCGGGATAGAGGACGGTGTCGACGCCGGGGATGACGAAGGAGTGGGTGCCGCGCTGGATCTTCACCACGTTGGCACCGCTGTTTTTGCGCAGGTCGGCCTGGCGGAGCGTCTTCCCGGCGAGGGAGGAGTCGGGGGAGAGTTCGAGCGCTTCAATGTGGACGTCATATCCGGCCAGGTTCTCGTTGATGGTCGTGGCAACCGGGGCTTTTTTACGCTGCAGCGTCTCCTTTTCATTGAGGTTGGCGAGGAAGCGCCCTTCCAGTGCCGTGAACCGTTGGATATAAATCCTTGAAACGATGATAAGCGCCGCTGCGGCAACGAGTATGAGAAGGACGCTCCAGCCGGCCAGGTCGACGAAGCTGGAAATGACGCCCGTCACGATTGCCGTCACGATAAAGATACGGGCGATGAACAGGCCCAGAAGCGGCAGACTGTTGGCAGGAGTCTTCTTCAGGACAGCAATATGTTCGGCCATCGAGCCTCGGTTGACTCCGAGTCCGTACAGGAAAGGCGACATAATGAGGATGGTCGCTATGGCGTTGAAGGAGCCGCGCAGCGTCTCGCTCCAGGAGGCGAACACCTTTTCTGTGAACGGGACGAGATACAGGTTGGAAGCTATGAAAATAGCGAGTATGACCACCCCGTAAAGAAGTATGCGGACGAAATAGCTTGTGAGCAGCTTTTTCCATACGCTGCTCTCGGCGGCGGACTTTTTCTTTTTGGTCGGCGTGTCAAGACGCTCGATCCACCTGGCCGGAAGTTTGGCGGCAAGGAACTTATAGGACGGCGCGCCCAGCTTTATCATATACGGCGTCGTGAAGGTCGTGATCACCGACACCGCGATAATCACCGGATATGTGAAATCCCTCATAACCCCCAGGCTTACGCCGAGGCCGGCCAGGATGAATCCGAACTCTCCGAGCTGGGCCAGGCTGAAGCCCGAACGGACCCCTGTCTCCAGGCCGTTGCCCGTCAGGATGGCCCCGGCCGCGACGAATATGATATGGGTAATGATGACGAACACCACGAGGAAGAGTATTATCCCCCAGTGGGCGAGAATCTCGGCCGGGGCTATCATCATACCCACGGAGACGAAGAAGATGGCTCCGAAAAGGTCCTTAATCGGGTGTATAAGCTTTTCGATGTGCTCGCTTTCGATGGTCTCGGCGAGAATGGAGCCCATCACGAAGGCGCCGAGTGCTGAGGAGAAGCCTACTGCCGACGCCAGAGTGACCATACCGAAGCAAAGGCCGACCGACACGAGGAGCAGGATCTCGTCGTTGAGGTATTTCCTTGTCTTCTTGAGGATGGACGGGATGAGGTAGATGCCGATGAGGAACCACAGAATCAGGAAGAACAGCAGCTTGCCGAGGTTGATCATCATTTCCTTGCCCTCGAACTTGTTGGACACAGCCATCGTGGAGAGGAGCACCATCAGGATGATGGCGATGAGGTCCTCCACGACGAGAGTCCCGAAGACAAGGCCGGCGAAGGGCTTGTCCTTGAGTCCCATATCGTCATAGGACTTGATGACCACGGCGGTCGACGACATCGACAGCAGGCCTCCGAGGAATATGCTTTCCATCGCAGACCAGCCGAGCGCCTGGCCTGAGACATAGCCGAGGATGAAGACGCCGGCTGCCTTGGCCCCTGCCGTCACGAGGGCTCCGGCTCCGACTTTAAGAAGCTTTCTGAAGCTGAACTCCAGTCCGAGACCGAACATCATAAAGATAAGTCCTATCTCGGACCACTGGCTGACCGACTCGGAGCTGGTGATATTGAAGAAGAAGTGGAAGTGGGGACCTATCAGGAAGCCGGCTATTATGTAGCCGATCACCAGCGGCTGCTTGAGCGCCTTGGAGATTATCGTGAAAACCCCTGCCGAAATCAGGATTACGGCAAGGTCCCTGACCAGATCCAGCTCTTCCGACATCCTAGAGTCTGGTTATCGCTGCACCGAGGGTGTTGAGGCGGGTGTCGATGTCTTCGTAGCCGCGGTCGATCTGGTCGATGTTGCCGATGACGCTTGTGCCCTTGGCGGACATTGCGGCGAGGAGCATCGCGATACCTGCCCTGATGTCGGGGGAGAGCATCCTGCCGGCGCGCAGGCGGAAGTTGTGGTCGTGGCCTATGACTACGGCGCGGTGGGGGTCGCACAGGATGATCTGGGCGCCCATATCGATGAGGTTATCGACGAAGAAGAGCCTGCTCTCGAACATCTTCTGGTGGATAAGCACGGAGCCGCGGCACTGGGTTGCCACCACGAGGATGACGCTGAGGAGGTCGGGGGTGAGGCCCGGCCAGGGGGCGTCGGCGATGGTCATAATGGAGCCGTCGAGGAAGGACTCGATGACATAGCTTTCCTGGGCGGGGATGAAGATGTCGTCGCCGCGCTGCTCGAGCTGGACGCCGATGCGCCTGAAGGCCTCGGGAATGATGCCGAGATTGCGGTAGGAGACGTCCTTGATGGTGATCGAGCTCTGGTTGATGGCGGCCATTCCTATGAAGGAGCCGACCTCGATCATATCCGGGAGGACCTTGTGGGATGCGCCGTGGAGGGAGGCAACGCCATTGATGGTCAGGAGGTTGGAGCCTATGCCCTCTATGTCGGCGCCCATAGCCGTCAGCAGCTTCGACAACTGCTGGATATAGGGCTCGCAGGCGGCGTTGTAGATGACAGTCTTGCCCTCGGCGAGGGAAGCGGCCATAAGGATGTTGGCCGTACCGGTCACGGAGGCCTCGTCGAGAAGCATATAGGTCCCCTTCAGGCAGCGGCCTTCAGGAAGGAAGAGGTAATAGGCGCGGCGCTCCTTGTTGTACTCGAGCTCGGCTCCGAGGTTCTGAAGACCTATGATGTGGGTGTCCACCCTGCGGCGGCCGATCTTATCGCCCCCGGGCTTAGGGAAATACACTTTCCCGAAACGGGCGAGAAGCGGTCCGGCCAGCATCACTGAGCCGCGAAGCTTGGCGCAGCGCGACACGAAATCCTTCGTGGAGAGATACTCCTCGTCGAGGTCGTCGGCCTTGAAGGAGTAGTCGCCCTTGGCGTGACGCGTGATCTTGACTCCTATGCCTTCAAGAAGGCCTATGAGGTTCTTGACGTCGAGAATCTCCGGAATATTGGAAATACGTACTTCCTCCTTGGTGAGAAGTACTGCGCTGATTACTTCCAGCGCCTCGTTCTTGGCGCCTTGCGGAGTGATGCTCCCGCTCAGGGTGTGACCACCCTCAATTTGGAATGATGCCATTGGTTACTTTTTTAGTGAGGCTTCGACTTCGGCTTTGGCGCGCTCGACGGATTTGGAGCGCTTGAGTTCGAAGCCGGAGCCGAGGTATTTGGTGCGGACGTCCTCGTCGGAGGCGAGCTGCTCGGGGGTGCCCTCCTGAAGGATCGTGCCCTCATAGAGGAGGTAGGCGCGGTCCGTGATGGCGAGGGTCTCGCCGACGTTGTGGTCGGTGATGATGACGCCGATATTGCGGTATTTGAGTTTGGCTATGATGTACTGGATGTCCTCGACGGCGATGGGGTCGACGCCGGCGAAGGGCTCGTCGAGGAGGATGAACTTCGGGTCCACGGCGAGAGCTCGGGCTATCTCGCAGCGGCGGCGCTCACCACCGGAGAGCTGGATGCCGAGGGACTTACGAACTTTCGAGAGGTTGAACTCGTCGATGAGCCTTTCGAGGCGCTCGGTCCGCTCGGCCTTGGTCATACTCGTCATCTCCATTACGGACATAATGTTGTCCTCGACCGACATCTTGCGGAAGACGGAGGCCTCCTGCGGCAGATAGCCGATGCCTTTTTGCGAACGCTTGTACATCGGGAGGCCGGTGATCTCCTCGTCGTCGAGGAAAATCTGGCCGTCGTTGGGGACTATCTGGCCGGTGATCATATAGAAACTGGTCGTCTTGCCGGCGCCGTTGGGGCCGAGGAAACCTACGATCTCACCCTGCTCGACGGACATCGATACGCCTTTGACGACGGTGCGGATGCCGTATTTCTTGACTAAGTTCTTACACCAGAGTTTCATTGCGGACTATTTTACGTCGAGGCCGAGCTGGGAGACGAATTCGCGGACTTCGCTGTTTTTCTCGATGAGGTCCTTGGCCTTTTCTTCAGGCATATAGGGGACTTTTTCTCTCTTCTCCTCGGGGGTGACGGATATGTAAATATTGATCTTGGAATATGAAAGGGATTCGCGGATGATGGACTCCATTTCCTTCAGCAGGCGCTCCTCCAGCCACGATTTCTGTGCGTCATTGACCACTTCGAAAGTTATGGTCCTGGCTCCTTCGCTGTCGCCGACGACAATCTCCGAAGCGGTGAGCGTGTTTTTCAGGCGGACCATCTGGGGATATTTTGCCGTGAGCGTGTCGATCATCCCGGCCCAGCCGTCCTTGAGGGCCTCGTCGGAGGGTGCTTCCGCGTCCTCGGCAACGGCGACGGCGCTTTCTTCCTCGGCCTTTTCCTTCGGCTCCTCCATCAGGCCTTTCAGGCTCAGGGCCGAAGCTGCGCTCTTACGACGGCGGGGGGCTGGCTCAGATTTCTCGACTTCGCTCGAAATGACAGGGGGGACTTCGCTCGAAATGACA
>JAFZME010000087.1 GCA_017553405.1 Bacteroidales bacterium
ACCGGTTTTCCTTGTCGGCGATATGAACGCCGAGCCGGCAGGCGCGACCGTCGCAAAGTTCCGTGAAAACTGGCTTCAGCTCAGCGGTGAAGATTTAACCTATCCGGCCGATGCCCCCCGGAAATGCATCGACTACATTTTCGTCTTAAAGAACGGCGCGGAGAGACGCGTCGAACTGCTCTCTTCCGGCATAGTCACAGAAGACGACGTCCCCGAGGTGGCCACCGCCTCTGACCACCGGCCCGTGTGGGCGACAGTCCAGATTCTAAGGGATAATTAATGAAAAAGCTGTTTTACATTTTCCTGGCGGCGCTGATGATGATGGCAGCGGCCTTCCAGACGGCGGCGCAGAAAAGCCTGCCGGGCATTTTTACCGGGCAGCACGACGTGATCAGGCATTCGCCCCTCTGGCACGGGCCCGACATGTATGTCAACCCTTATCCCGGCGGTCAGACCCGGGAGTATGTCATACTCCGCGATTCGACCGGCCTCGCCGGCATCTGGGACAACGAGGCCCGCACCTGGTGCATCCCGCCTTCACCCTTCGACATAATGACCTTCGCGACGAGCGAGATGCTCTGTATCCGCTCCAAGGAAGGCCGTCTCGGAGTTTACTGCGAAGATGCCCTGTACGACATCCTCGACGGCGGCATCATCCCGCCTCTGATGTTCGAGCAGGGCAAGTTCATCTACAGCACTGCGACAGGTCGGCTGAAACACATCGCAGCCGGCATCGACGGCCGCTGGGGCATCATCGGCCCCGACGGGTTCTTCCTGGTCCCGACCCGGTACGCCTCCGCGGCGGAAGCGGTCCGGGCCATTCCCGAACGGAGCAAATATCTCAAGCCGACCGGGATGTCGGATGCCGACTTCCTGATGCAGACCGTCGCGAAGTTGGACGGTGACGCGATGCGTTCCGACTGGGCCTACCTTGACCCGGTGACCGGCTTCCTGTTCTTCACGCTGAAGGGGCTGCCCTGGTCGGGGCCGTATTTCTTCGTGCCGGAAACGGATCACGAGGATGTCGCCCGTGCAGTCTCGGAAGGCATCTGGATAACGCCATATCTATGCGTTGCGGACTCCCAGGTGACTATCGCCGAGGCCAACTGCGCATACGGCGACATCATCTGCGGGGAAAGAATCCGCCCGCTTCCGCTGAGCGAAATGGAAAAAACTCTCTGCCTGCCGCTTTCCGAAGGCCTCATCAAGTGCGCCAGGGGCGAACGGATTGTCTTCGGAGACAATATTTTCTATGGGGACGCCAGTCCGTTCGGAGACAAGCATCTGGGATATATCTTCAAGCCGGGCAATGAGTGGATCAGCGGGATCTTCGTCCTTGGGAAATCCGACTATACCGACCTTGGGCCGAATCCCTATTTGGACTACATTGATTCGATTATAGAGGAGCAGGTCCGCCAGGGCGGTTATTGGGGCACGAAGGAGGAGCAGCAGGAGTGGTACAATGGCCGCAGCAAGGGGCTCCGTCTTGAGGAGTGGTTCTATATCGGATTCTATGACAATGAAGAAAAGGCCCTTACCCTATATTTCGAGGACCTGGATCTTCCGGCCATATATGTCCCGATGACGGCCGCACAGGCGAAGCAGGTGTCCCGCGAAGGCGGGATCTACGACCGTGGCGACTGGGTGCTTATGGCCACCCCCCGGCTGGACGACAATGATATGTTGGGATATATCAATGTCTACCTGAGAACCCCAGAGGGCCGGGAATTCGGAAAATTCGTTCCAAACCGGTAATGCTATGAAAAAGATATTTATCCTCCTTATATTGGTGCTGAGCGCGTTCACTGCACAAGGCCAGAGTGCGCTCCGACAGCTGGAATCCCTGGCCGGGCGCCAGGTGGGCGATTATCAGCATCCCGTCAGCGAGGCTTCGTATGCCGGCGATGGTTTTGAGCAGGCGGGCTACAATCTCGGAGCAGCGCTCGCACAGGGTCTTTTCGCCGGGATAGACCGGCTCATTGAGAAGATACGGGAAAAGGTCCAGGAGAACCGGGCCAAAAAGCAGGCCGTCCGTGAGCAGGGATATACCTACCGTGCCAATGCCACCAAATATACCCGTACGAGCAACTATAAGCTCAAGGACGTAAAGCCAGTCAATGCGGGGAAAACGCTCCCTGTGGAGTGCGGAAAGGCCGGGGATTATTCGGTCTATGCCAAATATGACAACAAGGGCAATCCCAAGTACGGCATCAAAAGCGGCGGCGCCAAGGGCAAGTGGGTCTACAAGCCCGTCAGCGAAGGCATCAACATAGTCGGCCTGCACGGGGCGACGGTCACCAAGGACGGCAAGACCGGCATCATCGACCCCGTCACCGGGAAAATGGTGGAGAAGATGGAGTACGACAAGTACCGCGCGTTCTGCTATCCCGACAGCCCTTCCAATATGATTATCGGCCTGGGCAAGACCGACGGCAAGGAGACATCCTGGCAGCTCTACCGGCCTGATGCCGACGGCAATTACGTCACGGACGGCAAGGAGTACGCCGATGTCAGATTCTTCGAGGACGGGACCGGGCAGAAGATTATGTATATGGAGAAAGGCGGCCAGGTAGGCCTTATGAACGGGAAGGGCGAGAGCGTCCTCCCGCCGGTCTTCGACGGACTTGCCAACTTGAATTACACCGTCGACAACGTGGCATATTATCAGGCCAAAGTCCGCTCCTCGAGCGGAGCCGAGCTCAAGGGCGTCGTCGACGAGACGGGCCGCAGCATCATCCCCTGTTCGTTTGACGAAGTGGACGCGAAGTCATTCGGCGCCTACGGAATCAAGGTGGAGAGCGAGGGCAAGCAGGGCGTCTATGACGTGCAAGGATATCCCATACTGCCTCCCGGCTTCGACAAGGTCGAGCTCGACCATTTCTACGACGGGCAGAAGCACCGCGCCTTCTACCGCGGCTACACGACCGATGCCTCCGGCAACCGAGTCAGCATCCTGACCGACACACACGGCAACCCGCTCACGGAGTTCGTCTCCGGCGCGGCCTCCCCGGACCTCATCAGCAAGGATGCGGCCGAGTGGCTGGAAGAATACCGCATTTAACGCCGCCCCGGCGTCAGCAGTCTCGGAATGACGCCCCGAACGGCGGAATGGCTCCTTCGAACTAAAATAGTTCAAAAAAAACTTATCTTTCGGGTATGAAACGTATCCTGATTTTTGCGTTTATGCTTTTTGCTTCATTGTCCTGCGGAAATTGCGGGAAGCCCGTCGTTGGCATCAGTTGCGGCCATAAGGATACTGGCAGCGACTATTTGTCTGAAAAATATTCAAAGGCCATCCTTCGGGCCGGGGGTGTTCCCGTAATCATCCCCACGGTTTCTACGGCGGAAGAAGCCG
>JAFZME010000088.1 GCA_017553405.1 Bacteroidales bacterium
CATTTTCAATGGGCCCCTCCCTCTAAGCCGAGGGTGGCACGTTCCAAAAACGAAGTGTCGACTCCGCTTTTGTCATTTCGAGCGAAGTCGAGAAATCTCTTTGTCGAAAATATAAGGAAAAATTTTTTCGCTTCTTACATAACGGTCGGATAATCAGTTGTTTGACCGTTAAATTTTCGTGTCGAAAAAGTTGAAAAATTTTTCAGAAATTATTTGAAATCAAAACTTTTTTACTAACTTTGCAATCCCTAAAAATGGCCTCAGCGCGCCCAACCAGCTGATAGTCAATGATTTAGGGAAGAATGGAAATATTTTTAAAGTAATACAACGATGTTACAGCCTAAAAGAACAAAGTACAGAAGGGAACAGAAAAACCGTATGAAGGGCAACGCCGGCAGAGGCAACCAGCTCGCATTCGGTTCTTTCGGCCTCAAGACCCTCGAAAACTGCTGGGTCACTGCACATCAGATTGAGGCGGCCCGTCAGGCTATTTCCCGCCGGATGAACCGTGAAGGTCAGATCTGGATCAGGATATTCCCCGTGAAGCCTTTCACCGCCAAGCCTCTCGACACCCGTATGGGTAAAGGTAAAGGTGATCCCCAGGGATTCGTAGCCCCCGTCACCCCCGGCCGCATTCTCTTCGAAGCCGAAGGCGTCCCCGTGGCAGTTGCCAAGGAAGCGATGCGCCTCGCCGCCCAGAAGCTCCCCGTCGCGACCAAATTCGTCGTCCGCAGGGACTATGTCGAAGAATAATTAATAAGGAGAAAGAGAAATGAAAGTTTCAGAAGCACGTGAAATGTCGGTTGCCGATCTCAAGGATCTCATCGACGTCAAGAAGAAGGAGCTCGACACAATGAGGCTCCAGCACGCCATCTCTCCGATGGAGGACACCTCCGTGTTCGCTAAGACCCGCAGGGATATCGCCCGTATGATCACGATCCTCGCGGAAAAGGAAAATGAGCAGAAATAATTAGAATTATGGAAAGAAATCTTCGTAAAGAAAGAGTCGGTATCGTGGTCAGCAACAAGATGGACAAGACCATCGTCGTCGCCGTCGAGACCCACGAGAAGCACCCCCTGTACGGCAAGTTCGTCAAGAAGACCACCAAGTTCGTCGCTGCCGACGAAAAGAACGAGTGCGATGAAGGCGACACCGTCCGCATAATGGAGACCCGCCCCCTGTCCAAGACAAAGAGGTGGAGATTAGTTGAAATCGTAGAAAAAGTCAAATAATATGATACAGCAGGAAACACGTTTATCGGTGGCCGACAACAGCGGTGCTAAGGAAGTCCTCTGCATCCGCGTGCTTGGCGGTACCCACCATCGTTATGCGACTGTCGGCGACAACATCGTCGTGACCGTCAAGAGCGCCATCCCCGGCAGCGATGCCAAGAAAGGCACCGTCACCAAGGCTGTCATAGTCCGCACCAAGAAGGAAATCCGCAGGCCCGACGGATCTTACATCCGTTTCGACGACAATGCCTGTGTCCTTCTCAACAACGCCGGCGAGCTTCGCGGCACCCGTATCTTCGGCCCCGTCGCCAGGGAGCTCCGCGAGAACTATATGAAAATCGTCTCGCTTGCACCGGAAGTCCTTTAATATATTAGAGAGATGAAAAAGTTCAATATCAAGAAAGGCGACAACGTTATTGTCAACGCCGGCAACGACAAGGGCAAGACCGGTAAGGTCCTCGAGGTCCTCCGCGACAAGGATCGCGTCATCGTCGAGGGAGTCAATATGGTCTCCAGGCACACCAAGCCCAACAGCAAGAACCCCCAGGGCGGCATCATCAAGCGTGAGGCGGCTATCCACATTTCCAACGTCAACCTTATGGACGCTTCCGGCAAGGCCGTGAAGGTCGGCCACAAGGAAGTCGACGGCAAGAAGATCCGTTTCGCCAGAACCACAGGAGAGGAGATTAAGTAATTATGGCAAAGAAGACTAATAAGCCCGCAGCGGAAGTCCAGGCACTTCCCGCCGGATATGTTCCCACTCTGAAGAAGGTCTACAAAGAGGAGATCGTTCCCGCTCTTATGAAGCAGTTCTCCTACACGACCGTTATGCAGGTCCCCCGCCTCGTCAAGATCACCCTCAACGAGGGCGTCGGCGACGCCACCCAGGACCACAAGCTCGTCGAGGATGCAGCCGCTGAGCTCGCCATCATCGCCGGCCAGAAGGCAGTCATCACCTCTTCCCGCAAAGACGTCTCCAACTTCAAGCTCCGTAAAGGTATGGCCATCGGCACGAAGGTCACCCTCCGCGACGTCAGGATGTACGAGTTCCTCGAGAGGCTCATCCGCGTTTCTCTCCCTCGTATCCGCGACTTCAACGGCATCGCCGAGAAGCTTGACGGCCAGGGCAACTACACCCTCGGTATCAAGGAGCAGATCATCTTCCCTGAGGTCGAGATCGACAAGAACCCCCGTATCCACGGCATCGAGATCACCTTCGTCACCACGGCGAAGACCGACGAGGAAGCCCACGCTCTCCTCAAGGCGTTCGGCCTTCCCTTCAAGAAGCACAACAATTAAGCATAAGCAGCTATGGCAAAAGAATCAATGAAAGCCCGCGAGGTAAAACGCGCGAAACTGGTTGCCAAGTACGCCGCCAAGAGGCAGGCCCTCAAAGAGGCCGGAGACTACCTTGCTCTCGACCGTCTTCCCAAGAACGCCAGCCCCGTGCGTCTCCACAACCGCTGCTCTCTCACCGGACGTCCCAAGGGATATATGAGGCAGTTCGGCCTCAGCCGTATCCAGTTCCGTGAGATGGCTTCCGCAGGTCTCATCCCCGGCGTTAAGAAGGCCTCCTGGTGATAATTTTATAACAATCGGATATCGGGCGTCGCAGGGCGCCGGTCCACAAAAAGACAAAACAATGACTGATCCAATTGCAGACTTTCTGACAAGAATCCGCAACGCTTACCTCGCCGGTAAGAAAATCGTCGAGATCCCTTCCTCCAATATGAAGGTGTCTCTCACTAAGATCCTTTGCGATAAAGGTTATATCCTCAGCTACAAGGTGGTCGAAGGCGAACCCTCCGACACCATCAAGATAGCCCTCAAGTATCACCCGGTCACGAAGACCCCCGCCGTCAAATCGATCGTGCGCGTTTCTTCTCCCGGTCTGAGGAAGTATGTCGACGTGAAGTCGATGCCCCGCGTCCTCAACGGACTCGGCATCGCCATCCTCTCGACCTCCAAGGGCGTCATTACCGACAAGGAAGCCAAAGAGCTCGGCGTCGGCGGTGAGGTTATCTGCTACGTATATTAATTAATAAAGAATCTGATATTATGTCACGAATCGGTAAATTGCCTGTAAACCTTCCGGCCGGAGTGAGCGTAGAGCTCCTCGACGGCAACGTGGTGAAGGTTAAAGGCCCTCGCGGTGAGATGACCCAGAAGGTCGATCCCGATATCACCGTCACCGTAGAGGGAAATGAAATCAAGTTCACCCGCCCGAGCGATCTTCCCCGCTTCCGCTCGATGCACGGCCTCTACAGGGCTCTCGTCCACAATATGGTGGTCGGTGTCTCCGAAGGCTTCTCCATCAAGCAGGAGTTTGTGGGCGTCGGCTACAGAGTGGCTGTTCAGGGCCAGCTCGTCACGATGTCTCTCGGCTACTCGCACGACATCCAGCTCCTCCTCCCCAAGGAGGTCACTGCTGAGACTCCCCAGGTGAAGAAAGGCGAGAACCCCATCCTCGTTCTCACGAGCAACGACAAGCAGCTCGTCGGACAGGTGGCCGCCAAGATCCGTTCATTCCGCCGTCCTGAGCCTTATAAGGGCAAGGGTATCAAGTTCGTCGGAGAGAATCTCCGTCGCAAGGCCGGTAAGACCGCCTCGGCAAAATAATGACAGGAGGACACAATTATGGCATTAAGTAGAATAGAAAGAAGAAAAAGGATCCACTACCGTATCCGCAAAAAGGTCAACGGTACAGCTGAAAGGCCCAGAATGGTTGTCTTCCGCAGCAACAAGCAGATCTACGTCCAGGTTGTCAACGACCTCGAGGGCAAGACCCTCGTAGCCGCCGCTTCCAACGACAAGGCTCTCGCCGCGGAGTGCAAGGGCAAGAACGGCCGCGAAGCCGCCGCCATCGTCGGCAAGGCTATCGCTGAGCGCGCACTCGCCGCCGGCATCACCGCAGTATCCTTCGACCGTGGAGGCTATCTTTTCCACGGCAGAGTTAAAAGTTTGGCAGACGCTGCCCGTGAAGGCGGCCTCGTATTCTAGAGACAAAGACTATGGCAAATTCAAACGTTAAAAGAGTTAAGACGTCTGACCTTGAGCTCAAGGACAGGCTCGTCGCCATCAACAGGGTCACCAAGGTGACCAAGGGTGGCCGTCACTTCCGTTTCGCCGCCATCGTTGTCGTTGGTGATGAAAACGGTGTCGTAGGCTACGGTCTCGGCAAAGCCAATGAAGTCACCGCCGCCATCGCCAAGGGCGTCGAAGATGCGAAGAAGAACCTCGTCAGGGTTCCCGTCATCAACACGACCATCCCTCACGAGCAGGAGGCCCACTTCGGAGGCGCCCGCGTATTTATGAAGCCCGCCGCTCCCGGTACCGGTGTCAAGGCAGGTGGTGCTATGCGTGCCGTTTTCGAGTCCGCAGGCATCCAGAACGTCCTTGCGAAGTCCAAGGGTTCGGCCAACCCCCACAACCTCGTGAAAGCGACCATCGCCGCTCTCACCGAGATGAGGGACGCCTACACCGTGGCAGGCCTCAGGGGCATTCCTATGAGCAGAGTATTCAACGGATAATAAGGGAGGACACAATTATGGCAAAACTTAGAATCACCCAGGTGCGCAGCACCAATGGCGAGACCAGGAAGCAGATAACAAGTCTCCGTACCCTTGGCGTCCGCAGAATGAATCACACAGTCGAGGTAGAGAAGACCCCCATAGTTCTCGGCAAGCTCGAGAAGGTTCACCACCTCGTAAAGGTTGAAGAAATTGACTAAGGAGGAATTGAAGATGAAACTTGAAAACATCGCACCTGCAAAGGGTGCAACCCACAACACCAAGAGGGTTGGCCGCGGACAGGGTTCCGGCAAAGGCGGCACCGCCACCCGTGGTACCAAGGGCGCACAGTCCCGTTCCGGCTACTCCCACAAGATCGGCTTCGAAGGCGGCCAGATGCCCCTTCAGAGAAGGCTTCCCAAGTTTGGCTTCAAGAATCCCACCAGGGTAGAATACCAGGCAGTCAATGTCTCCGCCCTCCAGGCTCTTTCCGAGAAGACCGGTCTCAAGGCCATCGACCTTGAAGCCATCGTCGCCGCAGGCCTCGCTTCAAAGAACGACCTCGTGAAGATTCTCGGCAACGGTGAGATCACCGCCGCCCTTGAAATCACGGCCAACAAATTCTCAGCATCCGCCGTCGCCAAGATCGAGGCGGCCGGAGGCAAAGCAATCGTAATCGAATAGCGATGAGAAAGTTCATAGAGACAATAAAGAACATCTACAAGATCGAAGAGCTCCGCACGAGGATCGGCTACACGATGCTCCTCGTGCTGATCTATCGTCTGGGGTGCTTCATTGTACTCCCCGGCATTGATCCCGGACGTCTCGCCGACCTGCAGAACAGCACACAGGAAGGTCTCGTAGGCCTCCTCAATATGTTCTCCGGCGGTGCGTTCGGCAACGCTTCGATCTTCGCTCTCGGCGTGATGCCCTACATCTCGGCATCCATCGTCGTGCAGCTCCTCGGCATCTTTGTCCCCTCGTTCCGCAAAATGCAGATGGAAGGGGAGAGCGGCCGCAGGAAGATGAATCAGATTACCCGTTATCTGACCATTCTCATCCTCTGCATCCAGGGCCCCGCCTACGTTACCGGTATGATCCCGCGCAACGCAGTCGCGGCCACCTGGAGCGGATTCGCTTTCAACCTGATCTCCACGGTAATCCTTATGGCCGGCTCAATGTTCGTTATGTGGCTCGGTGAAAGGATTACGGAGCGCGGCATCGGCAACGGTATCTCTCTCCTTATTATGATAGGTATCGTGGCCCGTCTGCCTTACGCCCTCGTCGCGGAGTTCGGCCAGAAATTTACCGGCAACGGACTCGGCGGTCCGCTTATCCTCATCGTCGAGCTCGTGATCTGGTTCTTCGTCCTTGTGGCTGCCATCGCTCTGGTGCAGGCCGTCCGCAGGGTTCCCGTCCAGTACGCAAAGAGGGTTGTCGGCAATCGCCAGTACGGCGGTGTCCGCCAGTTCATCCCCCTGAAGATCAATGCGGCGGGCGTTATGCCTATCATCTTCGCCCAGGCGCTGATGATGTTCCCGCTCTTCTTCGCACGCTTCGACGCGACCCGTGGCTTCGCCGCCGCGATGTCCAACTACACGGGCATCTGGTACAACCTTACGTTCGGTATCCTCGTCGTCGTCTTCACCTACTTCTACACCGCCGTCACGGTCAACCCCAATATGATGGCAGAGCAGCTGAAGAAAGACGGAGGATTCATCCCCGGAGTGAAGCCCGGCAAGAAGACCGTTGAGTACCTCGACGACATTATGTCGAGAGTCACCCTCCCCGGTTCCATCTTCCTGGCGCTTATAGCGATTCTCCCCGCATTTGCCACGGTGCTCGGTGTCAACAACCGCTTCGCGAGCTTCTACGGCGGTACGTCACTCCTTATCACTGTCGGTGTCGTCCTCGACACGCTGCAGCAGATTGAAACCTACCTCCTTATGCGTCACTACGACGGTCTGATGAAGACCGGCCGTCTGACCGGACGCTCCGGAATGTAGTTAAAAGAATATAATCGGAAGTGCAAAGATGGTAAGGCCGAAGACAGAAGAAGAGATAGAGCTCCTGCGGATCAACGGAGAGCTGGTGTCAAAGACACTGGCAGAGGTCGGTAAGCTGGTCGCCCCTGGTGTGACAACTGCAGAGTTGGACAGGGTGGCCGAGACCTTTATCCGTGACCACGGCGCAGTCCCTTCCTTCAAGGGTTTCGAAGGCTTCCCGTCAGCGCTCTGCATCTCGGTCAACGATGTCGTCGTCCACGGTTTTCCGTCGGACTACATCCTCAAGGAAGGCGACATCGTGTCCGTAGATTGCGGGACCTTCTATAAAGGCTACAACGGTGATTCCGCCTACACCTTCCCTGTCGGGGAGGTCGACGCGGAAACGGCAAAACTTCTTGCCGTCACCAAGGAAAGCCTTTATAAAGGTATCGACGCTGCGGTGGCCGGAGCCCGTGTCGGCGACATCGGCTACGCGGTACAGTCTTACGCGGAGTCCTTCGGTTTCTCCGTCGTCCGTGAGCTTGAAGGCCACGGCCTCGGGACCAAAATGCACGAGGAGCCTGGAGTGCCCAATTACGGGCGCCCCGGCCGCGGCACTCGTCTTCCCGAAGGCCTCGTAATCTGTATCGAACCCATGATTTGCGCTGGTGCAAGGGGTGTGTACCTTGCAAGAAACGGTTGGGCAGTCCACACCTCGGATCACCGCAACGCCGCTCATTATGAGCTCACGGTCGTAGTCCGTAAAGGCCGGGCCGAACAGCTTTCCACTTTCGAATATATCGAGAAGAAATCTATCCAGTAATCTTAAAGTGATATTCCAATGTCAAAACAGGTAGCAATCGAGCAGGACGGTACGGTCATCGAGACTCTTCCCAACGCAATGTTCAGGGTTGAGCTTGAGAACGGCCACGTCCTTCTGTGCAACATTTCAGGCAAGATGAGGATGAATTTCATCCACATCCTTCTTGGTGACCGCGTAAAGGTCGAAATTTCACCTTACGATCTTACCAAGGGCAGAATTTCTTTCAGATACAAATAAAAATTCCATCAAGATGAAAGTCAAGACATCCATCAAGAAGCGCAGTGAAGACTGCAAGATCGTCAGGCGCAAAGGCCGCCTCTACGTGATCTGCAAGAAGAACCCCAAGTTCAAAATGCGTCAGGGATAATATCCAGTGTAACCAATAAACCAAGTATAGAACTATGGCAAGAATAGCCGGTGTTGATTTACCCAACAACAAAAGAGGAGAGATAGGTCTTACCTATATCTTCGGAATCGGTCGCAGTTCAGCCCGTAAGATCCTCGATGATTGCGGTATTGACCGTGGCATCAAGGTAGGTGACTGGAACGACGAGCAGGTTGCGGCAATCCGTAACATCATCAACGAGGAGTACAAGATCGAAGGTGAACTCCGTTCAACCGTCCAGATGGACATCAAGCGCCTTATGGACATCGGTTGCTATCGCGGAATCCGCCACCGTATCGGCCTCCCCGTGCGCGGTCAGAGCACCAAGAACAACGCCCGTACCCGCAAGGGTAAGAAGAAGACCGTCGCCAACAAGAAGAAAGCGACCAAATAACCTCTGATGAATTATGGCAAAGAAAACAACAACCACCAAGAAAAGAGTTGTCAAGGTTGACGCTTATGGCCAGGCCCATATTTCATCGACCTTCAACAACGTTATCGTCTCTCTCGCCAACTCGGAAGGCCAGGTTATCAGCTGGTCGTCCGCAGGTAAGTGCGGCTTCAGAGGCTCCAAGAAAAACACCCCCTACGCCGCCCAGATGGCAGCCGAGGACGCTTCCAAGACAGCGTTCGACGCAGGTCTCCGCAAGGTGAAGGTGTATGTCAAGGGCCCCGGTTCCGGACGTGAGTCCGCCATCAGGACCATCAACAATATGGGTATCACCGTCACCGAGATCATCGACGTGACCCCTATGCCCCATAACGGATGCAGACCGAAAGGCCGTCGTAAAGTTTAATTTTAAAATCAGTAGATTACTATGGCAAGATATACCGGTCCCAAGACCCGCATAGCGCGCAAGTTCGGCGAGCCCATCTACGGCCCTGACAAGTATTTCGAGAAGAGAAACACCCCTCCCGGACAGCACGGTCTCGCTGCAAAGCGCAAGAAGACCAAGGAGTATGGTACCCAGCTCAAGGAGAAGCAGAAAGTCAAGTATATGTACGGTGTGCTCGAGCGCCAGTTCCGCAACACCTACGAGAAGGCTGCCCGTATGAAGGGCCAGACGGGTGTCAACCTCGTCCTCCTTCTCGAGTCCAGGCTTGACAACATCGTCTATCGCCTCGGCATCGCTCCCACCAGGCCCGCTGCCCGTCAGCTCGTCCTCCATCGTCACATCCGCCTCAACGGCAACATCTGCAACGTCCCCTCGGCTCAGGTCAAGGCAGGCGACACCGTCTCCGTCAGGGAGCGCTCCCGCAGCCTTGAGGTCATTCAGGAGAGCGTCGCAGCCGGCAGGAAGTATTCCTGGCTCGAGTTCGACGCCAACACGCTCACCGGAAAGTATCTCAACGTCCCCGTCCGCGAGGAAGTTCCCGAGAACATCAACGAGCAGCTCATCGTCGACCTTTACTCCAAGTAAGATTAACACCTTAACAAAGAACTATTATGGCAATCTTAGCATTTCAAAAACCGGACAAGGTAATTATGCTCGAAGGCACGGATACCGTTGGCCGTTTCGAATTCAGGCCGCTTGAGCCCGGATACGCACAGACCATCGGCAACGCCCTCCGCCGCATCCTCCTTGCATCTCTGGAAGGCTATGCCATCTCCTCCATCAGGATCAGCGGTGTGGACCAGGAGTTCGCAACCATCCCTGGTGTGATCGAGGCTATGCCCGAAATCATCCTCAACCTCAAGCAGGTCCGTTTCAAGAGGATGGTCGAAGGCGTCGACTCCGAGATGGCCAACATCACCATCAGCGGCAAACAGGAGTTTACCGCCGAGGATATCTCTGAAGGATTGTCTTCTTTCAAGGTGTTGAATCCCGGCCAGCACATCTGCTCGCTCGAGCCTTCAGTCAAACTCGAGATCAGCATCGCCATCACCAAAGGCCGCGGCTTCGTCCCCGCCGAGGAGATGAGGGAAGAGAACACGCCCATCGGGACCATCCCCGTGGACGCCATCTACACCCCCATCAAGAAGGTCAACTGGTCCTATGAGAACTGGCGTGTCGAGCAGAAGACCGACTACGAGAAGCTCAATCTCGAAATCGTGACCGACGGCAGCATCACCCCGAACGCCGCCCTTCAGGAGGCCGCTTCGATCCTTATCTATCACTTCAAGCTCTTCACCGACGACAAGAAGCTCGCCGTTGACGAGGCCGTGTCGCACGACAGCAAGGATCTTGACGAAGAGTCGCTGAGGATGAGACATCTCCTCCTCACCAAGCTCTCCGATATGGGCCTTTCCGTCAGGGCTTTCAACTGCCTCAAGGCAGCCGACATCGACACTTTCGCCGACCTTGTGTCCTACTCCAGGAACGAACTTATGAAGTTCCGCAACTTCGGCCGCAAGTCCCTGGGCGAGATCGACCTTCTCGTCGAGAAGATGAAGCTCTCATTCGGGATGGATGTTACCAAGTACAATATTGAACCCAAGAAAAAGAACGTATAGCAATGAGACACAATAAAGCAGTCAATCATCTTGGACGCCAGAGCGGTCACCGCAAGGCCCTGCTTGCCAACCTCGCGTGCTCCCTTATCCTCCACAAGAGGATCCAGACCACCGTTGCCAAGGCAAAGGCCCTCAAGCCCTATGTCGAGCCGCTCATCACCAAATCAAAGGACGATTCCACCCACTCTCGCCGCGTCGTTTTCAGCTACCTCAAGGACAAGAAGGCAACCGCCGAACTTTTCCGCACGATAGCTCCCGCCATTGCCGACCGTCCCGGCGGATACCTCCGTATCCTCCACACCGGTTTCCGCAAGGGTGACGCAGCCGAGATGGCGCTCATCGAGTTCGTCGACTTCAACGAGGCGGCCCTCGCTTCCGCTGAAAAGCAGGCGAAGAAGGCCACCCGCCGCAGCCGTGCGAAGAAGGCCGCTCCTGCAGCCGAGGCTCCCGCAGTCGAGGCTCCCGAAGCACCCGTGGCCGAGGCCCCTGCCGAGGAAGCTCCCGCAGAGCCCAAGGCTGAATAAGCCTTCATTCCTTCAGGAAATCCCCGTAGAGAAATCTATGGGGATTTTTTTTTCATAGAAAAACAGTATCTTTGTAAACTTATAGCAAAGATTTCAAAATTCAATCGTTATGAATCTTAATATTTTGTTCTATGCGGTTCCTGCGGCGTCGGTAGTGGCGCTCCTGTTTGCCTGGATCTTCTTCCGTCAGATGATGAAGGAGAGCGAGGGCAACGTGACGATGAAGGAGATAGCCCAGTACGTCCGCGAGGGCGCAATGGCCTACCTCAAGCAGCAGTACAAGGTCGTCGTGATCGTGTTCGCGGTCCTGGCGGTCCTGTTCGCCGTCCTGGCCTACGGCTTCGGCGTGCAGAACCCCTGGGTTCCGTTCGCTTTCCTGACCGGCGGTTTCTTCAGCGGCCTTGCCGGTTTCGTCGGTATGAAGACCGCGACCTACGCCTCCGCCCGCACCGCCAACGCGACAATGCGCTCGCTCAACAGCGGCCTTAAGATAGCGTTCCGCAGCGGCGCCGTTATGGGTCTCACTGTGGTCGGCCTCGGCCTTCTCGACATCTCCATCTGGTGGATTATCCTGAAGACCTTCGTCCACGAAGCGTCCGACGCCCAGACTCTCGTGGTCATCACCACCACGATGCTGACCTTCGGTATGGGTGCTTCCACGCAGGCGCTCTTCGCCCGTGTCGGCGGCGGTATCTACACCAAGGCCGCAGACGTGGGCGCCGACATCGTCGGCAAAGTCGAGCAGGACATCCCTGAAGACGATCCCCGCAACCCCGCGACCATCGCCGACAACGTAGGCGACAACGTAGGCGACGTCGCCGGTATGGGCGCCGACCTCTACGAATCCTACTGCGGCTCCGTCCTCGCGACGATGGCCCTCGGCGCTTCCGCCTTCTTCTCGCAAGGCGTCGAAGTCCAGATGAGGGCGATTTTCGCCCCTATGATGATCGCCGCGATCGGCGTCATCCTTTCCATCGTCGGCATCTACGTCGTCCGCACCAAGGAAGGCGCTTCCCTGAAGGACCTTCTCGGCTCCCTGAGCCGCGGCACCAACCTGAGCGCGATTCTCATCGCCCTCCTCTCATTCGGTGTCTTCTATGTCCTCGGATTCCCCAACTGGTGGAAGCTCTCCCTCTCCGTGATTTCCGGCCTTCTCGCCGGCGTCATCATCGGAAAGGTGATCGAATTCTACACTTCGCATTCCTATAAGCCCACGCAGAAGCTCGCCGAGAGCTCCCAGACCGGCCCTGCAACCATCATCATCGGAGGTGTCGGCCTCGGTATGATCTCGACCGCCATCCCCGTCGTGACTATTGCGGTAGCAATCCTTCTCGCCTACGGCTTTGCGGCCGATTTCGTGTTCTCCACGGAGACGCTCAGCTTCGGCCTCTACGGCATTTCCATCGCCGCGGTCGGTATGCTGTCAACCCTCGGCATCACCCTTGCGACCGACGCCTACGGCCCCATCGCTGACAACGCCGGCGGCAACGCCCAGATGTCCGAGCTCGATCCTTCCGTCCGTGAGAAGACCGACATCCTCGACGCCCTTGGCAACACGACGGCTGCGACCGGCAAGGGCTTCGCCATCGGCTCCGCCGCCCTGACGGCCCTCGCCCTCCTCGCCTCCTACATCGAGGAGATCAAGATCGGCCTCGGCCACATCGGCAAGAACGTCATCGAGGTCGGCGGCAATGCGGTCAACACCGTTGAGGCCTCCATCACCGACATCGTCAACTACTACGACATCACGCTTATGAACCCGATGGTCCTCGTGGGCATCTTCATCGGCGCGATGATGGCATTCCTCTTCTGCGGTCTCACAATGAACGCGGTCGGCCGCGCGGCCCAGAAGATGGTCATCGAGGTTCGCCGCCAGTTCCGTGAGATCGCCGGCATCCTCGAAGGCAAGCAGCGTCCCGACTACACCAGCTGCGTCCGCATCTCGACCAAGGCGGCCCAGCACGAGATGATATTCCCGTCGCTCCTCGCCATCATAGTCCCGATGCTCGTCGGCGTCATCCTCGGCCCTGCGGGCGTCATCGGCCTCCTTGCAGGCGGCCTCGGTGCTGGCTTCGTCCTCGCAATCTTCCTCGCCAACTCGGGCGGCGCCTGGGACAACGCGAAGAAGTACGTCGAGGAAGGCCACTTCGGCGGCAAGGGCTCCGTCAACCACCACGCGACCGTCGTCGGCGACACCGTCGGTGATCCGTTCAAAGACACCTCCGGTCCTTCGCTCAACATCCTCATCAAACTGATGAGTATGGTCTCCATCGTGATGGCCGGCCTCACCGTAATGCTTCACTGATGAAAGCCTGGAAGGTCCTGCTCTTCATTTGCAGTGTCCTCTTCCTCTTCTGCATCGGCTGGGTGCTTTTCCCGGCGGACGGCGTTGAGGTCGGGGACATACGGCTGAAATTCGCATCGCTCAGGCGTGCGATGGAGGGCTCGAATGAAAGCAAGATCGACGTGGATTCACTTGTCCGTGCCATCGACGGCAGCTTCACTATGGATGCCGTCGATGACACGCTCTCTTTCTACAAGAAATTTTTCACGGAGAACGCCGACAGGATCCACCTGCCCGGCAACGACTACCGTTTCTTCGACGAAGTGTTCGCCGATTTCGAGACCGCGTCGGAAGAGGGCAAGCTCTACAGGATCAAGCACTACGGCGACTCCCAGCTGGAGATGGACCGCATCTCCAGCGTGTTGAGGCAGGGGCTGCAGGAGCGTTTCGGCGGCACCGGCACGGGAATGTTCCCGGCGCTGTCCAACGTGCCTTCTTCCTCGGTCAACGCCTCGTATTCCGGCGGGATGGTCCACTACACGATGTACGGCGACTCCACGACCGTGCGCGCCCCTCATACGCGCTACGGCCCTATGGCCCAGCTCACCAACCTCTACGGCCCCGGCACGGTCACGATGAAGGTGTCGTCCGCCTCTACCGTCAAGCCTCTCGCGATGACGTTCTCCAGGGTGTCCGTCCTTGCCGGGCGTTTCGGCGAGGGGTTCAAAGTGTCGGTGAAGGCCGACACCCTCCGTCCCGAGCCCGTAGTGCTGTCGAAGGACACCCTCGGTGCCGCCCTCGTCACCTTCGACCTCGGCCAGGAGGTCAAGAAAGCCAGCCTGTCGCTTGGCGGCAGCTGTGAGATCTACGGCGTCTATGCCGACGGCGCCTCCGGCGTGGCAGTGGACAACATCCCCCTCAGGGGCTGCTCGGGCACGATATTCACCCGTATAGACAAGACTGCGATGACCCGCGGCCTCGACCTCGACGGCACCCGCATCATCATCCTTCAGTTCGGCGGCAACTATATGCCCGTCACCAAGTCGCAGAAGAACATCGACCTCTACACCGAGAAGATAGCGGAGCAGATCCGCTACTTCCACGAGGTGGCCCCGAAGGCGAAGATCATCTTCATCGGGCCTTCCGATATGGGCCGCTCCGTCAACGGGCGCATCCAGACCTGGCCTCTCCTTCCGGAGATGGTCGAGGCCCTCAGGAAGACCGCGCTCGAAAACGACGCTGCTTTCTGGGACATCTTCCATATGATGGGAGGCGAGAACTCTATGGCCCGCTGGGTGGCCCACCGCCCTCCGTATGCCGGTCCGGATTATATCCATTTCACGACGAAGGGCTCCGACATAGTCGATGACGCCCTCACGCGTTCACTTCTGATCTATTACGATTTCTACACCCTCCGCAAGGGGCTTCCCCAGGCGAGAGTCGAAAGCTATATGCGCAAATGAGAAGGGCTCTTCTTGCACTGACACTCTTCCTTGCGCTTTCGACGGCCCTTTCTGCCCAGCTGCGTCACAGGAGGATTCCGCGTTACGGTTTCTTTGACGTGTCGAAGAACGTCGTGCAGTTCCCCGGCGGCAGGGGAGCGGAGTTCGACGCCTTCCTCGGCAAGATGGACACGCTGGTGCGCCGCGGCTACGGCGACCTCCGCATCGTCCACATCGGCGGCTCCCACGTCCAGGCGGGCGTCTGGACCCACCAGCTCCGCCGCAACCTCCTTTCGCTGCGCTACGGCCTCGACGGCGGCCGCGGGCTTGTGTTCCCATTCGCCGCCGCGGGGACCAACACTCCGATGAGCTACTGCTCGTCCGCGACCGGCACCTGGACCTTCACCCGCTGCCTCAAGCCCGACCCGGCCATCCCTCTCGGCGCCAGCGGCATCGAGGTCTCGACCTCGGACCCCTCCGCCACGGTCCTGATTGACCTGACCGAGCGCAACCCGCGCGAGTGGTCGCCCCGCTTCACTTTCCGCAGCGTGGATGTCCTCGGCACCGCGACAGCGGGCGAGACCTACCCTGTCGTCATTATGGACAGGGACACCCTCAAGGGCTTTTACGACGGCACCCGCTGGCATTTCGAACTTCCCCACTACACGGAGTACATAAGGCTTGGCTTCAAGGGCTTTCCGGGCAGTTTCTCCCTCACGGGACTTTTCCTCGACACGCCTGCCGAGGGAGTGACCGTCAGCGGGATCGGCGTCAACGGCGCCAGCACGTGGTCCTACCTTAAGTGCCGCGATTTCGAGCGCGACTTCGCCCTGCTCAACCCCGACCTCGTCATCTTCTCCATCGGCATCAACGACATCCAGGGGACCGAATTCGATCCCGGCGTATTCATCGCCAATTATCGCAAGCTCGTGGCGAAGGTGCGCAAGGCCAATCCGCACTGCGCCATCCTCTTCACTTCCAACAACGACAGCTACTACAAAGGCAAGGAGCCCAACCGCTTCTCCGGCGATGTCGAGGAGGCGTTCCGTTCCCTCGCCAAGGAGTACAAGTCCGGTTTCTGGGACCTTTACGACATAATGGGCGGTATGGGCTCGGTCCGTATGTGGGAGGAGCATTCCCTCGTGAGGGGCGACAAGGTCCATTTCACGACCGAGGGCTATGACCTTCTCGGCGACCTTATGTTCAATGCCCTGATGGATGTCTATATGGACTATATAAAATGACGGCAGGCGAAGTCATACTGCAGTTTTTCAAGGACCTGTTCTCCTTCGACCAGGCCCACCCGCTGCTGTTCACCCAGTTCTATTTCTGGGCGTTCTTCGCCCTTGTGTTCGCGGTCTTCAGCCTGCTGCACTCGAAGGTGCTGCTGAGGAACACCTTCCTTTTCGCCTCCAGCATTTTCTTCTACTACAAGACCAGCGGCCTGTTCGTCATCCTGCTGCTGTTTACGGTGGTTTTCAACTACTTCGCAGCGAGGCTGATGCCTCGTCTCGGGAGCGACCGTGCGAAGAAGACCCTTATGATATGCGGAGTGGCGGTTGACCTCTCCATACTGGCGTATTTCAAATATGCGTATTTCCTGACCGACCTCGTCAACGGCCTGTTCGGGACTTCCTTCGAAGTCTTCGACATATTCGCCTTCATGGGCAACGGCTTCTCCGTTTCGGGCGGTTTCGACGTCTGGAGCATATTCCTCCCGGTGGGTATTTCGTTCTTCACCTTCCAGGCCATCAGTTACATCGTCGACGTCCGCAAGGGAAAGATAGAGCCGGTGCAGAACTTCCTGGATTTCGGGTTCTATCTCACGTTCTTCCCTCAGCTGGTGGCCGGCCCCATCGTCCGTGCTTCCGAGTTCATCAGCCAGCTCCACAAGCCCTATTCGCTCAGCCGCAACTGGTTCGGCATCGCCGTCTTCTGGATTCTCAACGGCCTTGCCAAAAAGCTCATCCTGTCCGACTACATCGCGGTCAATTTCTGCGACAGGGTGTTCGAGAACCCGCTGATGTTCAGTGGATTCGAGAACCTTATGGCGCTCTTCGGCTATTCCCTTCAGGTCTATGCCGACTTCTCGGGCTACACCGACATAGCGATAGGCGTGGCGCTCCTGATGGGATTCTACCTGCCCAAGAACTTCAATTCTCCCTATAAGGCCCGCAACGCCGGCGAGTTCTGGAAGCGGTGGCATATGTCGCTGTCCAACTGGCTCAAGGACTACCTCTACATCCCCCTCGGCGGCAACCGCAACGCCACTCCCGGCACCTGGATATGCATCTGCAGCATCGCGCTCATCGCGATATTCCTTTCCAAGAGCATCTGGGTGGCCGGCGCCGTAGTCGTCATCGCCGTCGCTCTCGGCATATGGGCCATCGTCAAGCCGGACGCCCGCCGCAAGATCGTCACCAACATCAACTCGATGAACACTATGCTCCTCGGCGGCCTCTGGCACGGCGCGAGCTGGAACTTTATGATCTGGGGCGGCCTCAACGGCATAGGAATGATCATCTACAAGTTCTGGAAGAGCTGGAACGTCTACGTCAGGGCCGGCGTCGCGGCTTTCGTGACGCTCGTGCTGTGGCTGCTGGCCCGCTTCGCCCCTGCGCCCGCCTGGAACCTCTTCTTCGTGTGGATGTGCGTGACTCTCGCAGGCGCGGTCGTCCACGCCGTCTATCACGCCACCGGCGCCAAATGGGAGTTCAAATGGCTTGACACGGCCTGGGCCGTCTTCCAGACCTTCGTGTTCATCACCTTCACCCGCCTTTTCTTCCGCAGCGGCTCCAACCTCGACCCCGCCGAGGCCAACGAGACCGCCTGGGCGACGGCCCGCAATATGGTCAACCAGATCGGCTCGGCCTGGGACCTCTCCAAGGTCCCCGCGATGCTTTGGGAGTACCGCGCCGTCTTCCTCCTCATAGTCTTCGGCCTCGTCATCCACTGGCTCCCCGAGCGCTTCAAGCGCCGCTACCGCATCTGGTTCGCCAAGCTCCCCCTCCCGGCGATGGCCCTCGCCGTCCTCCTCGCCATCTTCATCTGCTACCAGTTCATCACCGCCGACCTCCAGTCGTTCATATACTTCCAGTTCTAACCACTTTTGTCGCTGCGCGGCACTTCATTTTTTCCACACTTCGGTTTCTTTCGAAACCTCGTCCCTCCCATTTTCAATGGGCCCCTCCCTCTAAGCCGAGGGTGGCATGTTCCAAAAACGAAGTGCCGACTCCGCTTCATTTTTGTCATTCCGAGCGATAGCGAGAGAATCTCCTTGATTTTTTTTATATTTGTAGTTCGGAACTACGGATTTCTACAGATGAAGCATTTCACTTTACCGAAGGACGGGGGGCTCATCGAGGAAGGGCTGCCCGACGGAATTCTCCACGGCTTTGAAAGGATCAAAGCGAAAATCTACGACGAATCGAGGCAGGCGAGCTACGCAATCGCCGACATCATCACCGACGCGATCAACTCCGCCGGCGACCGCGTTTTCCGCCTAGGGCTCACCACGGGCTCGACTCCGCGCTCGCTCTACAACGAGCTGGCGCGCAGATACGAAGCCGGCAAGGTGTCGTTCAAGAATGTCGTGATAGTTTCCATCGACGAGTACTATCCCAGCTCCGTCAACGACCGCCAGAGCCGCAACTTCAGGCTCCACGAGTCCCTTCTCGACAAGGTCGACATTCCGGCGGAGAACATCTTCATCCCCGACGGCTCTGTGCCGCAGGATAAGGTTTCTGCCTACTGCGCCAGGTTCGACACCGTCGCCCGCAATCTCGACCTCCTCGTGATAGGAGTTGGCGAGCAGGGGCAGGTGGGCTTCAACGAGGCCGGCACCAGGGCCAACAGCAGGACCAGGACAGTCCGCCTGTCCTACAAGTCCCGCAAGCGCCAGGCCCGCAATTTCAACGGCGATATGGCCGCTACTCCCGCCGCAGCCATCACCATAGGCATCAGCACGATGCTCTCCGCGAAGAAGATCATCCTTATGGCCTGGGGCGAAGGCAAGGCGGAGGCTGTCCGCGCAGTCGTCGAGGGCGAGCCTTCGGAGGCCATTCCCGCCTCGTTCCTGCAGAGTCACGACGACATTTCATTCTATGTCGACGCCACCGCGGCCTGCCTCCTGACAAGGATAGTGGCCCCCTGGCTCGTCGGCCCCTGCGAATGGTCCAAGAAGTTCATCCGCGGCGCCGTCGTGTGGCTTTGCCAGAAGGTCGGCAAGCCTATCCTCAAGCTCACTGAGAAAGATTATCTGGAGAACAACCTCGGCGAGGTTATCGAGAAATACGGCCCCTTCGACAAGATCAACATCGAGGTCTTCAACGACCTCCAGCACACAATCACCGGCTGGCCCGGGGGCAAGCCCAATGCCGACGACAGCACGCGCCCGGTCCCTGCCAAGCCGTTCCCGAAGACTGTGCTTATATTCTCGCCCCATCCGGACGACGACGTCATCTCGATGGGCGGCACGTTCATCCGCCTTGTCTCCCAGGGCCACGACGTCCACGTCGCGTATGAGACCTCCGGCAACGTGGCAGTCCACGACGACGTGGTCCTCCAGCATATGGACTGCGCCTTCCAGCTCGGTTTCGCCGACAAGTTCGACGAGGTCAAGGCGCTGGTCGATTCCAAGATTCCCGGCGAGCCGGAGCCGCGCGCCCTTCTCGAACTGAAGGCCGCCATCCGCCGCAGCGAAGCCCGCGGAGCCGTCCGTTCCTTCGGGCTCAACGACAATACGAACGTCCACTTCCTCAACCTCCCGTTCTATGAGAGCGGCGGAGTGAAGAAGCTGCCGCGCAGCCAGGCCGACGTGGATATCATCAAGAAGCTCGTCACCGACCTGAAGCCGGATATGATATTTATGGCCGGCGACCTCGCGGATCCCCACGGGACCCACCGCGTCTGCACCGAGGCCGCTCTCGAAGCCCTCGACCAGCTTCGCGAGGAGGGCTGCAAGTGGCTTGCCGACACCCACGTCTGGCTCTACCGCGGCGCCTGGATGGAGTGGGAGCTCGGCCGCGTGGATATGGCAGTCCCGCTGTCTCCGGACGAGATGATAAAGAAGCGCCACTCGATCTTCCGCCACCTGTCGCAGAAGGACATCGTCCCGTTCCCGGGCGACGATCCCCGCGAGTTCTGGCAGAGGGCCGAAGAGCGCACGCAGAACACCGCCAAGCTCTACGACGAGCTGGGTATGGCTGAATATCAAGCAATTGAAGTATTTTTGAAACTCTGTTAATATGAAAGTCATCATCAAAGACACCCCCGCGGAAGGCTCCGTCTGGGCCGCCCGTTACATCGCAAGAAGGATAAATGAAAAAGCCGCCGTATCCGACAAGCCTTTCGTCATCGGCCTGTGCACCGGCTCCACCCCCATCGAGACCTACGCCGAGCTCATCCGTATGGTCAAGGCAGGCGAGGTCTCCTTCAAGAACGTGATTTCGTTCAATATGGACGAATATGTAGGCCTTCCGGAGGATCACCCCGAGAGCTACCATTCCTTTATGCACAAATACCTCTTCGACCACATCGACGAGCCCGCTGAGAATATCCACATCCTCAACGGCAACGCTCCCGACCCCGTGCTCGAGTGCAAGCAGTATGAAGAGGCCATCGTGAAGGCCGAAGGATTCGACCTCTTCCTCGGCGGCGTCGGCGAAGACGGCCACATCGCCTTCAACGAGCCCTTCTCCTCGCTCTCGTCGAGGACCCGCGTCGTGACGCTCACCCGCGACACCCGCGAAGTCAACTCCCGCTTCTTTGGCGGCGACTGGAAGCAGGTGCCCGCCCAGGCGATGTCCGTCGGCGTTGCGACCGTGCTCTCCGCCAAGGAGGTCGTGATCCTCGCTTTCGGTGGCAAGAAGGCGCGCGCCATCAAGGACGCGGTCGAAGGCCCCATCTCCCACTACTGCACCCTTTCCGGTATGCAGAATCACCCTGCCGGCACCGTCGTCTGCGACGAGCAGGCCGTCGGCGAACTCAAAGTCTCCAGCTACCGCTACTTCAAGGCAGTAGCCGAGGCGGAAGGCGAATAATCCACCATTTAAACCCAATAAATTATGAAAAAAGTCCTTTTAGTCGCAGCTGCAATGCTCGCATTCGTGTGCGCCTCCGCCCAGAGCGCCGCTGACCTCGCCGCTTCCCTTCAGAGGCTCGCCAACCTCAGGGATGCCAACAGCTCCTATCCCAAGAGCACCGGTATCTCCGAGATCGACTCCTATTCAAGCACTGTCTACAGGCTTTCCAACGCCGTCATCGAGAGCGGTGACGATCTCCAGTCCCTCTGCGGCAAGGTAAGCGCAGGCGAGAAGGTCGATGCCAAGAGCGTGCTCAGCCTTTCCGCTTCCATCGCCGACGAAGGCCTTGAGGCCGCCGACCTCGTGAAAGCCGGTGAAGGTGCCGTAGCAAAAGAAAAAGCGCTTGTCGAAGCCGCGAAGAACGAGAAGAACCCTATGAAGAAGGCCAAACTTGCCGCCGACGCCGCAAAGGCCACCAACGCCATCTCCTACACGGCGAAGGCCGCTCCTATCATCGTCGAGGAGTCTGTCGCTCAGGGCAAGCTCGTCGAGCAGCTCGCCAAAGCCGTAAAGGCCAAATAAAAGTCCGGGAAGGATTTTGATACGCATCCCTCGTCGTCTATGATGACGGGGGATTCTGCGTATAATGAGGCGAGGCGAAGGGCCATCACCATCCGGTGGTCGCCGCCGGAAGTGAAGGCTCCGCCGCGAAGAAGCCGTCCGGTGAGTATCCTCTCCGACAGGCCGATGCCGTGGATGGTCATAATGTCCTCGTCGATACGGATATCTACGCCCATCTTGCCGAGCATATTGAGAATCGCTTCGGCCCTGTCGCTCTCCTTGTGGCGCAGGCGTTCGACTCCGGAAAGGACGCTCCTGCCCTTGCAGAATGCTGCCAGGACGGCCGCCACGGGGAAGAGGTCGGGGCAGTTGTTGAGGTCGGCGCTGAACGCTTCGAGAGGGGAGTGCTGCACGTGGACGGACCCGTCTTCGAGGACCGAGAGCGAGGCTCCCGCCTGGGCGAGTATGTCCATTATGGATATGTCGGCCTGCAATGAAGAAGAATCGAGCCCTTCGAGGGTAACGTCGCCTCCGATGGCGCCGGCAGCGAGGAAGCACGCCGCTCCGCTCCAGTCTCCTTCAATCTCGAAGGAGGCGGCCTTGTAGGCCTGTCCTCCCTTGATCTTGAATGTTATCCCTGAGCAGAGCCCCCAGTCGCGCGTCTCCGCGAAGTTCTCGTCGCCCTCCATCTCGCATCCAGCCACGACGCCGAATTTTTTCATCACGTCGAGGGTGATGAAAAGGTACGGGATGCTCTTCGGCCCGGTCACATACAGTGTCGAACGGTCGGCGGTCATCGGCAGCGCCATAAGGAGGCCTGAAATAAGCTGCGAGCCGCTCCTGCCGTCGATCTCGGCCTTGCCGGGGATGATCGGGCCGCACACGGTCAGAGGCAGGTAGCAATCGGTCTTGCGCGCACCGGCCTTTTCGGGCCGCAGGCTCACCCCGAAGGCGGCCATCACGTCGTGCGCTCCGGAAAGCGGGCGCCCGAGGATGGTCTTTTCGCCGTCGATACGGACGGGGTTGCTCCCCCTTGCCGCCACTATGGGGATGAGCAGCCTCGTCAGCAGGCCGGACTCCCCGACAAAAAGCTCGCTCACCGGAGCCTTGCCTCCCGTGATGCGGAGCGTGGCTCCGTCGCGCAGTACGCGCGCTCCCAGCGCCTCTGCGGCCTTTATCGCCGCCTCGCTGTCGTCGCAGGGGGTGTAGCCCGTCAGCACGGACTCCCCGTCCGCGAGCGCCGCGGCAAGAATGGCCCTCTGGGCGAAGCTCTTGGACGCGGGCATCCTCAGCGTGACCGGCCCGAGCGGCTTGACGGGGGAGCCGCCATAGAGCGCCTTCTTCATAAGGGCGAAGGGCCACTGGCCGGGCGCCGCGGCTTCGCCTTCCGAAAGGGCGGCGTAGGTGAACGGCGCGCCGTGGGCGAGGCATTCGAGCCTCGATGGCTTGCCTTCCTGCCCCATCGCGAAAGCGATCAGACGCCCCTCCGGCGCCTTGCCATAGAGCCCGTACAACGTCTCGAGGTCTCCCTGCGAGAGTGCCGTCGTGACTATTTTCACTATATCGGCCCCGGAAGACAGAGCCGTTGCGAGCACCCTTTCTAGCTCCTGCGCGGAAGGCGTGCCGTTAAAGTCGTGGAATGAGATGATAAGCCTCGTCCCCCACTCCCTGCAGGCGCTCCTTATCCGTTTGAGCGTCACTGCCGGGACTTCGATTTCGATGTCCGCAAATGCGGCCCCGGAGGATATTGCACGCAGGATTTTCCTTTCGGCGAGGGCGTCCTCGGCAAGCCGGCAGGTCGCAATCAGAGGCACGTCGGTGGCGCTGAAAAGCTCCTCGATCCCGTCCTCGGAGAGGGGGCAGCGGTCGAGCCGGATTTCGGCCATTTCAATCTCTCCGCTTTCGAGGAGGGAGAATATTTCATCGAGGTTTTTACCCTGAATCGAGGTTGATATCATATCTTGTCGGGCGTCTTGGTATGGAATTTGTCCGGAGGCGGCGGGTTTTGCCCGGACGTGGCAAAGATACAAAAAATCGAAGCCATAACTTTGATATAAAGCCAATATTTGCTAACTTTGACTTTTGCACGAAACAAATCTTAAATAAAACTATTATGAAAAAGATTCTTTTGTTCGTTCTTGCAGGGCTGACTGCCATCACCCTTTCCGCCAAGGACAAGAAGGCTACCGCAGCCTCCGACGCTTTCCACTACGACGTTGAGTACGTCAAGACGACCGGCGACGGCATCGCCCAGGTCAAGGTCGGCTCCTACGCCAAGAAGGCCAACGTCGCGACCTCCGAGATCCGCAAGGACGCCGTCCACGCGGTCATCTTTAAGGGCTATGCAGGCACCGGCGCCGCCGTCCGTCCCCTTGCCAAGGATCCCGACGTCCAGTTCACCAAGGCTGATTTCTTCAATCAGTTCTTCGGCGGCAACGACTGGGAGCGCTACGTCTCCGACGTCCAGACCGGCAGTATGGAAGCGATGAAAGTCGGCAAGGAGTACAAAGTCTCCGCCGTCGTCTCCGTCAACGTCAAGATGCTCCGCCAGCACCTCGAGAAAGCCGGCGTCATCCGCGGTCTTGCATCCGGATTTTAATATTTCCTCCCGATGAAAAGGATTCTTGTCGCACTTTTCCTTCTCATTCCCGTCCTTTCCTTCGGACAGAATGTGAATGACTGGATCGTCCTTCTCCTGAAGAACGGCAACAAGGTGGAAGGCACCGTCCTCGCCGCCGACGACTACAAGATCTCCGTCCAGACCCAGAACGGTCAGGAGCTCACCTACAACCGCACCGAGATCAACCGTATGGACAAGAGCGTCCCCAAGGAGCCCGAAGCCCCCAAGTCCCCCTATAAGGACTACACGACCGTCAAGTCCGGCTTCTGGTGGGGTGCAGGTCTTTCCATCGGTGTGGCCATCCCTTACCAGGATCCTCTCAAGGCCGCTATGCCCGTCGAGGCTGATTTCGCCCTCGGCTACAGGGTCAACGAGTTCTTCCAGGCCGGCGTCGGCTTCGGCTACCGCTACTACGCCTGGGGCGACAACTACAAATATCGCAACCCCGATCTCTATCAGGGCTTCAAGAATATGTCGCTTCCTCTGTTCGTGACTCTCGGCGGCTCTATGATGCCCGGCCGCAGCCGCAACGTCGTTCCCTGCTGGGAAGTCGAAGGCGGCTATGCTTTCGGTGAAGGCAAGAAGGTCGGCGGGTTCTTCGGCCCCTCCATCGGTCTCAAGTTCGGACCCCTCGAGCGTCACCATTTCGTCTTGACTCTGGGCTATCTTATGCAGCAGACCTATGTCCATAGCGTCGCTGTCGAGACCCGTGCCGTCGACGAGCGTTACGCCGACTACATCAACAATGGCAGGTACTATGAGCCCCAGCCCGAAGATCCGTTCGAGAAAGGCTTCCTCCACGCTCTCCGCCTCCGCTTCTGCTACGAATTCTAAACCAATTGAAGATAATGAAAACCAGGATTTTCGCAGTTCTTCTTGCCCTGCTCACCCTTGTGGGCTGCGGCAAGAGGCAGGTTTCCTCGTACTATGACGCAGGGACCACTTTCCTCAACACCGAAGCCGACGGCTCCATCACCGTCCGTGCTTCCGGTCAGGGGCGCAACGCCCAGGATGCCATCGAGCAGGCCTGGAAAAACGCAGTCAGGGATGTGATGCTCAAGGGCGTCGAGGTCCCCGGCAACACTTTCCTCTCCAAGCCCCTCATCACCGAGGTCAATGCTGAGGAGAAGTACTCTTCCTTCATTTATTCCTTCCTTGCCGACCAGGGTGAGTATCTCAACTTCATCTCCACTGAAGACAAGAAAGTCGGCTCCACCGACAAAGCCCGCAACGACATCCAGGTCCGCCGTGTCGTGACCGTCCGCGTGCTTCGCCAGGAGCTCAAGAACTACCTTATCCAGCAAAACATCATCAAACCCTAAGTAATGAAAAAACTCATCGTTTGCGCAGCCGCGCTCACGCTTGTGGCGGCAGCTGCTTTCGGGCAGGCCAAGAAGCCTTCCCTGATGGTTATCCCCAGCAACGTCTGGTGCAGCCAGAACGGCTATATGAATGAAATCGACGTTCAGGGCCAGACTGTCTATTCCCCCGACTACTCCAGGGCTCTCAGCAACGACGCCGACCTCACCCTTGTCATCAGCAAGATCGGTGGCCTTATGGCCGACCGCGGTTTCCAGCTCAAGCAGCTCAAGGCCGCTTCCGACGCTATCAACCGCCGTGCTATGGAAAACGCCGCGATCCAGTCCAAGAGCGGCTCCGAGGTTCAGACCAACGCCTATATGGAGATCCGCAACCAGGCTCGCGCCGACATCGTCCTCGAGCTGACCTGGAAGGTCAACGAGATGGGTCCCAAGCGTTCCATCACCTACATCCTTGACGCTATCGACGCCTACACCAGCAAGCAGGTTGCTTCCGCTTCCGGCACCGGTGCCCCGTCATTCACCGCCGAGGTTCCCGTCCTCCTCGAAGAGGCCGTCAACTCCCATATGGACGAGTTCTGCGACCGTCTTCAGAACCATTTCGACGACCTTCTCGAGAACGGCCGTGAGATGACTCTCATCATCAATGTCTTCGACGGCAACGACCTCGGCATCGACCTCGAGAGCGAGTTCGACGGCAAGGAGCTCCGCGAGATCATCGAAGACTGGGTCTATGAGAACACCGTCTCCCACCGCTACAACCTCGCTGACGACTCCGAGCTCTATATGAACTTCACCGAAGTCCGTATGCCCATCTACGACGAGAAGGGCCGTCCCCTCGCCGCCAACGCATTCGCAAGGGGTCTTGTCAAGCACCTCCAGGCTGCTCCTTACAGCATCGAGAGGTCCAAACTTATGAACAAAGGTCTCGGTGAGGCCCAGGTCATCATCGGCGACAAATAATCCTACACGCTATGAAAACACTTAAGTACATTATCGGCGTCCTCGCCCTTGCCTGCGGTTTCAGCGCTTTCGCGCAGGAAGCCGCTCCGGAAGCCCCGAAGGTCCCCGTATCCGTCGTTTTCCCCGAGCAGGTTCCCTACATCTCCTTCGAGGCGCAGGAAGTCCTCAAAAACAAGCTTGCCGCCGCGTGCGCGCAGAGCGGTATGGGTGCGACCGACGACTTCTGCCAGTTCGTGCTTACCTCTTCGATCAGCATCGTCGACAAGTACGTCAACCCCGGCAACCCTCCGAAGTACTTCGAGAAGGGGGACCTCACCGTCTATGTCGTCGACGTCCTCGGCAAGAAGACCTTCGACTCCATCATAGTCCCCATCCAGGGAGTCGGCAACAGCGAGGAGCAGGCCCATATGAAGGCCTTCAAGGCCCTTTCCCCGGCCAACCCCAACCTCAAGAAGTTCCTCGCCGGAGCCAACACCAAGATAGTCAACTACTACGAGGGCCAGATCGACAACATCATCACCCAGGCCCAGTCCCTCGCCAAGGTCTACAAGTATGACGAGGCTCTGTTCAAGCTCGGACTCGTTCCCGAGGCTTGCCCCAGCTACTCCTCCAAGATCGTCCCTGCCGCTGCTGACATCTATCAGAAGTACATCGACGACCAGGCCAACCGCAATCTCGCCAAGGCGAAAGCCATCTGGATTGCCGGCCAGGATGCTGCCGCCGCTTCCGAAGCTGCCGAGTATCTCGCCGAGATTATGCCTGAGGCCAAGTGCTATCCCGAGTCGGTCGCTCTCAGCAAGGAGATCGCCGCCCGCGTAAAGGCCGACATCCAGTACTACCGCGACATCGAGGCCCGCGACAATGCACAGCAGTACGACCTTGCGAAGCGTAAGATCAGCGCCTGGAGAGACGTGGGTGTCGCCTATGGCAACCACCAGAAGTCCACAACTTACTACACCGCGTGGCCTGTAAGGTACTAAGAGAGACGACGCTATGAAAAAAGCCATAATTCTTCTTACGGCTCTGTTTGTCTGCGCCGGTATGTTCGCCCAGGACGCCAAGTCCGGGAAGGACACCACCGGCGTCCTGATGAAGTATCGCCGCAGTTCCCTCTACAGCGTGCTCATCGAGCACCCCACGTTCCCCTACGCCGAGGCCATCGACTCCGCTTTCCTCGTGATGCCCATTCCGGACAAGTTCAACGACCACAACCTCCCTCTCCGCACAATGGTTTCCAATGCCGCGAAGATGAAAAAGGGCGGCAAGGCCAAGGAGACCGGCAATATGGCCGACATCGACGAGTTCATCGCGACCAACAAGATCCCCCGCGAACTCATCGCCAAGTGGTTCAACCGCAATCCCAAGACCGGAGCTTTCGATATGAAGCTCATCCAGGAGAGAGGTTTCTACGATGCTTCTGCCGCCGACATCTCCGCGGCTGAGGCCTCCACCCGCAACATCGCTATGCTTGGCGACGCCGGCGAGGAGCTCATCGGCAAGACCTTTATGATCGTCAACGACATCACCTTCGTCGACAAGGGCGAGCAGTCCGCCAAGGCTGCCACCGGCCTCAAGATCTTCGGCGCGCTCGCAGGTGCCATCACCGGTTCCAGCGCCGTCAGCGACCTGGGCGACGCCGCTGCTGCCGCTGTCAACGAGATCGACGGTTTCACGGTCAACATCACGACCTACCTCTACCGTCTCCTCTGGAACGATGAGGTTATGGGCACCTTCTACAAGATGTACTGGATTGGCGACGGCTACCTCGACGACTCCAGGAAGGCCGCTTTCGAGGACAGCGACGTCTTCGCCCTCGACTACATCGGCGCGACCACGACCTCCGGCAGCATCACCACCTCCAAGAGCTTCTCCAAGCTCACGAAGGACCAGCAGATGCTCAAGGCCGTCACGCGTGCCGTCGACAAGGCCATCGTCCAGCTCCAGAGGTCCTATGACGAGTTCAAGGTCAACGTCCCCATCGGCGCCATCAGCCCCGACGGCAAGACCGTCGAGGTCCCCATCGGCCTCAAGGAAGGCGTCAACGAGAAGTCCCGTTACGACGTTCTCCTTCCGTCCAAGGATCCCGACACCGGCAAGGTCAAGTACCAGAAGGTCGCCGAGCTGAAGCCCGTCAAGGACAAGATCTGGGACAACCGTTTCGGCGCTCTTGAAGAAGCCGAGATGAGGGCTGCCGCCAAGGCCGCCGGCCAGGAGATCAAGGCTGAAGAAGGCGAAGAGGGCGAGGGCAATGTCTACCTCACCGCCACGACCTTCGACATCGTGATCGGTGCCGGCAAGATCTTCCCCGGCTGCGTGGTCAAGGAATCCACCATCAAGGCCCAGAAGAAGAAATAATTCTACCTGAATTGTTGGCGGCATTGATAAAATCATTATCTTTGCCGCCACTTTTTGCCCTGATGGCGGAATTGGTAGACGCGCTGGACTCAAAATCCAGTGGCCTTTAAAGCCGTGCGGGTTCGATTCCCGCTTGGGGCACTTGACGGAAGTCTCCCTCTTTTTTGGGAGACTTCTTCTTTTTGAGCCCTCAAGGAATATTTAAATATGCTATATTTGTCTCCTGATAAAACCACCAAAGTGCATTTTCTTATGAAACGAATCCTGTTGATTGCCGCCGCCCTGCTCGTGTGCGTGGCGGCCTGGGGCCAGAGTTTCCTTGAAAGCGTTACCCTGTCCCTGGACAAGGGGGAGGAAGGCGTCTATGCTGTCGGGGAGCCCATCAAAGTGTTTGCCGAGTCCGAAATTGATGCGCCTGCCATCGTAAAGGTCTACATCAACGGCAATCTCAACAACGCCTGGCGGACCGACTTGTCCGCCGGAGGCAAGACGGAGGTGTTCAACGCCTCCTACGACAAGCCGCTGGCGCTGATGGTCAGGCTTTCCAATCTGAAGGACGAGAAGGATTCCACCACGGTCGGAGCCGTCGTGGCGCCGGAGCAGTTGAAGCCCGGCTTCGAAGAGCCGGCCGATTTCGCCAAGTTCTGGGGCAAGCAGCTGAAGACTATGCGCAAGATGAAGATGAAGACCAGGCTCACGCCGGTCGCAGTGCCCGAGAAGTATGAAGGCAAGTTCGTCTGCTACGACCTTGAGATCAACTGTGTCGGCAATGTGCCGGTAAGGGGCTACCTGGCAATGCCCGTAGATGCGAAGCCGCGCAGCCTCCCTATTGCGATATATGCCCATTCCGCAGGGAAGCTTACCAAGAAATGGACGCGCTCGACCGTCGAACGCGCAATCAAGATGGCAAAATACGGCAACGGCGCCATCGGCCTGGACATCAACGCCCACGGTATGCTCAACGACCAGCCGGAAGAGTACTACGCCGACCTCCAGGAGAAACTGAACGGCTATTCGGGCTGGCCCATAGTGGACCACGAGAACTATTATTTCCGCACTATGTTCCTCAGGATGGTGCGCGCTCTCGACTACCTTTGCACCCTGAAGCAGTGGGACCGCAAGAAGGTCCTTGTCACCGGCGGAAGCCAGGGCGGCGCCCAGAGTGCGGCTCTGGCCGGCCTGGACAAGAGGGTTACCCACGTCGTGGTCGATGTCCCGGCGATGTGGGACACCGGCGGCTGCCTTCTCGGCCGCACCAGCGGATGGCCCAAGCCCATCGAGCACAACAAGGACAACCCCGAGGCCGCAAGGGTCGCCTCATATTACGATGGCGCCGTCTTTCTGCGTCATTTCAAGGGAGAACTTTTTGTGAATGTCGGTCTGATCGACCTCACCTGCCCTCCGGCCAGCGTCTGGTCCGCCTTCAACGTCTGCCCGGCTTCGCATAAGGAGATTCACCCCTGCGCCTGGAAGGGCCATAGCGGCAAGTACTCGCTCCCGGAGGCTCCCCGTGCGGAAGTAAAGAAAGGAATGGACAAAAAGATTGACGAAGCAATCGACCGCTTCCTCAAATAGCCGCCTGTCGGCCGCCGTATGTCGTTAGAATGGTCTTTTTCTTAATAGATTGACAACAGGAAGCCGCTTTTGACACACTTCTTCCACGGTGTGAACAATCTCCAGACAGCGTTTTTCAGGGATACGGATCTGTGTGCCGGCTTTAATCACAAGATCGAGGCCGGGGTTGCCTTTATAGAACAGCGATGTGGCGTGTTCGCCGTTGCTCCCGGCGGGAGAATAAGTTATGTCATATGCCGGCGCGAGGCTCCATATCCCCTCTTTGCAGAGGAAGGAAAAATTCTTTGCGTGGTCGTCTTTGTTGACGGCCACGAGATTGACCACCATCCTCAGGAACATCTCTTCCACCTGAACCGGGTCCTGGGTAAGGTAGCCGGTCAGGGCCAGCAGGTTGGTGTAATCTACGTCCTGGTTCCGGAAGTCTGTTTTCAATAATGCTGCGGCTGATGCCATATGATACCGTTCTCCTCCCGGCCCTATGTCAAAGCGCTCTATTGCGAAGTATTTACCTTTTACAAGGCCGACTCTTGGAATGGAAACCCCGCATTCACGGGCAGTGGTCATATATAGAAGCTCCGTTTTCCCGATGTCCTGAGGATCGAAGACGTGGCGGAACTTTATGAGAAAATGCATTCCCTCGTGAGTGACCATTGCCGCTTTGGGTCTGGCTCCTCCGGAGTTGCCGCTGTTGTAGTAAAGGAGAGATGCGTCTGCAGGCTCTTTTTCAGAAAGGGCTTTCAACGCTTCTTCCTGCAGGATGTCAAGTTCCAACTCTTCCTGTACTTCCCTCTGGGACGGGAAGCCGCGCATAACGGGTATGTAGGAAAGGGCGCCCATACCTGAAGTCCCTATGATGGAGAGCCGCTGCAAGGGGGTCAGCTCCTTGAGCGATGTGCCTTTCTCCTTCAACAGGCGATTGAGGAGATATAGACCGTATCCGTCAGGAAGACTGTCTTCGAAAATGGCAAAATTGCCGCCGAATTTCCCTCCTTCGGCATATATAAGGCCCGGCTGCAGCGGCAGTTCCGTGGGAGAGAGCGAAAAACCGTTTGCGAGCCATCCGTCAGAATATTCAAACGCACATACGCCCGTCGAGGGGTCGGTCTGAAGAGTTCCGGCCAGGATGTCCCGATAGAAGACACTGATTTTATCTACGGGAGCAATCATCTGCCGTTTCTCCTGTTGCGGTTTTTGTTGATGGCTTCCAGTTCGGAAGCGGTCCGATACTTGGTCCTGGCCATAATTGCGCCGAGTTCATCGAAATAATCAAACTCGATTGCCAGGCGGCAGAACGCCTCCAGGGATATTTGTCCCGTCCGCTCAAAGCGCTCCAGAGTGGGAGCGGGAATCCCTGTCAGTTCCGAAAGATGTTTCCTGCTCAGCCCTTTTTCCAGGCGCCTGGCCTTGCAGTTGGCGGCCAGCCTGTCCATAAGTATTGAAGGCTGACGAGTATAATTATCTAATCTATATTCCATAACCTGTTATTAAAATACGGTAAAAACGGGGCGTTTACCATATTGTGTTATGCAAATATAGTGGTAATTTCCGACTATTGCAATTTTAATTGCTCCCGCCGTCGCTCATATAGAAATAGGTGCAGTTAAATGTGCCGGTGCCGCCGCCGACTTCGACCAAATACAGGAGGTCATAGAGTTTGCCTAAATGCATCCCCAACTTTTCGAAATTTTCAAAATGCTCTGAAATGTTGATATGGCCGCACTGGCGGGGAGAACTCCGGACAGCAAAATACTGTGGGAACGTCGCTGTTCCGTCAATGGACGGCACATTTACACGTGTGTTTTGGTAAATGTCGTAAGTTGCACCGTCTACAGTAGAACTGCCCTTTTTTTGACCGACAGCCGACCCCGGTTTAGTGTACCAGTCTTCAATAATATAGAATTCGGTTAACGGGTTTAAAGTCCATCCGTAAATGCCGATATAACTATACGAGCCCGCGGATCCTGTCTTCGAGTGTTTGAAATAAGCGTCATATTGCTTTCCATCCGGACTTTCGCCGGGGCTGCCGTAGAAGTATCCTACTCCTCCCAATGAATTCATCGTGTTACTCCAGGAGGCGGAGAAGAGTCCGTTGTCGTAGTATTTAAGTGCATTATTGCCGCCCTCACACCATAAATAGTATTGCCAGTCCGTTGCTGCGATTTTGCCGTTTACTGCCTGGCCGCTCCGCCCGTTTATTGATTTTCCAGAGCCCAGAGGCTCCATCGTGTCGGAGCAGGGATTCCTTTGAATCTCGATTGCGGGTCCATCGTCGGTAGTGTCCTCTTTGGCAACGTGCTTCTTTTCGCAGCCTGATGCGACAAGCGCCAGGACCGCCAGGGCAATTAATAAAATTCTTCTTGTCATAATACCTTGTTCTAAATTTAGGTTGCAACTTTGTTTGCAAAGCCGTAATCATTTGGATTTCTCGAAGAGCAGCTTGACGCCGTAGGAGGTCTCGGAGACGAGCATTCCGCCTTCTATGAATTCATATTCCCTGACGGAGCCGTCTTCGAAGGTGACGGTCAGTTTGCCTTTTTTATAGACATAGGTCCCATTTTCGACGGCTTCGCTTTCGCTGGCGGGGACCGTGTCCACGGTGCCGTCTGGGTTCATATACATCTGCGGATGGGCGGGCATATAGGACTTCCAGCCGACCTCCACGTCCTTGTCGGAGGTGAATTTAAGGGAGTGTGTGATTGTCATCGTCCCCGCATCGGCGACGAACATTTTCTCGATGAACACCCATTCGGTGTTTTTGAATACCGGCTCCTTCGCATTCATAACGCAGCAGGAAAAAAGTGCGGCCATCGCGGCGACTACCCCTAGAGTTTTCATAGTATTGCTTTGAATTTATGCTGCAAGTTAGTGTTTTTTTGGATTTCCCCCAAAAAAGAGGTTTGCATTTAAGGCTTGATTTCGTACATTTGCATTATGAGCAAACGGGAAGGCGACATACTCTACTTTATAGCATTCTGTATGGAAAGCTATAAGAATAAGCATAGCCTTTCCGGAGATGCTGTCTCAAAACTTTTTGATCAACACGGAATCAAACAATACCTTTCAGAGCATTTTGAAGTTCTCCACACGCAGGGAATGCCTTGGATTTTGGAAGAAATTGAAGAAAAGATAGGCCTATGATACTTTTTCACGGAAGTCCCCAAGTCGTACGAGAACCCCGCATCCTTATTCCCAACCGGACCTTGGATTACGGGACTGGCTTCTACACCACCACATCTGAGAAGCAGGCATATGATTGGGCGCTCCGCAGAGTGTCAGGAGAGCAGTGCGGCTACGTGAACATATTTGAGTTTGACGAAGTCGTTGCGGCAGAGTTAAAGCGACTGGACTTTGCCAACCCTCCTGGGGAGGAGTGGGTGGATTTCGTATATGCCAACCGCAATCAACGCGGTTTTACACACGATAACGACTTGGTTTATGGCCCGGTGGCCAACGACCGTGTGTATGCTGCATTCGCCCTCTACGAACAAGGTCTTCTAAGCAAGCAAGAACTTATAGCAGAACTTAAGACCTATAAACTCATCGACCAGATGGTTTTTCACACGGAGGAAGCTCTGCAATGCCTTACCTTTATGGAAGCAAAGGAGGTAAAGCTATGAGAGCAGACATTACCCAACAGAATCTATATCTGATTCTGGCTGGCAAGGCGGCCGCCGTGGCTTCATTTATTGCCGAAGATGAACATCTCAGCCCGCTGGAGGCCCTTACAAAATTTTACGCTTCGGACACCTACCGCCGTCTGGAGCGTGAAGATACAAAATACTGGCATTTAGGCCCAGTAGCTTTGTATCAAGACTATTGTCTTGCCTGGCAAGGAGCCCATACGCGTCCACAAGACCTGCCTCAGGGACGGCTATGAGAATGACCCTGCCTGAGCTCGGCGCAGAGGTCCGTCCACTGTGAGATGATTTTATCAAGGGAGAAGGCTTTCGCCGAGAGCGAGGCCTTCTTTCCCATTTCTTTCCGGAGGTCCGTGTCCTTGATTATGGAGATAATCCGTTCGGCGAGGGTGTCGACATCCCCGGGGGCGACCAGGTAGCCGTTCACTCCGTCCTGAATGATTTCGGACGGTCCCTGCGGGCAGGAATAGCTCACCATCGGGAGCCCCGTCTCCGCCGCCTCCAGGAGCGTCATCGGGAAGCCTTCGTAGCGGGAGGACATCACAAGGCAGGAAGAGCCAAGCAGCTGCTTCTGGATGTCCGAAGTGCGCCCCATAAGGCGTACGGTCCCGTCCAGCCCGGCCGCGGAAATCTCGGCGGCGAGGTCTTTCCTGAGGGGGCCGTCACCGAAGATGTCCAGCTCCCAGTCCGGACATTCCTTCGCGACTGTCGCCCAGGCCTTGACGAGGTCGGAGAAATTCTTCTGGTAGACGAGCCGTCCGAGGGCGATGCAGCGCTTCTCCTCCAGGGCGGCCTTCTCCGCCGAGACGAAGGTCAGCGGATTATAGATCTGGACCGTCTGGGGGACGGCTTTTATCCAGCTGGCCAGGTCCTCCTTCGTGAGGACTACGAACCTGTCCAGCCGGGCCGCCTGCTTTTCAAGCTGTGCGGTCCTGTAGGCGGCATAGATCCGCCCGAGGCGTGAGCGGCCGTATTTGAGGTGGAATTTCTCGTGGGAGAAATGGAATTCGGCGATCTTGGCGCTGCCGTCGTCGATGTCCGGGAGAAAGCGAAGCTCCGCTCCGGAGAGGCCGATGGTCACGTCGGGGCGGATGGTCTTCAGCACCTTCGACAGCTTCCGCTTGAAGGTGACTGGGCGGATGCGCTCGTTGATGCCGAGGTCGTGGACCGCTACGGCCGGCTCGAGAGGGAAATACGGCTTTCTTCCCTTGAGCCCATAGGCAATGATATGGACCTCGCAGCCCGACAGGGCCGACAGGGCGTTTGCCTTGATCGTCAGCACCCTCTCCATCCCGCCGGAATTGTGCAGGGAATGTATGCAGTAGGCGATTTTCATTTCTTTCCCGCTATTTCCTTAAGCAACATCTGATGCTCGACTTCCAGGCTGTACTTCCTGTCTATCGGGAGATTCCTGACGTACTCCAGGACGTCGGGATAGTCGTTCAGCAATTCCGGAACTTTCCAGCGGACGGCCACCCAGGCGAGCTGGAGCATATAGTCGTCCTTAATCGGGGCGAGCGGGGTGTTGCCGTCCTTGTCAAGGAAATTCCAAAGCTCCACCTCGTTGGTGAACACTTCACGGGCCCTTTTCTTGAGCACCTCCTCCGGGAGGGTGGACAGGCGCGTCTTCTTGTAATTATAAAGTTTGTCCTTGATATAGACTATCTTGTCCGCCCTGAGGATAAACTGTGCCATCAGTACCAGGTCCTCGCACATAAAGCAGCGGGGGAACATAAACGACTTCTCGTCATAAAGGCTGCGGCGGACCATCTTGTTCCATACGAACGCCCGGAAATGCTTATGGGAGAACATCGCGTCGAGAATCTGCATCTTGTCGGGGTAGTATTTCTCGCGGCGCGGCACCTTCCAGAATTTATAGACGTTGTAGTAGCCGCATATCACCATATCGGCGTCTTCCTTTTCGGCTGCGGCCACCATTTTCTTTATGATCCTTCGGGAAGGCCTGTCGTCCGGGTCGAACTGGATCAGGTATTCGCCGGTGGCGTGGGCGAGACCGGTCCGCCTGGCGCCGGGGAGGCCCTGGTTTTCCTGGTTGATTATCTTTACCCTGGGCTTAATGCGGGCGAATCTGCCCTCAAGCATCTTTTCTACAATCTCTATCGAGCGGTCCGGCGTTCCGTCATTGACGATAATGACTTCGATATTGTCGTAGGTCTGGGAAAATACGCTCCTGCAGCAACTTCCTATATATTGCTCGACGTTGTAGACAGGAATGATGATGGATACCAATGGATTTTTCTCCATAGCGTTGACTGCTGTTTCGCCGCAAAGATACAAAAAAAGGCTGACTTCAACCCCGAAGCCAGCCTTACTTGATCTTTGCCGCGACAATTACTTCTTGACGAATTCTACGCGGCGGTTCTTCGCGCGGCCTTCGTCAGTGGAGTTGGACGCGATGGGGACGCGGGAGCCTTTGCCGACTGCCGTAAGGCGGGCTTTGTCGATGCCCTGTCCCACCAGGGCGGCGACGATGGCCTCGGCCCTCTTCTGGCTGAGCGGGTCGTTGACCTTGTCGGAGCCGGTGTTGTCGCAGTGGCCCTGGACCTCGAACTTGAGTTCGGGGTGCTCGTTCATAAGCTTGGCTATACGGTTGATTTCAACCGCGGACTCGGGCTTGATGGTCGCCTTGCCGCTGTCGAAGGTGATGGCGTAGGTGATGATCTTGCCGTCTGAAGCCAGGCGGTCGTAGAGAGGAACGGCGCCCTTGGCGAAGCGGAAATTCTTCAGATAGAAGCGGTCCTTCTCGTCGCAGTTGGATACGGAGGAGATCTTCATCCTCGTGGGCTTGAAGACGTTGGGAAGATTGACGACGCGGTTGCCGTTGATGTAGTATTTGAACGCACGCTTGTTGAATGAAATCTGGACCCTGGTCCAGGTGCCGGGCTGGAAGTAATTTTTAACTGTCTTGCCGGGAGCGCTGCCCTCGTGGTGCTCTTCATCGGAGGGGGAGACGAAATCGTAGAGTACATCAACGTTCTCTTCCCGGCACGCCTTTTCTTCCGCGCCAAGGCCGGCCGGATTGAAAGATACCCTGACACACGGGTCCACTTCTTCGTTGAAGAAGATCACATCGAGGTGGTCGTTGTTGCTTGAGCCGTAGAACGTAGGGGACCAGACGTCAAATTCGACGGTGAACTCTTCGGGGAGGTAGTCCTTCTGCTTCATCAGGGGGGCGATCTCAGTGCACCAGCCGGAGAGTTTGATGGCCTGGGTGCCGTTGACGGTCACTATTTCACACTCTTCGCCGCCGAGGAAATTCCAGTGGGAGGGGAACTCGCCGACTTTCTCGTTCTCGACGGGGTCGTCGAAGAAGGTCTCGTCGCCGGGGACGAAGTCGGTCTTGGCGTAGCCGGTCTGGGCGGGAGCTGCCGCAGGCGCTGCGGTCTGGGCCGCGCCTTCAGTGCCGGGCTTCTTGGCGCCGCACTCGTTGCAGAACTTGCCGGTGTTGCCGGCGGTGCCGCAGGCGGGGCAGGTCCAGCTTTCGGGAGCGCCGGGCTTCTTGGCACCGCACTCGTTGCAGAATTTGCCGGTGTTGCCGGAGGTGCCGCAGGACGGGCAGGTCCAGCCTTCGGCGGCGGGGGCTTCCTGGGCCTCTGCCTGCTCCTCGGATTCGTTGTTGCGGACATTGCCGTTGAGGACGTCGTTGACGCCCTGCTCCACTTTATTGATGACGTGCTGCTCCGCAGCGTTCCTGACGGTCGAGCCGATCTGGTAAAGTAAACCCTGGGCGCTTGCCACCGAGCCCATCAGCACGAGGGCTGACAGTGAGATGATGATTTTTTTCATATTTATGTCTTGTTAAATGTGTCAAAACTTTATATGCAAAATTCGTGAATTCCTTTCTATAAAACAACCACCCTTTCGGGTGGTGTCGTTGTTATAGGCATTTATGATTGTTTTTCCTACATTTGCATCGATGAAGAAAGGAAGTGTAATAGCGGTATTTTGCGTGTTCTTATTGTGGGCTCCCTGCTTCGCATACAACGATCATCGGGGGCATAACCTGGATTCTCTTGAGAAGGTCGTGGCCGGCTGGACACCGGAGGCTGAGGCTTGTGCATCCGACGAGCAGCTCATCCCGCTTAACCGGGCCTGTCGCGATCTGATGCTCGCCTACAATGTCTTGAACGGCGAAAAGTGTGTTTTCTACGCCCGCAAGGCACTTTCCATCTCCCACCCCAGGGGTTGGAATGCGGCCGATGCCGACGCTTATCGCTACCTCGGACTTCAGTTTTACGGCCGCGAACAATACGACAGTGCCCTTGTGTATTTCAACCGCTCGCTCGAATGTGTCGAACGTATGAAGGCCGGTGCCGTTTCCCCCACATCTCCTGAAGGCTACACCCAGTCTGAAATAGATGATTTTTTGTCGTCCCTTTACGGGTCTATAGGCAACCTCTATAATATGAAGGGGTCCATTCCGGAAGCAATGGAATGGTATGAAAAGGCCGGAGCCCTGTTTGAAAAGAACGGTTGGAATGAAAGCAATTCCATCCTTTATTATAATATCGGCGAAACCTGGGTGGACGAGGGTGAGTATAAAAAGGCCGCTGCGGCCTATGAAAGGGCTATGGACTATGCGGAAGCATCCGGTGATTCGCTGATGATAGTGGATGTGTATAAGGGTTTTGGCCGGCTGTATATGGAAACGGGCCGTACCTGGAGATCGCTCCGCTTCCTGAGGAAGGCGGATGCCTATTATGCTGCCCATCCTGATTTCAGCCCCTCTTTCCGTACGGAGAACCTCGATGTGATGAAAGAGGTGCTTTCGCGCCAGAAGAGACATTTGTTCTGGCTTATCGGCACCCTTTTGATATTGTTGTCGCTGGCGGTCTTTTTCATTGTCCGGAGGAAAAAACCGGCAGCTGTCAAGGACACCCCTCAAGCCCCGGTTGCCGCCGCCCCGGATCTGTCCGACAGGGAAAAGGAGATCCTCGATCTCCTGTCCAAAGGCTACACGACGCCCCAGATTGCGGAAGGCCTGAGCCTTAGTCCGGAGACCATCAAGTGGTACCGCAAGAAGCTCCTGGCCAAGTTTGACGTCGCGAATGTCGCCGAACTCGTGCTGCAGGCTCGCGATGCGGGTATTCTTAATTGAAATAAAATTTATATTTTTGCGTGAAACATAAGATTTTGATTATGAAAAAAGCACTTTTACTTTCATTTGCTGCGCTCGCAATCTTCGCGGGCTGCAAAAAGAATAACACCGGCGGTAACGGCGGAGGCGGCGAAGATCCTGGCAATTACATCCCCGCCACTTCCGCTGTGATGAGCGGCACCGCCCCTCTCAAGGTGGACCAGAACGGCACCCTTGAGCTTACCGTGACCCTCACTCCTCCGGACGCCAATCCATCAATCGTGTGGGATGCGGAGGATAACCCTTCAGCAGTTTGGATTGATAATGCGACCAGTAAGACTGCCACCATCCACGCTATGCGCAACGGTGTCACCAACATCAGATGCACGATCACCAACAAGGAGGGAGATCCGATCGTCCTCACTAAGAAATTGTATATTCTCCCGGAGGCCGTTGATCTTGGTTTTTCGAGTGTTAAGTGGGCGTCGGCCAATTTCGGCGCACTGGATGAAAATGATTTTGGCGATTATTACGCCTGGGGAGAGACTGCGACGAAGGAAGATTATCGCCTCTTTACCGACAGTGATACCCATTATAAGTGGTACGACGGCGTTCGCTTTACCAAATACACCAGCCCCGTCAACCTCGACTCCGAAGATGACGCCGTCCTGAAGTTTTACGGCGAGGTCGGCGCGAAGTGGAAGATACCTATCGCGGCTGATTTCCAGGAGCTTATCGACAACTCCACTGTCGTGAAAATCTGGGATCCGGCCAACACAAGCCGCCTCAAGGCTCTCAAATTCATAAGCTCCGTTCCGGGCTATACGGACAGGTTCATAGTGATTCCTTGTGCAGGGCCCATCGAGACCACCGTCTCGGCTGCAGCCAGTGTCCAGCGCTCCGGCCTTTTCTATTGGAGCGCCACGGTTGACAACTCGGACTATTCCAAGGCTAAAATCCTCACCGTAAATAGTGATAACAGCCCTGTGGTCGGCTCCTGGGCCCGCTGCAACGGCCTTGTTATCCGTCCTGTCCTCAAGCCTTAATGCGGATGCTCAGTAAAATAATCCCGCCGATGGTTCTTGCATTGGCGGGATTTGTTTTCCTCGCCTGCGCGCGGCCTGCGTTTACGCCAGAGGAGAGGCGGATCATAGAGGAGTCGGACTCGCTGATGTACGTGACGGTGATGCCGGTCGACAGTGCTGTCCTGCTGGCCCCGTCTGTCGACTTCGGCGACGCTGAGCTTCGCTCGCCGCTGCTGCAGACGCTGCTGGACAAGATGCTGTTCACCGTGCAGCACCCCTCGCAGGACGGTGTCGGCATCGCCGCCCCGCAGGTGGGGCTTAACCGCCGCGCCGTCTGCGTCCAGCGCTTCGACAAGGCCGGCGAGCCCTTCGAGTGCTACGTCAACATACGCATCGACAGCCTCTCCGGCCCCGTCGTCCGCGGCCCCGAGGGCTGCCTCTCCGTCCCCGGTCTGCGCGGCATCGTCCCCCGCCGCTCCGTCGCCCACATCTCCTACCTCCGCCCTGGCTGCGCCGCCCCTCACTCCTGCTGTGCCTCTCGCCCTGACAGTGCTGCCTCTCGCCCCTGCTGTGGCTTCTGCCCTGACAGCGCCGCCTCTTACCCCGGCTGTGTCTTTCGCCCTGACAGTGCTGCCCTTCACCCCTGCTGTGGCTTCTGCCCTGACAGTGCTGCCTATCGCCCCTGCTGTGCCTCCTCCCTCCAGGGCGGCGCCTCCCGCAGTTGCTGCCCCGAGCGCGTACACGAGCGCGTCGAGGGCTTCACCGCCGTCATCTTCCAGCACGAGTGCGACCACCTCGACGGCATCCTCTACACCTCCCGCGCCGACAGCCTCTTCTCGGCCGAGTAGGAGTCGCCGCCCGCGCCTGTGCCTGCGCCCGCGCCGTGGAGCATACTCCGTTGAATCTCAGCCCTTTACGCAAAACCGCTTACCCCAAATAAGGTAAGCGGTTTTATGTAAATCATTGCACTACAGGAGTTTGCGCTCCACGGGAAATCCACTCAGAATCCTTCGCGTTTAAGTTCGATGCGAAGGAAGGCGGCTATTTGCTCCAGAGTGGCATCTGTGCACCCTAGCAGCAGAGGAAACAGATTTGTCTTGTCGCCATCTGGCAGGGCAAGGATATCGTGGATGTCCTCCAGAGCAAGTTCTTTCATTAGAATGGCAGCCATTTGGGCAAAGCACGCATCCGAACGTCCGGTAAAGACTTCGTTTATATCGTACTCGCTGCCGGTCGTGGCGTGCATAGCTATCAGCATATCATCATAACTGCCAAAGTAGCGGATGGCTTCATTGTATTCAATCACATTGTATACATTTATAATGATATCAACCAGCTGCTTACGCTCCAGGGGGCCTAGCGTCCGGAAGAGACGCTGAAGTTGAGCGTAAGACATCGGGGAGTTCTTCGCCGCCGTGGCCTTGACTTCCCGGATAGCCTTTCGCAGTGGAGACGATGCTTTACTTGTCACAAGGCTACAGGAAAACGGAAACTTATCAGCCGCATAGGCAAGGAAATTCCATCTGTAATTTTCGGCCTTCTTAGACAGATGGCGCTCTACCGGGTTGTTGCCAACATAGATCAGGTTGGTGCGGATCTTCTTGTCGCCGAATTTCGGAGCGCTGCCGAACGGATGTTCCAGAAGTGCCCCTGAACAGTGGCAGGTATGGTTGTGCTGGTATGAGAACAGCGAGCTGCTTTCCCTGAAGAATCCGGCCAGCGCTTCCCCGTCCTCGGCGATGACCGAGGAGTGAATATGGTCCGGCATCTGACAGAGAGACAGGACACGGATAGGGTATTTCCTGGCCGTAGTGCAGAAAGTCGTGAAATGCACCAGGTGGTCGCTGACGCTATAGAAAAGGACTACTCCTTTCCTGGTCCGCTGGTAACAATGATTCAGAACACCTTTGACTACGACTCGTTCTCCTCGTTTCATTCTTCAAAGGTTTAAGACACCGCAATATCGGAATGTCTGAGGAAATTTCCAAATAATTTTTCCCGCTGAATCTCAATCCTTTACATAAAACCGCTTACCCCAAATAAGGTAAGCGGTTTTGCGTAAGTCGCTGTTTTACTGTGAGATGTGCTCCACGATGTCTAGGGAGCTGCACGCGTGAGGATGTGTAGAGGATTTCCAAACGAAACAGATTTGGAAAATTTCTTTTGTATTCACCTTCTTTTATGTAGTTTTGTAAAGTGTATTCATTAATGAATCTAGCATAATGAACAAGTGTTACTCTCTCGTACTCTCTGTGATTGCCTTCTTATGGCTATCAGTTTCCTGTGACCGGGAGAAAACACTATCGCCCGAGATATGGGAGGTATTGTGCATATCACTGGATGCCACATCTATCAGTCAGACATCTGCGACACTGAACGGAGCGACGTCCTTTAAGGGTCCAGTCCCATCCGGTGTCAGCGCAAGATTTTATTATTCATCCACTCCGGGAGATGCTGATTTTATAATTCAGTCAGGGCAAAGGGTTTCTGCGGGCAGGCTCTCTGCGTCGGGCGGTGACTTCAGTTGCGTCCTGTCGGCGCTGGAGCCATCCACAACTTATTATTATGTTGCTTGTACAATCTTCCACGACAAGAAATACCCCGGCGAGGTAAAATCGTTTACAACCAACGATTTCAATGCAGTCGTAACTACGCAGCCAGCGACTGACATCAGTGAATGTCGGGCAACACTTAATGGTTATCTCTACGTAGACAGTGTCGCCGATTTGGAAAAATCTGTCTGGTTTATGTTCAGTGACACGGCGACAGATATTGAGGCTATTATGACTGGAGGGCGAAAACTCGCATCCACACTTGGCGACAGCGGCAGTTTTAGTTATAACATTTCTGATTTACTTTTCAATACAACATATTATTATGTAGCCTGCTCAAAAATTCGCGACAAGATGTGTTTGGGTGCATTGGAATCATTTACCACACTTCAGTCGCCGGAGGCAGTGGATCTGGGGCTGTCGGTAGATTGGCGGGCTTGGAATATCGGCGCCTCCGGACCTGACGGATATGGTGATTATTATGCCTGGGGAGAGTTGGAACCATATTACGAAGATGGTTATGCACAGTCTTATGAGCCTGTATGGAAAAGTGGAAAGACAGGTTATGATTGGGCCTCTTATAAATGGTACGATGGATATAATAATGTATTAACCAAATACGTCACTGACAGTTCTTATGATGCCGTGGACAATAAAACAGTTTTGGTTACCGGCCCGGATGGAGATGATGTGGCCTCAAAGGAACTCGGTGGCGACTGGCGCATCCCCACCATCGAGGAATGGACAGAACTGCTGAATAATTGTGACTGGACTTGGATAACGTTGAAGGGAATAGGGGGATATAAGGTTTCCGGCAAGAATGACAACTATACAGACAAATGGATCTTTCTCCCCGCTGCCGGATATAGGCGTCTTTCAACCGGGCCATCCGATTTGGGGACTCACGGCTACTATTGGTCTTCCTCCCTTCAAGTTGATCTCCAGACGAATGCCTGGGATATGATTTTCTCAAAATATGTCTCGTATATCACAGTTGAATATCCCTACGAACGTTATTTTGGTCTCTCTGTTCGTCCTGTACTGAATAAGCGTAATCCGTAATAGCCGTGGAGGCTAAGTGCTTCACTGACACTGTATTAAGTAAAGTCTCTCTGCTTGTTTTCGGGCAGAGAGACTTATGTTAAAAGGCTGTTATGTAGCTAGTTATGCTCCACGGCAACAACTGGGCCCCGGAGCCTACTTCGCGTCCATCGCCTGGCAGGCGGTGATGGCGATCATCTTGTAGATGTCGTCCACCGAGCAGCCGCGGCTGAGGTCGTTGACGGGGCGGGCGATGCCCTGGAGGATGGGGCCGATGGCCTCGGCCTCGCCGAGACGCTGGACGAGCTTGTAGGCGATGTTGCCGACCTCGAGCGAAGGGAAGACGAGGACGTTGGCCTTGCCGGCGATAGGGGAGCCGGGGGCCTTCTTGGCGCCCACGGAGGGGACGAGGGCGGCGTCGGCCTGTAGCTCGCCGTCGATTGCGAGCGACGGGTCGAGCTCCCTGGCGAGAGCTGTCGCCTCGACGACCTTGTCGACGACCTCCGCCTTGGCGGAACCCTTCGTCGAGAAGGAAAGCATCGCCACGCGGGGCTCCTTGAAGAGCGCCACGCTGCGGGCCGTGCGGGCCGTGCAGACCGCAATCTGCGCGAGCTGGCCGGCGTCCGGAGTCGGGGTCACGGCGACATCGCCGATGACAAGGACTCCCTCCTCGCCGTACTGGGGCGTCTTGGTGACCATCAGCATCGCACCGCTGACGCAGGTGATGCCGGGGGAGCACTTGATTATCTGAAGGGCGGGACGAAGAGTCTCGCCGGTCGTCGAGAGGGCGCCGCTGATCTGGCCGTCGGCATCGCCGCTCTTGATGATGAGGCAGCCGAAATACAGCGGGTCGAGAACTGTCTGACGGGCCTTCTCCTCGGTCATACCCTTGGCCTGGCGAAGCTGGAAGAGAAGCTGCGCGTACTCTTCGGTCTTCTCGCTGGTGGCGGGGTCGATGATGGTCGCGCCGCCGATGTGGGTGAGGCCCAGCGATGCGGCCAGGGCGTGGATTTTATCGGGATTGCCGATGAGGATGATGTCGGCGAGGCCGTCGGCGATGGCGCGGTCGGCCGCCTTGATGGTCCTTTCTTCGAGCGCTTCGGGCAGGACTATGCGCTGCCTGGAGGATTTCGCTCTTTCAATGATGCTTTCTATAAGTGTCATAAGCGTAAATTTGCAAACACAAAAATACAAGATTTTTGTTAAATTTGCAGATTAAGATCTCTCAGAAATGAAAAAAGCCATCATCATCGCGGCGGCAGCCGTCGTCCTCGCCTCCTGCGGGGAGAGAAACCACTACTGGAAAGGCGCCGACATCGGCTGGGCCACCGAAATGGAGGCCGCCGGCCAGACCCTTTCCGACAAAGACGGCAACGTTATGGAATGCACCGCGCTGATGAAGTCCCTCGGCCTTGATGCTGTCCGCTTCCGCGTGTGGGTGGACCCGTCATCCCACGGCGGCTGGAACGGCGCCGAGGACCTTCTCGTCAAGGCCAAAAGGGCCAGGGACGAGGATATGGCCATAATGATTGATTTCCACTACAGCGACTTCTGGGCCGACCCGAAGAAGCAGAATATCCCCGCCTCCTGGAGCGGCAAGCCCTATGAGGAAGTGCGCGGCCTCCTCGCCGACCACACCAGGGACATCCTCAAGATGCTCAAGGACAACGACATCAAGCCCCGCTGGGTGCAGGTCGGCAACGAGATCTCCAACGGCTTTCTGTGGACGGTCAATGGCGACTTCTGGGGCGACCCGGTGCCCGACTCGCTCGGCCGGGTGACCATCCTCGAGTCCATCGGCCACATCCGTAAGAATCCCGCCCAGTACGCCGGTCTTTTTGCCGCGGGCTATGACGCCGTCAAGGATGTCTTCCCCAAGGCCAAGGTCATAGTCCATCTGGACAACGGCTTCCACCAGCCCCTCTACGACAGCAACCTCGACACTCTCGTAAAATACGGCGCCAAGTGGGACATCGTCGGGATGTCGCTCTACCCCTACTGGGCTCTCGACAGCGGCCTCGAGACCGACGAGGAGGAAGTCATCAGCCATTGCATCGACAACATCGAGCACGTCTGGGAGAAATACGGCACCCCTTCGATGATCGTGGAGACCGGCTTCGAGGTGGATGAAGACGATCCCGAAATCCTCGAAAAGGGCCGCGACCAGCTCCGCCGCATCATCCGCGAGTCCCGCGCCACCGGCCACTGCCTCGGCATCTTCTACTGGGAGCCCGAGTGCCGCCCGGAGCAGTACAGGCTGGGCGCCTTCGACTCCGAGGGCAAACCGACTATCATAATGGACGCATTCAATGAATAAAGCAGTCATCATAGCAGCCGCGCTTCTCGCCGCAAGCCTCTGCGCGTATGCCGGCGAAGTAAGGACCGTCAAGTTCGCTACCAGGGACACCTGCGAACTTTTTATGGACATCTACGAGCCCACAGGCGAGACGACCTACACGCCCGCCAGCAAGGACAGCGTCGTGACCGTCTACAAGAAGCCGACGGTGGTGTTCGTCTTCGGCGGAGGCTTCGTGATGGGCTCCCGCGACAACGAGGCCTACACCCCCTGGTTCCGCCTCCTCGCGGAGAACGGCTACAAGGTCGTCTCCATCGACTATCGCCTGGGCCTGAAGAAAAAGAAGCTCCGCATCCCGAAGGACAGGGGAGTCTTCCTCGAAGCCGTGGATGCGGCTGTTGAGGACCTTTTCTCCGCAACGGGCTATATCATAGAGCATTCCGACGAACTCGGCATCGACCCCGACAATATGGTCGCGATGGGCTCCTCTGCCGGCGCACTGACGGTGCTTTCCGCCGACTGGTACCTCAGCAACCGCTATCCGCTCGCGCAGGCGCTGCCTGAGGGATTCCGCTACAAGGGGATATTCTCCTTCTCCGGAGCCATCATTTCCGACAAGGGCACACCGGCCTACAAGAACGGCCCGGCCCCGACGCTCCTCCTCCACGGCACATCCGACAACATCGTGATGTATAAAGGCTTCAAGATCGGCTCCTGGGGTCTTTTCGGCTCCGACAAGCTCGACGATGTCTTCAAGAAGGCCGACGCCAACTTCGGCATACTCCGCTATAAAGACCACACCCACGACATTGCCCTCGCCCTCTTCGAGGCCTGGGGCTATGTCAGGGCCTTTATGGAGCGCAACGTGATGGAAGGCAAGAAGACCGTCATCGACGCCCTTATCGACGACCCCACCTTCGAGCCGATGAAGAACTACAACGCAGCTGACCTATATAAAAAGAACAAATGAAACTGTCCGACCGCATCACAGGAGAAGGCCTGACCTTCGACGACGTATTGCTCGTTCCGTCCTACTCGGAAGTTCTTCCTTCGGAAGTCTCGCTGAAAGCGGCCTTCTCGAGGAATGTCCGCCTCGACGTCCCCTTCGCCTCCGCGGCGATGGACACCGTGACCGAGGCCCCGATGGCCGCCGCCATAGCCTCGGAAGGCGGCATAGGAGTCATCCACAAGAATATGAGCGTCGAGGCGCAGGCGGCTGAAGTCGCCGCCGTCAAGGCGGAAGGCCATAAAGTCGCCGCCGCCGTCGGCGTCAACGCCCTCGACAGGGTGAAGGCCCTCGTCGAGGCCGGTGCCGACGTCATTGTCGTCGACTCCGCCCACGGCCACTCGAAGGGCGTCATCGACACCCTCAAGGCCATTAAGAAGGCATTCACGGTCGATGTGGTCGTCGGCAACATAGCGACGGCAGAAGCCGCAAAAGCCCTTGCGGAGGCCGGCGCCGACGGCGTCAAGGTCGGCATAGGCCCGGGCTCCATCTGCACGACGAGGATAGTCGCCGGCATCGGCGTGCCGCAGCTTTCAGCCGTGGCGGCCGTGGCCGAGGCGCTCGAGGGCAGCGGCATCCCCGTCATCGCCGACGGCGGCATCC
>JAFZME010000089.1 GCA_017553405.1 Bacteroidales bacterium
GAACGGATGGTCACTGAAGCCCGCCAGCCTGGACGATATCCTCCACGGACGGATTGATTTCCCGTACGCTGAGCACAGGCCCCTGGTATATTACAAGGAGTACTGCAAGACCGGATTCTATCCCTATTTCAAAGAAAGCGACGCTCCTATCCGCGTACATAATGCCGTCGTCAGCACGGTTGAGGAAGACATCCCGGCCTATGCCGAGATGACCGTTGCCGCAGCGGCCAAGCTGAAGAAACTGATGTACATCCTCTCCAAGAGCGTACCCTATAAGCCCAGCAACGACACCCTGGGCCGCGACCTCGGCATCAGTCGCAACAATGTGCCCGACTACATCGAGTATCTGACCACCTCCGGACTCTTCAACGCCCTCCATGAACCCGGTCACAGCGATAACCTCCTCACTAAGGTGGAGAAACTCTACCTGGGCAACAGCAATATTGCCATGGCCCTTTCCGAGGACGGCATCATCGATGCCGGCAACATGCGGGAGACCAACTTCATGGTTTGGACTTCCCAGGTTCACAAAGTCACATCCTCCAAAATCTCTGATTTCGAGATTGACGGTATTACCTTTGAGGTAGGTGGCAAGAATAAGAAGGGCGGGCAGATCAAGGATGCCGAAATCGGCTACCTGGTCAAAGACGACATGGAATTCGCCGCCGGCAACTCGGTTCCTATCTGGATGTTCGGCTTCATCTACTAATACGCAAGCCAAAGAAAGACAGTTCAGTCAATCCGTGGTACAGCGGTGGTACAAAATAACTAAAAACCCCATCTGACGTGTGTCAGACGGGGTTTTGAAGTGACTCCTACAGGATTCAAACCTGTAACCTCTTGATCCGTAGTCAAGTGCTCTATTCAGTTGAGCTAAGGAGCCGGGGAAGTCTCCCGGGGGAGAACTTCTTTTTACTCAGCCTTGGCCTTGATCTTCATCTCCTTGATGCGAGCCTTCTTACCGGAAAGGTTGCGGAAGTAGTAGATGCGGGCGCGGCGGACTTTACCGACCTTGTTGACCTCGATGCTGTCGATGAAGGGGGACTGGAAGGGGAAGATTCTCTCGACGCCGATGCCACCGGAAATCTTGCGGATGGTGAACGTCTTGGTGAAAGGGTCGGCGCCTTTGATCTGAATCACGACGCCTCTGAACTTCTGGAGCCTTTCCTTGTCTCCTTCTTTGATCTTGTAGGTCACGGTGACGGTGTCACCTGCCTTGAACTCGGGGAAGCCGGCTACTTTGTCGTTCGCAAATGCCTGCTCTGCAATTTGTATCAAATCCATAACTGAGTGTCTTTATTTGTGCAACATCGGACCCCTTTTCAAACGATAGCCCGAGAGGTTGCGTAAAACGGGACTGCAAAGGTAGTAAAATTTTCTTTCGGGACAAATTTTTCAGAAAATATTTTTCTCTTTATCGAAAACAGTCCTGTCTTCTCTCGTCAGTGAAGGGGTGAATGTCGAAGAATTACGCATCGCTTCGAGTGCTTCCTTCTCGCTGCGGCTCAGCTTGTGGGGGATCCAGACGAGAATCTTGACGAAAAGATCGCCGCGTCCGCTGCCGTAGCCGCTGACGGCCGGAAGTCCTTTGCCGCGAAGTTTGACAACGGTTCCGCTTTGTGTGCCGGGTTCGATTTTGACGGAGTAGTTGCCGTCAAGGGCGGGGACGGAGATTTCCGTGCCGAGGAGTGCGTCCGTTACCGAGATGATGCAGGAATAGAAAAGGTTCTGCCCGTCGCGCTTGAGGTTGGCGTGAGGCTGCTGCTCGATCAGGAGCAGGAGGTCGCCGTTGACGCCGTTGTGCTGGGCTGCGTGGCCTTCGCCGCGCACCGTAATCTGCATACCGTCCTCGACTCCGGCGGGAATCTTGACCTTGATGGTCTCGCGTTTCCTCTCAAGGCCGGTGCCGTTGCACCTGCGGCAGGGATTGGCGACAATCTTGCCTTCGCCGCCGCATTGAGGGCAGGGCGAATAGGTGATGCTTCTGCCGAATATGCTGTTGGCTATACGCTGCACCTGGCCGGTGCCGCCGCACTGGGGACAGGTCTTGATGTCGGAAGAGTTCTTGGCGCCCTTGCCGCCGCAGTCGGGGCAGGGGCGGTTCCTCTCCAGCGTAATTTCCTTTTCACAGCCGGTGGCGATCTCCTCCAGGGTGAGCTTGACGCGGGTGCGGATGTCACGGCCGCGGTAGACGCGCTGCGACTGGCCGCTTCCTCCTCCAAAGCCTCCGAAGCCGCCAAAACCTCCGAAGTTGCCGAAACCGGTGCCGAAGCCGCCGCCGAACAGGTCGTTGAGGATGTCGTTGAGGTTGCCGAAGCCCTGGGAGAAGTCGGGACCGGCCTGGCCGTCCACGCCGGCGAAACCGAACTGGTCGTACTTGGCTTTTTTGTCGGGGTTGGACAGGACATCATAGGCCTCGGCCGCCTCCTTGAAGTTGTCTTCGGCGGTCTTTTTCTCCGCATCCGTGCCGCTGACCCAGCGGTCGGGGTGCCACTGCATCGCAAGTTTGCGGTAGGCGGCCTTTATCTCGTCGAGCGAGGCGTTTTTGTTGACGCCCAGTACCTCGTAGTAGTCTCTTTTTGCCATATCCTTATGCTCCGACTATGACCTTGGCGTAGCGGAGAACCTTGCCGCCGAGGGTGTAACCTGTCTGGGTGACGTCGATGACCTTGCCCTTGAGATCCTCGGACGGGGCGGGGAAGGTCGTGACGGCCTCGTGGAACTCGGTGTCGAAGGGAAGATCTTTTGCGGGAATCTCTTCGAGACCCTTGCTCTTGAGGTAATTCTTTAACTTGTTGTAGATGAGAAGTGTGCCTTCCTTGGCGGGATCGGCGTCTGCGGCGTCCTTGAGCTGGGAAAGCGCTATCTCGCAGTCGTCGAGGATGGGGAGAAGTCCTTTTATGGTCTCTGCCGAGGCGGAACTGACAAGGGCCAGCCTTTCCTCCGCGCTGCGGCGCCTGAAGGTGTCAAATTCTGCCATAAGGCGCAAGTAATCGTCCTTTGCCGCCGCGGCCTTGGCTTCCGCTTCTTCCGCGGCTTTTACGGCCTCGGCGAGCTTGGAATCAAGCTCCGAAGGCCCTTTTTTCTTCTTTTCTGCCATTTCTGAAAAATTTGTCCGCGGCTGGTTTATCAAAGAGTCTGCCACCGCCGGAGGGACTGACAAAGTGTCAGTTGTCCGTTTTTGTCGGCGACAAAAGTACCAATAAAAATAAAATTTATAACTTTGTAAACTACTAACCATATGACGTAATGATAAAATCATTAAGACTGAGAACCATTGCGGCTTTTTTGCCGTTTCTCATTCTTCTTCCGGCGCTCCTCTCCTGCAAGAAGGACGACCTTGGCGAGAACGAGCCTGAATTTAATGTTTCAGGCGTGGTTTTACCCGCGACCATCGACGCCGTGAGCGGAGGCAGCATAACCCTGGCCGTCCTCGGCGGCCACGGCCCGGTCAAGAGCGATGTGGTCGTATTCGAGAATGTCGCTTCGGAGAAGTTCAACTGCGGCATCACCGATGCCTCCGCCGGCAAGTTCTCCTTTACTCTGGCTCCGGCAATCGTTTCCGGCAACTATACCGTCTATATACAGAGGAATACCGCTGTCAAGAGAGTGGGCAAGACTCTTCTCAATGTCTCCAGCTCGACCGAAGTCGAGCCCGGATCTTCCACCGTCTATGGCGTCGTGTCTTCCCCCGAAGGTCCTGTGGCGGGGGTCGTCGTCTCCGACGGCTTCGAGGTTGTCACTACCGATGAGTCCGGTGTATACCGTCTCAACTCCGCCAGGGAACTCGGCTACGTCTTCATCAGCGTCCCTTCGGGCTATGAGGTCCTTCAGAAGGGCGTCCTCCCTATGTTCCACCAGTACCTGACGACGGAGGCCGATGTCCCCGAGCGTCACGATTTCTCCCTTACGAAAGTCAACAACGACGATTACACCCTGCTGGTCTTCGGCGATATGCACGTAGCGGACAGGAGCGTCACCTCCACCCGCACCGAATTTTCGAAATTCACTTCCGACGTCCGTTCTTATATGGACGCCAATCCGGGCAAGAAGATCTACGCCGTCGCCCTTGGCGATATGACCTGGGATGCCTACTGGGCCTCGACCAGCTACTGCTTCACCGAGTATCTCGCCGATATGAACGCCAGACTCAGCGACCTCCGCGTCTTCCACACCATTGGCAACCACGACCACGACCTCAACCAGTACGGCGATCTGCTTTCCGAAGTCAAATATGTCCGTGACGTCTGCCCGACCTACTATTCCTTCAATCTCGGCAAGATCCACTACGTCGTCCTCGACGACATCCAATATCCGACCCAGGCTGAGGCTGGAAGCTCCGCACCGAGGGATGCTTACACCAAGAAGGTCAACGCCGATCAGATGGCCTGGCTGCGCAAGGATCTTTCCTATGTCCCCAAGACCACGCCGATTATCGTCTGTATGCACGCACCGGTCTACTACGAATCCTCCGCGACCGCTTTCGGCAACAGCCTCTCCGGCGCCAGCAGTTTCCTCAGTACTTTCTCAGGCTATCCGTCCGTCGATATCCTGAC
>JAFZME010000090.1 GCA_017553405.1 Bacteroidales bacterium
AAAATGTAGCCAAAATGTAGCCAACTTTTGGAAAGCAAATGCCCCTACAGATAGCTGTAGAGGCATTTTTGGAGGTGCCTAGCGGAATCGAACCGCTGTCCCAGGTTTTGCAGACCTGTGCCTAACCGCTCGGCCAAAGCACCAAAGGTTTGGGACTGCAAATATAAGGAGTTTTTGTAAAAAACAAAAATTCCAAGACGCATTTGCACGCAGAAAGCACAGAACGGCGATTTTATGCAAACGCGGCACGAAAAATGGGCAAAACTTGCGAAATCACGGACGCAATTGCAAACAGAAAGCGCAGAATGGCGATTTTATGCAAACGCGGCACGGAAAGCACTACTCGACATAGAGCAGCAGCCCCTTGAGGTACTCGCCCTCGGGGTGGTAGATGTTGACGGCGTGGTCGGAGGGCTGGCAGAGGCGGTCGAGTATGCGGACCTGGCGGCCGGTCTCCGCGGCGGCGCTGAAGACGGCGAGGGCGAAGGCCTCCTTGTCGACGACCTGGGAGCAGCTGAACGTGAAGATGAAGCTGCCCGGAGCGGCTTTTGCGATGGCGGCGGCGTTGAGCCGACGGTAAGCACGGAGGGCGTTGCTGAGGGCGCCGCGGTGCTTGGCGAAGGCCGGCGGATCGACGATTAAAAGGTCGTACTTGCCGTCAGGCGAGGCCTTGAGGAAGTCGATGGCGTCGGCGCAGACCGAGGTGTGGCGCTCGGGGGCGAAGCCGTTAAGGGCGACATTGCGGTCGACGAGTTCCATAGCCCTGGACGAACTGTCCACGGAATCCACGTGCTGTGCGCCGCCGGCGAGGGCGTAGATCGAGAATCCGCCCGTGTAGCAGAAGAGGTTGAGCACATTGCGCCCTGCGGCGAGGCGGCCGACGGCGGCGCGGTTGTCCCGCTGGTCGAGGAAGAAGCCGGTCTTCTGGCCTTCGCACCAGTTGACTATGAACTTGTTGCCGCCCTCAAGGACGACGGCCTCGTCGGAGGAGAAGCCTTCTGCCTTGTATAAATAACCGTCAATCAACTCAAGACCTGCCTTGAAAGGCGCTGTGCCGGAACTCTTGTCGTAGACCGCCTTCAGCGAGTCGCCATAAACGGCCTTGAGAGCATCTGCAATGCGCTTTTTCGCTCTGAACATTCCGACGGAATGGGCCTGAACGACAGCAACGCCGTCGTACCAGTCGATGATGAGCCCGGGAAGGAAATCCCCTTCCCCGTGAACAAGGCGGTAGCAGGTCGTCTCCGAAGAGCCGGCAAGGCCCGCGGCCGCTCTCAAAGAGTACGCGCTGCGGATCCTGTCCTCGAAAAAGGACGCCTTGGACGCATCGGCGGAGAAACTGAGTATGCGGACGGCGATCGAGCCAATCTGGTAATGACCTTCGGCGAGGAAATCTCCGGAGGAGGAAAAAACGCCGACGAGATCGCCCTCGGACGGATTGCCGACTATCTGGGCGACTGCGCCGGAGAAAACCCACGGGTGGAAGCGCAAAAGCGACTCTTCCCTACCCTTCTTCAGGTATATCTTGTCCATCTGATTTTTCCGGTTTCTCGGTTGTGAGGAGTTTCCTGTACATCTCGCGGCATATCCAGGCGTCGGTCGCACCGTACATTTTCTGCGAATCGCTCAGGTTCTCGGCCTCCCAGTTGGAGAGCTGCTGGGCCTTGGATATACGCACGCCAAGGATGATGGCCGACATCGTCTTGACGCTCTTGTTGGTGATGCCCCAATCCGAAACCATCCTCTGAAGATCGACGAAAGACTCGGGGTTGAACGGACCGAGCTTTTGAAGCCCGTGGATGTCGTCAGCCACGGCAGCGCCGACCTTGATGACGTCGGGATTGGAGAGGATGCCGCGAAGTTTGCTCGGCATCCCTATCCTGCAGGTGCGGAAAAGAAAGGCCTTGTTGCCGCCGGAAAGCTGGAGAAGAGCGGTCCCGTGGTGGGGCTGGCCGGCCGAGAAGGATGGCCTTGTCTCAGTGTCGAAGCCAATCACCTTCTGGCGCTTGAGGTAACGGACGGCCCTGTTGAAGGCCAGACCCATAGAGTCGATGAGAAAAATCTTCCCGGGGAACTCGGCAAGCGGCAGGGGGGCTATTTCTTCCGGCGTTATGCTAGTTTTGAACATACAGGGGCTTGGTGGAAACGACGTTGGCGTCTATGAACTCCGCCGTCTCATTGGAAATGAAGCGGGAGCTCAGCCGAAGGAGGAGGTTATCCGTCCCGTCCGGAGCAGCAACAGTCTGATAGAGAGTGAGCGAAGGATATGAGATATTGTGGGTGAAAAGGTTCTCCTTGCGGAGGATGTCGTAGCAGCGTCCGGTCAATGTCTCCATAACGTCGATGAAACGGAAATCCTTGGACAGCAGACGCGCGTAGGTCAGTTTCTGGAAGGAATCCTCCTTGCGTATGTCCGCAAGCTCGGCCTCGAGGGCGGCGACATTGACTCCGTAGTCGTCGATGAGCAGCGCGTCGAGCTGGCGGCCGCCGCAGATCTCGCTGTAGGCGTCGAGCCAGGTCAGGAGGCGCTCCCTTATGTCGCCCTCCCCTGCGGGAGAAAGCGGATAGAGCACCGATGAACTTTTGCCTGCCGACTTTGCCATACGGCTGAAGACATTCTGATAGGCCATTGAGGCGATGAGGGTGCTGTCGGCCCACACGCCGACGCTGAGGTCCTCCTTGTCTGCGGCCAGGGCCTCGCCGATCATACTCTCCACAGGAGAGATGACGGGAATACGCGTCCCGGCGAGGCAGAACAGGGTGTCTATATCAAAAAGCCCGTACTCGCCCATAAGGGACGAGGAGAGCACGATTATCTTTGAAGTGGGCTTGGGGGCCGTGGCTTCGGGGTTGAACGGTGTGACACAGCAGAGCGTGTCGAGGGCGAATATCGCCCCGCGGACGGCATTTTCACGAAGCATTACCGTTCCGTCCTTTTCAAGAAATCCGGCATAAGGGGCTTCCGCCTCGTCGAGAATCACAGAAAGCACCTCTCCGGCAAAGTCCGGTAGCAGGTCGCTGCTGCGGCTTCCGCTAATGTTGTCCCTTCTGTCCGCCGTGAGGAACATCTCGGAAAGCAGAAGGCTTTCCTCCCTCTCGCCGAAAATCGCAATCGCACCCTCGTCGGAGGCAGGATTATGGGATTTCACCAGAGAAAATGCGCTCCCGAGCGAGTCCGCCGCAAGGGACAGGACGTAGTCTATCGTCGGCCTCGACGGCGCAGCAAACTCCCTGCAAGACACCGCCGTCACAGAAACAACTGCCAATAAAATGAATATTCGCTTCATATCCGACAAATATAATAATTCTTTTAAAAATAAGCGGAGTCGACACTTCGTTTTTGGAACGTGCCACCCTCGGCTTAGAGGGAGGGGCCCATTGAAAATGGGAGGGACGAAGTGTGGAAAAAACGAAGTGTCGCGCAGCGACAATTACTTTAACAGGAGAAGAATCTTCTGTTTAAGTATCGTGCGTACGTATTGCTCTTCCATAAAGTGGGTGCCCTTGTAGAAGCAGTGGCTGTCGGGGCCGAAGTACTTTTCCCAGAGGCGGACGCTGACGACGCCGTTGCGGCGGTAGTGGTCGTGAGTACCGAAAAATGCGAAAAAGTAATCGGTGCTGCCGGCGGCGGGGGTGTTGGCCAGAGCGTCCTTGAAATGGGGCTTGTAGAGCTTCAGGGTGCCGAAATTGAAGCGCAGCTGCTGACGGTCGCCCTCGCGCGGCTTCCATATCTTGCCGCAGAGCCACGACAGCCCGGGGATGAGAGTCAGGAAGCCAAGCGCATACATACGCGCAGGGGCGCCGAGAGACGGGGAGACGAGGATGTGGGGCACTCCCCTCACCCTGATGGCCTGGATGGCGCCCAGGGACTCGCCGATGACAAGATCCGGGCGGAGTTCTTCCACCCAGGAGAGGATCTGCTGACGGCCGGTGACGGGGTTGAAATCGTAGGTCCTGACGACTACGCGGATTTCCTGCGGGAGCGTTTCCGACAGGATCGAAGGGATGCGGCTCGAAGCGCCTCCGCCCATCCCGTGTATGTAAAGAACCGTCTTCACGGAAGACAAAATTACTCCCTAATTTTTATTTATCCAAAGCTTTTGCTAATTTAGCGGTCTGTATTGATGTATTTATATATGGTAAGAAAGATTATCGTCGCCGCTGCGACACTCGCTATGACAGTCCTTCCTGCTGTTTCACAGGAAAAGCCCAAAGCCCCCAAAGCCAAGGATTTCACCTTTACGACCGTCAAGGAAATCCCCGTCACCCCCGTCAAAAACCAGTACCGCTCCGGCACCTGCTGGTGCTTCTCGTCGCTTTCCTTCCTCGAGTCGGAGATCATCAAGACAAAGGCAATCAAGGACACCACGCTTTATCCCGACCTCTCGGAGATGTTCGTCGTGCGCAATTCCTATCACGACAGGGCTCTCAAGTACGTCCGTCTCGACGGCGCCCTCAAAATGGCGGCCGGCAGCGATTTCGGCGATGTCTTCGACGTCATCAAGACCTACGGCATCATCCCCCAGTCGGTCTATTCCGGTATGAACTACGGCACCGACCTCCCCGTCCAGGGCGAGCTCGACGCTGTCCTCAAGGCCTTCGTGGAGGCCATAGTCAAAAACCCCAACCGCAAGCTCACCCCCGTCTGGTCCAAGGGTTTCGACGGCATCCTCGACGCCTACCTCGGCCCCATCCCTTCGGAGTTCACCTTCGAAGGCGGCTCCTACACCCCCGAGACCTATTTCAAGTCCCTGGGCATCGATCTCAACGACTACATCTCCCTTACTTCCTTTACCCATCACCCGTTCTATGAGCCCTTCGCCATCGAGGTCGAAGACAACTGGCGCTGGACCCCTTCGTGGAACCTTCCTCTCGACGAGTTTATGGCCGTGATCAACAACGCTGTCGACAACGGCTACACCGTCCTCTGGGGCGGCGACGTCTCCGAAAAGGGATTCACCCGCGACGGCCTTGCCCTCCTTCTCGACACCGAGGCCAAGCAGACCAGCGGTTCCGACCAGGAAAGGTGGGTTGGCAAAGAGGAAGACAAGCCTGCGGCCGACGCTCCCAAGAAGCCCTCTTTCAAGGAAATAGAGGTGACTCAGGAGAACCGCCAGGACGCTTTCGACCAGAAGCAGACGACCGACGACCACGGTATGCACCTCTACGGCACGGCGACCGACCAGGACGGCCGCAAATACTACCTGATCAAGAATTCCTGGGGCAAGACCGGAGAGTACAAGGGATTCTGGTATATGTCAGAAGCGTATTGTATGCAGAAGACACTCAATATAATGGTCAACAAGAAAGCCCTTCCCAAGGACATCCAGAAAAAGCTTGGCATAAAGGTCAAATAAATGTCAATCAAGAAGATAATTCCCAATACAATCACTTCCTTGAACCTTCTTTCCGGGGTCCTGGGAGTGATTTTCACACTTGAGGATCACATCGAACTTGCGTTCCCGCTGATGCTGGCGGCCGCCGTCTTCGATTTCTGCGACGGCCTTGCAGCAAGGGCCCTCGGCGCCTATTCCGACCTTGGCAAGGAGCTCGACTCTCTTGCCGATATGGTCAGTTTCGGTGTCCTGCCGTCGATTATGCTCTATAAGGTCTCGCCGGCCGGCCACTGGACCGCCTTCATTCCTCTGTTTATCGCCCTGATGTCCGGCCTTCGCCTTGCGAAGTTCAATATCGACGACAGCCAGAGCACCAATTTCAAAGGCCTGGCGACGCCGGCCTGCGCAATGATCTGCGGCTCGCTCGCCTACTGGATCAATGCGGATTCCGCATCTTTCGTCGCGATCTGGGCTTCCGGCCATATTTTCATCCCGGTGCTCTCCGTCTGCCTCGGCCTGCTGCTCGTGAGTCCCGTCCCTATGTTCTCGATGAAATTCAAGAAGGGACAGAAGGACCATTCATTAATGATAAAAAGGACTGCATTCCTTACGGTTGCAGTCCTTGCGATAATTGTCGTGGTGGTGCTCAGGGCCAACTGGGCGGCTGCCGTGACCCTTGTTTTCATCTGCTACATCCTTGTCAACTGCGTCTTCGCAGCTTTCCGGATATAGATCAATAGTTCTCGCTGCGGAGGATGAAGTAGCTCTTGGGATGCTTGCACACGGGGCAGAGCTCGGGAGCTTTCTTGCCGACCACGATGTGGCCGCAGTTGGAGCATTCCCAGATCATATCCTCGTCGCGTGAGAAGACGAGACCGCCCTCGATGTTGGCCAGGAGCTTGCGATAGCGCTCCTCGTGGGTCTTTTCGATTGCGCCGACCTTGTCGAAGAGGAAGGCGATGTCGGGGAATCCTTCTTCCCTTGCGGTCGCGGCGAACTCGGCGTACATATCGGTCCACTCGAAATTCTCACCGGCAGCGGCATCTGCAAGGTTGACCTCGGTCACGGGAATCTCGCCGCCGTGGAGAAGCTTGAACCAGATCTTGGCGTACTCCTTCTCGTTCTTGGCGGTCGCTTCGAAAAGGTCGCCTATCTGGACGTAGCCATCTTTGCGCGCCTTGGAAGCATAATAGAGGTACTTGGTGTGGGCCTGGGACTCTCCGGCGAAGGCGGCCTGGAGATTGGCCTCAGTCTTTGTTCCTTTAAGATCGTTCATAGTGAAGTTTCGTTTATGTTGGGAACAAATATAGACAAAATTTGAGAAAATGACTAACTTAGACGCTTGAAATTGACTTTTGTGGCGATTGCCAATCAATGCGCTGAAGATTAATGAATAAAACAAATAAGTTAAATATTGTAACAAAAAAGTTAAGCCCTAAAAACGGGGCAAAGGGGCGAAAAAAAGCCCCGACGAAGGGGAAAAAGCGGGTTGATGCTGGCACAAGGCGCAAGCGAAAACCGAGCCCCGCAATCACCCTGAAACCGTGGCAGATCTTCGCCGCAATCGGCGCTTTGCTGCTGGTCTCTCTTGTCCCCTACATCATCCATAAAAAGGGAGAGACCGGGGCGCACGTTCCCGATGGACTCTGGTCCTACACCATCGACATCTCGCATCACAACTCTACAATAGAGTGGGACTCGCTCGCGGTCTGCATCGACGCCCGCGGCCGCACCTCAAGAGATATAATGAAGGCCCGCAGGGTTTACCCGGTATCTTCAGTAATAATTAAAGCAAGCGAAGGCACTTCATTAAAAGACAAGGACTTCCAAGCCAGTTGGAGCAGTGCCCGCGCCCACGGGATCAAGCGCGGCGCCTACCATTTTTTCCGCACGTCGTCCGATCCCGCCGAGCAGGCCCGCAACTTCATAGAGGCGGTCGGTCCCCTGTCTCTTGACGACCTGCCTCCCGTGCTGGACCTCGAGACGATCCACCGCGGCTGCTCCTCAAAGCAGCTTTGCGACAACGCCCTCGTCTGGCTGAAGGCCGTCGAGGCCCGCTATGGCGTCAAGCCCGTCATCTACACCTGCGACAGCTTCCTCAAGGAGCACCTCTCCCCCGCCCTCACCGACAATTACCCCGTCTGGATTGCCCATTACAAAACATCCAGCCCCGTATTCCGTGACTGGATTCTTTGGCAATTCACCGACGAGGCCGTCGTCCGCGGCATCAGCGGCAAAGTCGACCTCTCCGTCGCCCCAGTCAAGTAAGACTCGTAGGCAAAACAGGCCGTTTTTGCATACGAGTCGCAGCAAAAGCACTGTTCGTAGGCAAAACAGGCCGTTTTTGCATACGGGCTACTTCCGGAGCTCGTCGAGCATCGCGGCGGCGACTTTACGGGAAGCGCCGGAGCCGCCGAGGAGCTGGCGTATCTCCTCGTAGTCGGCCTTCATCCGCTCACGGTACGGGATGTCCTCGATCAGGCGGCGGATTTCGCGTGCGGATTCTTCCGGCGTGAAGTCGTACTGGATGAGCTCGCGGAAGGAAAGCCGGCCTAGGATAAGGTTGCCGAGGGAGATGAACTTGATGTGGTCCATCACATTGACGACGTAATTGGCGACGAAGGCCGTCACGAATGAAGTGCTCCAGCAGACCAGCTGCGGCGTGCCGATGAGGGCGGCTTCCAGCGAGGCCGTGCCGCTGTTGATGAGGGCGGCGTCCGCGAAGGCCAGGATGTCGTAGGTGCGTCCGAAGAGCACTTTCACATAGTCGCGGCCGCCGATGTGCGCCTCATAGTCCTCAAGGGTGCGCGACGGGGCGCCGCCGATGAGGAACTTATAGCCCGCGTAGGCAGGCGTGGCGTGGAGGATGTCCGCCATTTTCATCGCCACGGGCATCGTGCGGGCAATCTCCATCTTGCGCGAGCCGGCGAGAATGGCGATATAGCGCCCCTCCTCAGGCCTCTGCAGGACAGCGCTGTCGACTGCGTCCACAAGCGGGTTGCCCTTATAGATATACGGTATGCCGGCCTCCTCGAAGTATTCCTTCTCGAATGGAAAGACTATGAACATCTTGTCTACCCAGGCCTTGAGTTTGCGGTTGCGGCTTTCACGCGAGGCCCAGGTCTTCGGGGCAATGTAGTAGAAGACCTTGATCTTACGCGCGTGGCAGAAGCGCGCAATCTTCATATTGAAGCCTGGATAGTCGACGAGAATGACGACGTCGGGCTTCCAGGCGAGGATGTCTTCCTTGCAGGCCGAAAGATTCTTCGAAATTTTGCTGATGTTGCGGACGACGTCGCTCATCCCCATCACGGCGGTGTCCTTGTAGTCGTGGACTTTGGTCCCGCCGACGGCCTCCATCAAGGGGCCGCCATAGAAACGGAACGATGCTTCCGGGTCTTCCGCAAGAAGGCCCTTCATAAGGTTGGAAGCGTGGAGGTCGCCGGATGCCTCTCCGGCAATCAGATAGTATTTCACTTCTTGAAGTCTTTGTTGAATCCGAGTTGTTTAAGGTGGTCGATTTCAGGATAGTTAGTACTGTCTGCCGTCATAGGGGTTATGGTGATCCAGCCATCGTCAAGAAGGCGATGGTCGGCGTCTTCGCCGGCGCTTTCGTCATCGACGAACTCACCAACGATATAATATGCTTTTTCTCCCTCCTCGAGGGGAAAGTCAAAGTCGGCCGGAAGGGCGAAAGCTTCGGCGCGCGCGGCAAAGCGGGCCTCCGTCTCCTCGTCCCAGATGTTGAATTCCTTTACCCAGTGGCCGCGACCCATCCTTGTCACGCGTATCCCCTTTACCTCGTCGACTCTGCAGGACGGGAAATTGATATTGTAGTAGAGCCCGAAGACATCCTTCGGCCAGTTATCCAAAAGCGTACGGAAAATTCCGGGGAAATATTCCGTGATGAGGCTGAAATCGGCGTCAGGATGGAATGAATTAAGGGAAACGCCGATTGACGGGATGCCGCTGATGGCCGCCTCCTCCGCTGCTCCCAGCGTCGCGGAATAGCAGGAACCGGTGGAAGCGTTGGATCCGTGGTTGATACCGGATATCACGACGTCCGGCTTGCGCTCGCTGAATGGGAAATTCAGCGCGAACTTGACGCAGCTCACCGGAGTGGCGTCAAGATAGAACCATCTCCCGGGGCGGAGCTCCGGCAACTGCTTGCCTGCGAGTTTTTTAAGTCCAAGTGAAACTGAGGACGACATCGCGCTCTGGGGCGTCTTGGGAGCCACTACGGTCACGTCGCCTACACGGGACATCGCCTCGCACAAGACGCGCAGCCCTTTGGCTTTGTAACCATCGTCGTTGACAAGCAGAATATTCATTAAGATTTAATTTTCACAAATATAGTGAATTTAATGTTTTTTTCGTAAATTTGCGTCGCCAAAAAAGTGGCACTTTTGAATGAAAGTTCAACAATCTAATAACAAACTATTATGGTAAAAATTGGTATTAACGGATTTGGCCGCATCGGTCGTATGGTTTTCCGCGCAGCGGTTGAGAATTTCTCCAAGGACATCGAGGTTGTAGGTATCAATGACCTTCTCGATCCCGACTATCTCGCCTATATGCTCAAATACGACTCCGTCCACGGCAAGTTCAACCACGAAATCGCAGTTGAAGGCGACTATATGATCGTCGACGGCAAGAAGATCCGCGTCTTCGCCGAGAAGGATCCTTCCGCCATCACCTGGGGCGAACTCGGTGCCGACGTCGTCGTCGAGTCCACCGGCTTCTTCCTCACCGCCGAGCTCGCAGAGGCTCACATCAAGGCCGGTGCAAAGAAAGTCATTATGTCCGCTCCTTCGAAGGATGCGACCCCTATGTTCGTCTACGGTGTCAATGACAAGACCTACGCCGGTCAGGCCATCATCTCCAACGCCTCCTGCACGACCAACTGCCTCGCACCCCTTACCAAGGTGCTCAACGACAAGTTCGGTGTCAAGAGGGGCCTTATGACCACCGTCCACGCCGCCACCGCAACCCAGAAGACCGTCGACGGTCCTTCCAAGAAAGACTGGAGAGGCGGCCGCGGTATCCTCGAGAACATCATTCCTTCCTCCACCGGTGCTGCCAAGGCTGTCGGCAAAGTTCTTCCTGAGCTCAACGGCAAGCTGACCGGCATGTCTCTCCGCGTTCCCACCTCCGACGTCTCCTTCGTCGACCTCAC
>JAFZME010000091.1 GCA_017553405.1 Bacteroidales bacterium
CTTTGGAGGTTTGTGTAGGATAAAGTGCTGATAAGTAGGTTTGAGGCCCGAAGGGCCGAGGGCGCCATCAGGCGCCGTGCCGGGAGGGAGGAGCGATGCGACGACCGTGAGGCACCGACCAGAACGAAGTGGAGGTCGCATGCCCCCTAACAGGGGGCTCCGGCGAAGCCGGTGGGGGTTGGAAGTAGCCCCCGCTACTAAACAAAAAAGCCGGCCGAATTCGGCTGGCTTTTGTAGTAGCGGGGGCAGGACTCGAACCTGCGACCTCCGGGTTATGAGCCCGACGAGCTACCGACTGCTCTACCCCGCGGTGTGGGAGTGCAAAGGTAAGGACTTTTTTTAAAAGTGCAAATTTTTTTGAAAATTCTCTCCGATTGTGCTTCGTTTTGGCCACATCAATCTCTATATTTGCAAGTATGAAACCTTTCCTCAAACAGGTCGCCGGGCACTATTACCAAAAGGGCGACATCCAAAACACCTGCTTTGTATTTCCTTCCAGGAGATCCGTACTCTTTTTCAAGAAGTACCTTTGCGAGATAATCGCGGCTTCCGGGGCCTCGAAGGCGATGTTCGCGCCGGAGATGATCACCGTCAACGAGTTCTTCTTCCGCTGCGGAGGGCTTGCCGAGACCGACAAGGTGCGGCTGATTATTGATCTTTACGAGTCCTACAGGAAGCTCCTGCCGGACTGCGAGCCGCTGGACGACTTCATCTTCTGGGGCGATGTGCTGCTCGGGGATTTCGACGACGTGGACAAGTATCTTGTGGACGCCAAGGGCCTTTTCGCCAATGTGGCCGACTTCAAGTCAATGACGGACAACTTCTCCTATCTCAGTCCCACTCAGAGGGATGCGATGAACCGTTTTGTCGGCAATTTCGAAAATGAGGCCGAGTACAAGACCAGATTCCTCAGGATATGGAATATCCTCTATCCTCTTTATGAAGATTTCCGCAAGAGGCTGAGCGGCAGCGGGATGGCCTACGAGGGTATGGTCTACCGCAGCCTTGCCGAGAGCAAGGAGCCCGTGGTGGACGTGATGGCGAGGGTGTTCCCGAAGGTGGAGCACTTCGCGTTCGTGGGGCTCAATGTGCTTTCCGAGTCGGAGAAAAAGGTACTTGCAAGGATGAGGGATGCCGGGATTGCCTCCTTCTGCTGGGACTATAAAGGCAAGGAGGTGAGGGACCCGGTCAACCGTTCGTCTCTTTTTATGAAAGACAATGTCCGCCTTTTCCCTTCCGCTTTCGAGACGGATCCGGACGGTCTGCCGGAGACGAGCTATGAAGCCATAAGCGTTCCGTCCTCGATGGGGCAGGCGAAGTTGTTGCCGGAGCTTCTCAAAGGGTCGGCGGCCAACCCGATAGCCACGGCCGTCATCCTCCCCGACGAGGGCCTCCTGGATCCCGTCCTTTCGAGCATTCCGCCGGAGTTTACGAGCGTCAACGTCACGATGGGCCGCCCGATGAAGGGGAGCGCGCTGTTCTCTCTGATGAGCGAGGTGGCCGCGATGCAGCTCCATCTCCGCCCGCACGGAGATCTGTGGTATTTCTATCACAGGCAGGTCCGCTCAATTTTCTCCAGCGGCATATTGCGCAAGGTCCTCACTGAAGAGGAAGAGGAGACTGTCCGCAGGATCATCCGCGGCGGCAAGTTCTACATCCCTCAGGCCGATTTCGGCGATGGCGAGCTGATGAAGACCATCTTCCGTCCCGTTGCAAAAGACCTTAAGAACGGGACCAAGGAGCAGGTCGCGGCGTTGGCGGCTTACGTGCGCGATGTGGTCATCGCCGTAGCAAGCCGGATGAGGGCCCGGGAGGGGATGATGCTGGAGCTCGACTTCGCAAAGAGATATGTTGAATCGGTGGGGCGTCTCGCGGCCATCGAGCTGGAGGTCCGCCCCGCAACGTGGTTCCGCCTGCTCGACAGGGTGCTTGCCGTCTCCAGCGTTCCGTTCAACGGAGAGCCGCTCGAGGGGCTCCAGATTATGGGCCCTCTCGAGACCAGGGCCCTCGATTTCGAAAAGGTAATCATCCTTTCGGCCAACGAAGGTATATTCCCTCACCGCAGCGTCAGCTCTTCTTTCATCCCGCCCGAGCTTCGCAAGGGATTCGCCCTTCCGACCTACGAGATGCAGGATTCCGTCTGGGCCTACTACTTCTACCGGCTGATCCAGCGTGCCTCCAAGGTCATAATGGTCTCCGACACCCGCACGGAAGGCATCAAGACCGGCGAGGAAAGCCGCTACATCAAGCAGTTGAAGTACCATTTCGGCGTCCCGCTGGTGCGCAAGGCGGCGGTGTCTGCGATTGCTCCGTCCGAGGTTTCCGACAAGATTGAAAAGACCGAGGCCGACATCGAGGCCCTCAAGGCATATCACCTCTCTGCAACCGCCCTAAAGAACTACCTAACCTGTCCCGCCAAGTTCTACTACTCGAGCGTCAAACGGCTCAAGCAGGAAGACGAGGTGGCGGAGAGCATCGACACAAGACTGCTCGGCAATGTGTTCCACGGTGTCCTTGAAGAAATGTATGGCCCTATCGGCAGGATAGTGACCATTGACGAACTCCTCAGTCTCAGAAATGACAAAGAAGGTCTGCTGCGCCGCATAGATGAACGTATCTGTAAGGAACTCAAATCCGTCGAGGTCACGGGCCGTGACCTTGTGACCAGGGAAGTCATTCAAAAATATATTCTCGACCTTCTCAAGGCCGATTGCGACTATTTAAAGGCAAGGGGAGTCAAGGGGATGAAGATTCTTGGCCTTGAGGCGGATTGTAAAGGCGAGATGTGCGGATTCAACTTTGTCGGCAAGATCGACCGGATCGACTCGGTCCGGGACGGAATTGTCCGCGTCGTCGACTACAAGACCGGCAAGGTCAGCGACATAGAGAGGGAGATCACTGATGCCAACACCCCTAAGATTATCAATGAATTTACCAAAAAGACCGGAAAAAAGCCGGAGATAGCCCTTCAGATGTACCTGTACGACAGGTTCTTTCCTGCGGAGATCAAAGGCAGTTCCGTCATCGTCAATTCAGTCTATTCTGTGTCCCATCTGCCTAAGGAAGGTGTCCTCGACTGTCCCGTCTCGGACGTTTTCCTCTCCGAAATGGAGAAGTTCATTACCGGGAAGCTGACGGAAATCGCCGATCTCTCGATTCCCTTCAATAGGAGCGGCAAGTCGGACAATGAATGTAAATATTGTGATTTTAAAATGCTCTGTGGAAGATGATAACGATAATGAAAGCATCTGCGGGGTCGGGCAAGACATTCAACCTCGCCAAGACCTATATCAGGCTTCTCCTTCAGAATTCCGATCCCGCCTTCTACCGCCACATCCTTGCCGTCACCTTTACCAACAAGGCGACGGACGAGATGAAGGCCCGTATTCTCGAGCAACTCCACATCCTTGCCACGACACCTGAAAAGTCAGACTATATCAACGATTTCGTCCCGTCTCTCTGCCCCGACGTGGCGTCGATCAGTAAGATGTCTGCCGACAGGCTTCAGCGTATCCTTCACGACTACGGAGCCTTTGCGGTAAGCACCATCGACCGCTTTTTCCAGCAGACACTGAAGTCATTTTCAAGGGAAATCGGGCAGTTCTCGTCCTACCAGGTAGAGCTGGACAGGGAGTCCCTTATCAGCGAGAGCGTCGACCGCCTCCTCGACGGTCTCACTCCGGAAGATAAGGATGTCCTTTCCTGGCTCACCGAATGCTCAAAGGCCAACGTGGATGCCGGATCCGGCTTCAAGATAAGTTCCCTACTGTCTGATATGGCGCCGGGCATTATGTCCGACCGCTTCCGCGAGACCGTCACAAACAAGAAGTTGAATGTGTCCGATATGTTCTCGATAGGGAGGCTCCGGGCGCTCCGTAAGCGTTGTGACGCTACGATAAAGGCTTTTGAAGATGAAGTGGAGACAAAGGCCGCAGCGGCAGTCGATGCTTTCAAAGCGGCCGCAGTTCCGCTGGAAGACACTTTCCCGGCCGGTGGTGCCGGAGGCTTTGCTTTGGCTTTACTAAAATACACGGGGAAGGGCAAGATATTGCCTGTTGAGAAGCCCTCGGCGAATTTCTTGAGAAGAGCAACGGACAGCTCTTTGTGGTTTTCGTCGGATCAGCTGAAGCATCGCTCTTTGTCTTTCTGCGAAGACAAAATCGCCTCCCCCTTCAAAGCGTTCGCCGATCTTTTCGGGGAGAGTTTCCGCGAGTATAATACGGCGCTCCAGATACGTGACCAGATTTGCAGTTTGGGCCTGGCGGGAAAGCTTATCCACGAATTCGAGGCCTTGATGGACGAAAAGAACGTCCTTTGCCTCGACGAGTCCAACCACATCCTTCGCGACATCATCGACGGCTCGGATGCCCCGTTCGTCTATGAGAAACTCGGCGTCCGCTTCGAGGACTTCCTTCTCGACGAGTTCCAGGACACCTCCACCATCCAGTGGGACAACTTCAAGCCCCTTCTGGAAAACAGCGAAGCCTCCTCGAAGGAGAACCTTGTCGTCGGCGACGTCAAGCAATCCATCTACCGTTTCCGCGGCTCTGACTGGCGTCTTCTCGACAGTATTCTGCCCAAGACCTTCGCTTCCGTCAATAATCTTCCGCTCACGGAGAATTATCGCACATTGAAGGAGATAGTCCATTTCAACAACGAGTTTTTCCCGGCAGCTGCCAGGACTCTTTCCACGTATCTTGGAGAAGATCCGTCTTCCCCGTCCAGCGTCTCCAACACCATCTATGCGGATATTGTCCAAAAGGTGTGCGTAAAGAAGATTTGTGATGGCTTCGTGGATGTCAGCGCCCCCGGAAGCGTGGATGTGATGTTCGTCAAGGATGATGACAGGGAGATGGATGAAATTGTTTCGACCGTGCGTTCGCTTTTGGATAAAGGCGCTCATCAGAGCGACATCGCCGTTCTTGTGCGTTACAACAAGGAAGGCTCGAAGATTGCCTCCAGACTCATCTCGGAAGGTTTTTCCATCGTGTCTGACGATTCTTTGAAGGTCAAGTCGTCTGCCGCCGTCCGCCTTATAGTTTCCACGTTATCCATTGTCGACAATCCTCCCGTTGAAGGAGGCAGGATTCCAATTGCCGCCTTTGAGGCCTGCGAAGCCGGGATTGAGGTGCCCGAAAGCTATGATTCCCTCTACGACCTCGCCGAGAAGGTGGTCTCTTCCATCCTCAATGTCCGTCCTGAAATTCTTGAGGGCGAGACGTCCTATGTGCAGTCGTTTATGGACTACCTGCAGGACTGGGTGTCCCGCAACGGCAACAGCATTTCCGCCTTCCTTTCCGACTGGAATGATGCCTCGCCCAACATCGCTTCTCCCGCCGGCAAGGATGCCGTGAGGATAATCACGGTCCACAAATCCAAAGGGCTTGAATTCCACTACGTCATACTCCCGTTTGTGGAGAAATATGAACTCTTCAAAGCTGATATCTCCAGTGAAAAGGCCTGCAACTGGTGCTCTGTCGAGTCAGGGTCCAAGGATTTCTCGGATGCGGACGGGATTTTCAACGTCAAGTTCTCCGGCGGGTCGGAGGACACTTACTTCGCAGACAGCTATAGGGGAGAGAAGAAACTTCAGGCCATCGACACTTTCAATACCTTCTATGTGGCGATGACACGGGCCCAGATAGGACTTAAGGTAATCGGGGTGCAGCCGAGCCAGAAATTTATGAATGCTTATAAGAAGGGGGCGGAAGACATCTCCGTTTCAACTATGGCCCACATTCTCTACCTCTTCACCAGGGGCGACACGTCTGTCGGCGAGGTCTATGATTTTGCCTCAATCTACAGGAAGATGGCCGAGGAAGAAGCCAGGGCCGATGCAGAGGCGAAGTCCAAGGATGAAGCCGACAAGGTGCTGTCCATTCCTCTCGGCTATCCGGTCTTCCGTCCGGACGAGGGTGGCAGGCTCCGCGTCAGTTCGGATGCTTCGGACTACTTCGGCGAGGACGGGGCGACCGGCCTCTCGGCGTCCAACCGTATCCGTGGGATTGTCCTTCACGGCATTCTGTCCTCCGTGAAGGTTCCTTCCGACCTTCCGGGAGCCGTGGACAAGGCCGTCATCGACGGGCTCATCCCGGCAGGGGAGAGGGACAAGGTCTTCGAGTTCCTCAAAAGGGAGATTGAGTCGGTGTCGGCCCGCGGCTGGTTCCCGGAGGACCCCTCGCGTGTGCTCAACGAGACCAGCCTCATCGACACTGACGGGACTTTCCACCGCCCCGACCGCGTCATCGTCAACGGCACTTCCGCCATCGTCGTCGACTACAAGTTCGGTCAGGAAAAGGGCTCCTACCGCACCCAGATTGCGCGCTACGCCGCCACACTCCGCCGCATAGGCTTCACTTCCGTCGAAGCCCATCTTTGGTACATCAACGAGGAAGGCGATGATATTATAGAATAATATCGTATATTTGCGAGTTATGGAAGAAAAACTATACTACAATACCGAAGTTGAGAAGCTGGCGATGCCGGAGTACGGCCGCAACATCCTCAAGATGGTCGAGCAGGTGAAGGCCATTCCCGACAGGCAGAAGCGCAGCGAACAGGCCGCCACCGTGGTCAAGGCGATGGAGATTCTCAACCCCCAGGTCCACCAGCAGGACAACTACGAGCAGAAGCTCTGGGATCACCTCTATATGATCGCCGGCTACGACCTCGACATCGATTCGCCCTACCCGGCGCCGCTGCCCGAGGCCGCCGCCGTCCCTCCGGAGAGGATTCCCCTTCCTCCGGGGCCGATGAAAGCCCGCCATTACGGCCGCAACATCGAAAGCATCCTGGACCTTATCGCCACCGAGCCCGAGGGCGAGGTCAAGACCGCGATGATCCATTCGCTCGCTGTGTATATGCGTCAGCAGTACCTCATATGGAACAAGGATTCAGTGAGCGACGCCACCATTTTCCAGGACATCGAGAAGCTGTCCGACGGCAAGGTGAAGGTCCCCGAAGGGATGGAGCTCGGCCAGATATCCCACGATGTCAATTTCTCCCGTCCCGGTCTCAACCTCGGCTTCGGAAGAAACCGTTCACGCTCACGCAAAAGAAAGAAATAGCCGGTCAGGAGGATGAATAACCCGTTCAGAAAAATACGCGAGAACTATGCCGCCCTTCCGGAAGTGACAAGGCGCCGCTACAAGCTGGTGGCAGGCCTCCTTGTGGCTGCCCTCACGCTTTTCACGTTCGTGTCGGTGCTTTCCTACTTCTTCACCTGGAAGGCCGATATGAGCTTGCTCGGCGATCCTTCCCGTATGAAGGTCGACGTCGACGCCCGCAACGCGATGAGCAAGGTAGGCTACTTCTGGTCCCATTTCCTGGTGGCCGACTGCTTCGGCATCCCGGCAATCCTGCTTTCCGTATTCTTCGGCGCCCTCGCCTGGAAGCTTATAAGGAAGCAGAGCTCCCTGGATCTTGTCAAGTTCCTTTCCGCTACCATCACGGGCATATTTATCCTCTCATTCGGCTTCGCGTTCGTCGGCCATTACACTCCGGCGGCCACTGCCTTCGGCGGTGGACTCGGAGGAGCCTGCGGCGCCGTCGTGACCGCCTGGAGCATCAACCTCTTCGGCGGCATCCTCACGGGCGCGCTCATCCTCATCCTCGCTTTCGTCTGGCTTCTTTTCACCAGCCATAAATTCTCCTCAATGGTCATTAAGGAAGAGGGAGAAGAAGAGGATCCTGTCGCTGAGCCGGTTGCCGAGCCGGTTGCTGAGCCTGTCGAAGTCCCCTACGAGCCATACGTTCCGGATGAGCCCGAAGAGCCTGAAGAACCCGAGCTCCCCGAGGAGCCGGTTGCTGAGCCTGTCGAAGCGGATGCTGAGCCTGTCGAAGCACCCGAAGTCGGCAAAGCCGAGATCGTCACCGACGACACTCTCGACCAGCCGGTGGAGGATCTTCCTCCGTTCGATGCGAGGGAGGAGCTTTCCAAGTACAGATTCCCTTCCCTCAACCTTTTAGGCGATTACGAAAACAAGCGCACCGTGGTTTCCGAAGACGAGATCGAGCGCAACAACCTTCGTATCCGCACCACCCTTGAGAGCTTCCACATCCAGGTCTCCGACGTCAAGGCGATAGTCGGCCCCACCGTGACTCTCTACAAGGTCTTCCCCGCACCCGGCGTGAAGATATCCAACATCAGGACACGCCACGAAGACATCGCCATCGCCCTCAAGGCCAGGGGAGTGAGGGTGGTTACCCTCGCAGACTCGGTCGGCATCGAGGTCGCCAACGACATCCCTTCGATGGTGCCCCTGAAGAAACTCCTTGCAAGCGACGACTTCCGCAACAGCGACGCCGAGCTGCCCGTGGCCATAGGCTACACCATCACCCAGAAGGTCCGCGTCTTCGACCTTGCCGAGGCGCCCCACATCCTTGTCGCGGGTGCGACCAAGCAGGGCAAGTCCGTCGGTCTCAACGTCATAGTCTCCTCGCTGCTGTATTCGAAGCATCCGTCTGAGCTCAAGTTCATCTTCATAGACCCGAAGATGGTCGAGTTCTCCTCCTTCGCCCGGCTCAGCAACCACTATCTTGCAAGCCTGCCGACCGCCGCGAGCGAAGAGGAGGAGATGTCCAGGATCATCGTCAAGAGCCCCAAGGACGCCGCCGCTATCCTTTCCTCGCTTTGCGTGGAGATGGACGAGCGCTACGAGCTGCTCAGCAAGGCCGCCGTCAACAAGATCACCCTCTACAACGAAAAGTTCAAGGCCCGCAAGCTCAACCCCAACAACGGCCACCGCTTCCTCCCTTACCTTGTCGTCATCATCGACGAGTATGCCGACCTCACGATGTCCGGCGGCACCGGCCCCGAGTCGAAGATGCTTGCAAGAAGCATCACCAATTCCGTCATCCGTCTCGCCCAGAAGGGCCGTGCGGCAGGTCTCCACGTCATTCTCGCGACTCAGCGTCCGACCGTCGATGTCGTGACCGGTCTTATCAAGGCCAACTTCCCGTGGAGGATTGCCTTCAGGGTGCTCTCCAGGGTGGATTCTTCCACGATTCTCGACACTCCGGGCGCCGAAAAGCTCATCGGCCGCGGCGATATGCTCTTCTACACCGGCATCGATATGGAGCGCATCCAGTGCGCCTTCATCAGCAACGACGAGGTCAACGCACTCACCGAATTCATCGGCAACCAGACCGGCTACAAGCAGAAATTCAACACTCCATATTACCTGCCCGAACCTCCGAGCGAGTCTTCCGACAGCGAGCCCGGAGAGGTGGATATGTCCAACCTCGACGAACGTTTCCGCGAGGCCGCAACTCTTGTGGTTACGACACAAAGAGGCTCGACTTCCGACCTTCAGCGCCGGCTTGGTATGGGATATGCAAAGGCAGGCCGTGTTATGGACCAGCTTGAGAGCGCCGGCATAGTCGGACCTCAGGAAGGATCCAAGCCCAGGCAGGTTCTCGTTAAGGATCTCAACGAACTTAATGAGCTGCTGAGCCACTTCGGAGTCTGATTATGAAACGAGTTATTGTATTTCTGTCGCTCTTGCTCTGCGCCGTGAGTCTCTCGGCGCAGGGGAGTATACCCATTCTTGACAAGGTCGCCGGCCACAGGGCCGTCTTCGATTACCGCTACCTCATTTCCGAGGACGGCAAGCCGTTCCACGAAGTCACTTCCGGCAAGGTGACCGTTGAGGACAACGCATTCCGCGTGACGGGCCTCAACCTTGAAATCATCAGCGACGGCATCACCCGTTGGTCGATGGATCCGGAAGCCAGGGAGGTCCTCATCGAGAAGGTCGAAAAGGACAACATCTTCACCAACCCCTCGATCCTTATCTCCTCCTATCGCGAGCACCTTGATATGATAAAGGTCAAAAGCAGCGGCTCCGACAGCCTTGATGCCGTCGTCACTTTCGACGACAGGATCAAGGGCGAATTCATCCTGAAGAATGTCAGGTACCTCCCCAAGGGCGACAAAAAAGACTTCACACTTGACGTGAAGTCTCTTGACAAAGGGTTCGTGGTGACGGACCTCAGATAATCTCCCTTATCAGTCTTTTACACACCTTACCGATGCGCCGAACGATGATTTGTCGGCGAGGGCGGCGTACATATCGCTGCCGGTGTCGGTGATGAACCTGTACCAGGCCTTGGTGCTGTCGTCGGAGTACTCGTCGGCGGTCCAGAAGGTGGCGTATTCGGTGATGCAGAAGAAGGAATCGCTCCTGCCGTCGCCGCCGGGGATGCGCACTGAATAGCCCGAAGGAAGGGCTGCGAAGCCGAGTTTGTCGCTGGCCTCGGACTGCGGCCAGAACTCCCAGAGCTTGAGGCCGTTGAGCGAAGCGAGGGCTTTCAGGCTGCCGGCCACTCCTTTGAAGGACTCTCCGGTCTCGTAGGTCTTGTCCTCAGCACCTGCCTCGATGGCAAGCGCCGCCCACTCGGCTTCGGTGGGAAGATGCCAGCCCGAAGGGCAAGCCTGCATCGCCTCTTCGTAGGTGTAGTAGCGGCCCAGGATGTCGCCCATCACGGAGCAGCAATAGTAGACGCCGCCGAAGATCGGCTCTTCTACGGGAATGGAGGGGTCTTTCTCATAGCCTTCCGCCTCATATTCGGAAGCCGGAGCGGTGACTGCGAGGTTGTGGCGGAGCCAGCAGCCGGAGCCGATCTGCTTGAAATAATAGTCCTCTCCGTCGGCCTCAATCTTGTCCGAGTCTTCGGGATCGATGCCGAGCCCTGTCAGCGAGCCGTCGCCGGTCATCCCGGGCTCGATTATGTTGAACTGATAGGCGGCGGAAGTGGAATAGTAGCCTTCGGCGCTGGCGAGGATGTAGACCGTGTAGGCGCCGTTGGGGAAGTTGGCTTCATCTTCGCCGAGCTCGACGCGGAAGCCGGCTTCGGGGTCGAAGGTCACATATTCGGTCTGGACGGTGTCGACTTTGATGCGGTAGACAATCTCCGCGTCGTCCTCATAGGCGTAGATGCCGGAGGCCTTGACGGTGAAGGCGTCACCTCTCTCTACATAGGGCGGCACATAGGAATAGATGCTGCCGGCGAGAGAGGGAATGGTCTCTTCCGTGTTTTTTTTGCAGGAAAACAGTGCCGGGACCGCCAGGACGGCGATGAGAACGGCTATGAGGATGTCAGTCTTCTTCATAAGAGAATGTGCTTAAGCGACAAATATCGTGATTTTAACGGAAATTTCCTCTAACTTTGCAGCAAATTGTGCACCGATGAAAAAAATTCTGCTTATCGCCGCCGTCATTTTCCTTGCCTCCTGTTCAGGCAGTCCACGCTACATCGCAGTCACGGGCTATGCCCAGGGCGGCACTTATTCGGTGAAAATCAATATGAAAGGAGTGTCCGCCTCTCCGGAGGAGCTCCGCGAAGGCATCGACTCCATCCTTACCCTCGTCGACACCACCCTTTCGGGCTACAACAAACTTTCTGTGCTTTCCCGCTTCAATGCGGGGGAGACGATCCGTCCCAACGGCATATTCACCGAGATATATTCGCTCTCGAGGAAGTGGTATGAGGCTTCGGGCGGCGCCTTCGACGTCGCTGCCGGCCCGCTTTTCGACGCCTGGGGCTTCGGCTTCAAAAACGACAGGCTTCCCTCAGACGAGGCCGTGAAGGAGATTCTCTCATCCTGCGGGATGGGTAGGCTCAAGCCCTCCGTGGAGGACGCGCTGTCCCCGGACGGTACCCTGGCGCCGAAGGACCTGCTTGTCGGCGAAGGCGCTCTTCCGGTGCTGAATTTCAACGCCATAGCCCAAGGCTATACGGCCGATCTCGTGGCCGGCTGGCTCCGCACAAAGGGCGTCAAGGATATGCTTGTTGACATCGGCGAGATATTCTGCGACGGGCTCAACCCTTCGGGCAAGCCGTGGTCCGTGGGCGTCGACCGTCCCGTGGACGGCAATGACACTCCTGGCAAGGACATCGAGGGCATCTGGATGTCCGACGGCGGCCCCCGCGGAGTCGTCACTTCCGGCAACTACCGCAAGTTCTATGTCGTCGACGGGGTGAAGTACTCCCATTCCATAGACCCGAGGAGCGGCTATCCCGCCCGCAACACCCTTCTTAGCGCCACCGTCGTCGCCCCCGACGCCACGACCGCGGACGCCGTCGCGACCTGGTGTATGGTGATCGGTCTCGAGAAGTCGAAAGAGCTCATCTCCTCGAAAGCGGAACTCGAAAGCCTTCTCATCTACTCCGAAGGGGAGCAGATGAAGGAATGGGCTTCGGAGGGCTTCCTTACATCAGGCTTATAATCCTCAGCGTCTCCACAAGAGTCCTGCAGAGAAAATCGACGGCCCGCACCGGCAGTGCGGGACAAATCCCTGCTGCAGAAAGCACTATGGTCAGTATTGCGGTCCCCATAAGGACGGTCGTCAGCGGGATTGCAAGAAGGTTGGTGATGAGAAAGTGTCTCGGGAAGGTGTGGAAATAGTGCCACGCGAGGGGAGCGGTGAAAGCCTGGCAGGCTATAGAGAGCACCGCAGTATCCCATATCTTTTTCAGCGGATCGAAACGGGAGGAAGGATACCAGGCCGATACTTTCGGATAGAGGACCACAATACCGGCTATGGCGCAGTAGGACAGCTGGAATCCGACGGAACGGATCTGCAGCGGGTCGAACGCCAGCTGGATGAGAAGGGCTCCGGCGAGGATGCCGGCGGGGGATTTCTTCCTGCCCGGCAGAGATGCGGCCTCATTGAGGGTGATGAAAAGAAAAGCTCTCGTAATGGATGGCGAGGCCCCGGTCATCACTGTGTAAAAGAGCGAGGCGGCGATGATGGCGGCGCTTCGGATTATCCTCACTGCCGGCGCGTTGCCCGCAACCATACTCAACCTTTTAAATATAATATAGATAATCCCGATATGCAGCCCGGAGAGGGCGAGCAGATGGGAGGCGCCAGAGGCACGGGAAATGGCCGTCGTGCTTCGCGGAAGGCCGCTTCTGTCGCCGGCAAGAAGGGCTTTCAGCAGCGGCGCCGTGCCTTCGTCGCCGAAAGGGATGGCGTCGATGAAGCGGCAGAAGCTTTTGCCATATTCCTGTATGGCGACGGCAATGGCCGACGGAGGGGAGGGAGTGAATTCGCGCGTGAGAAAACATACGGTCCCGGCCAGAAAATACAGTGGAAGAAGGAAGACTTCGCTCCTGATCCTTCCGGACAGGTACGCGGCAAGACAGGCCGCCACAACCGCGCAGCCCAGCCCCGAAAGTATGTAGAGAACGCGCCAGTCTTCGGCTCCCGACGATGCCAGGGCCCCGATTGCAACTCCGGCAGTGAACGACAAGGAGATCTCCGTCAAGGATCTCTTCATTCGGAGCACAAAATACGGAATATTTGTTTAACTTTGTAACCGCGACAAAAACTTTTAACCGATATGATAATTCTCGTAATCAACTGTGGAAGTTCCTCCATCAAGTACCAGCTTCTTGATATGAAAAGCGACGATGTCTACGACATCATAGCCAAAGGCATCGCCGAAAAGATAGGGCTTCCCGCCGGTATCCTCCAGTACGCCCCCTCGGGTAAAGAAAAAATCGTCCGCGACGTCCCCATCCCCGATCATAAGGTCGGTATGCAGCTCATCCTCGACGCCCTGACCGACAAGAAGACGGGCGTGCTCGACTCCCTCGAGGACATCGAGGCCGTAGGCCACCGCATAGTCCAGGGCGGCGAATACTTCTCCGGCAGCGCCATCGTCGACGACGACGTCATCCGCAAGATCGAAATCTGCTGCGATTTCGCCCCGCTCCACAACCCGGCTCACCTGCTGGGCATCCACGCGATCGAGGCCGTCCTCCCGTCCGTCCCCCAGGTCGTGACCTTCGACACCGCCTTCCACCAGACGATGCCTGCCTATGCTTATATGTATGCCCTTCCGTATGAATACTACGACCAGTACCGCGTCCGCCGCTACGGCGCCCACGGCACTTCCCACCAGTTCGTCGCAGGCAAGGGCGCAAAGTTCTGCGGACTCGACCTCGCGACCTCCAGGATCATCACCTGCCACATCGGCGCCGGCAGCTCCGTCTGCGCCATCCAGGGCGGCAAGTGCGTCGACACTTCGATGGGCTTCACCCCTCTCGAGGGTATGATTATGGGCACGCGTGTGGGCAACATCGACGCCAACGCCGTCCTCTTCCTCCAGAAGAAGCTCGGCATCGGCCCCGACGAGATGTCCGAGATCCTCAACCGCAAGAGCGGTTTCCTCGGCCTCACCGGCAAGACCTCTGACGCCCGCGAGATGGACGCACTCGCCAACAACGGCGATCCCAAGGCCAAGCTCGCCTTCAAGAAGCTCAGCTACGACGTCATCAAGCTTATCGGCCAGTACGCCGCGGCGATGAACGGTGTCGACCTCATCGTCTTCACCGGCGGCATCGGCGAGCACAACAGCCGCTTCCGCCGCCGCGTCCTCGAGAACTTCTCCTACCTGGGCCTCAAGGTCGACTACGAAGCCAACCAGGCCTCCGGAGAGGACGCCATCATCACGACGCCCGACTCGAAGGTCAAGGCCGCCCTCATCACCACTGATGAGGAGCTCGTCATCGCGCGCGACACGATGCGTCTCGTGCTTTCAGAGAAGGAATAGATCCCGTTTCGGGAGTAATCTCCCGTAATCACGGCGAAGAGTGGAAAGAAGGGGCTGCGTCTCGCGTGCGAGGCGGGTCCCTTTCCACGTACTGGTGTTGGTGAGAAGTATCCAGCATTCCCCGTCGGGGTAGAGTTTGACCAGCGCATTGGTGCCGGCGAAGGAGCCGGTGCGGGTAAGTTCCCCCTCAGGGGAAGAAAGCAGCCACCCGAGGGCGAACGTGTCTTCGTCTATGTAGCGCCCCATCTGCATCACGGTGAACGGCATCAGGATGTCGGGCTGGACAAGAATCGCGTCGATGGAAGCGATGAGGAGCGCGAGCTCCACCGCGGATCCTGCCCAGGCGCCTGCTCCTGAGGAGCCGGTGACGTCGTTGCCGCCATAGCAGCGGGGCACGAGCTTCCCGCTTCCGCTGAAATCGGAGATGGGCTGGCTGTCGTCGGGAGGGTAGTATTTGACCTCGCCTTCGGCCCTGTCGGAGAGATAGTTTCCGGCGATGTGGAAGCCGTGGCATCCGGCCTTCCTGAACACCCTCTCCTGAATGAACTTCTCGTATGACATCCCGGAGACCTTTTCGATGATGGCCGAAAGAAGCAGGTAGCCGAAGTTGGAATATTCCGACACCGTGCCCGGCTCGACATCGAGCGGGAGAGTCACCTGGCTTCGTATCATCTGGTCCATCGTGGGCGGCTTGCTGAGCCCGAACTGCCTCATCACGTTTCTCGTGGAGAACATCGGGTCCCCGTACTTTGTCGTGAATCCGGCCTGGTGGCGCAGCAGATGCTCGACGGTTATCGCGTAGTAGTTGTCGTCGGTAATGAGGTCGTCATAGCCGTCCAGTATGCCGAACGGACCGAAGACGGGGCTCTGAAGATTGAGCCTGCCGTCGTCCTGAAGGACCATTATCCCTATGGCCGTGATCAGTTTGGAAACGGAGGCGAGCCTCATTGTGTGGCCCGGCTTCATCCTCTCCCGATTCTCCTTGTCGGCCCATCCGTAGCCCTTTGCGTAGACGAGGGAGTCGTTGCGGGTAACGGCCAGGGTTGCTCCCCTGATGTTCCACGCACGGAGGAAACTGTCGATCCTTTCGTCGAGAGGCTTGAGCTCTTCGACGGAAGAGTCCGAATTCTCGATCCTTTCGTTGAGGTATCTGTCCACCGGCCCCTGGGCGAATGAAAGTACTCCCCAAAGGACGGCTGTCAGTATAAGAACAATCCTTCTCACAGAGTGCCTCCTATAAGTGCCGGATCGTCGCCGTCATTGACCTTGTCAATCTTACGGAGCAGGACTATGGCAAATGCTCCTGTCGTGATGGTGGAAATAAGGTCGGAGGCGGGGAAACTCCACCATACTCCGTCCACTCCGCCAACGATTCCCGGAAGGAAATACAGGAACGGCAGAAGGAAAAGAA
>JAFZME010000092.1 GCA_017553405.1 Bacteroidales bacterium
GGAAATCACCCAGAAGGCGTGGCCGAAGCCGTTCTCGTCGGTGAACGAGTACTCCGGCTCGCCGGCCGCCACAGAGGCGACGATGGCCGCTAGCTCGGCGTTGTCCTTGAAGGCGAAGAAGACCGGCTCGATGTTGGCGCTCTGTATGCGCACGTGGATCATACGGTCGTCTTCCTTGTCCTTACGCGTGAGCTCGTGCTTCTTGATAAGCCCGGAAGCATAATCGTCGGTGTGGGCGCACAGCACAATACCGTACTGCGTCCGCGAGCCCATAGTCTGGGCGTAGACGTAGTAGTTCTCGGAGTCGTCACGAAGCAACCAGCCTTCCTGCTGCCACTTCTTGAAATTCTCCACGGCCTTGGCATAGGTCCTATCCTCGTGCTCGCCGGCGAGCGGTTCGAAGTCGATTTCCGGCTTCGTGATATGAAGAAGCGACCTCTCCCCCGCCAGCGCCTTCGCCTCGGCGGAGTCGAGCACATCATACGGCGGCGCCGACACTTCCTTCGCCAGCGCGCGCGGAGGACGTAATGCCGCAAAAGGTTTTACTCGTACCATAATAATTTTATAATTAGATTCCTCGACTACGCTCGGAATGACAAATTACTTGTTTACTTGAAAGCGGGTGTCGCCGGTGGAGAAGAAGGAGACGATCTGGCGGGCGGCGGCGAGGCCGGCGTTGATGTTGGCCTCGGAGGTCTGGGCGCCCATTTTCTTGGGCGTGGCGAAGACGCGGAGGCCGAACTCCTCGCGGAGGGCGTCGTAACAGTCCGGGGCGACGTCGGCGGCGTACTTGAGGTCAGGGCGCTCGCGGAGAGCCTGCGCCAGGCCGGCCTCGTCGATGACCTCCTTGCGGGCGGTGTTGATGAGCGTCGCGCCCTTGGGCATCGAGGCGATGAGGTCGTAGCCGATGGAGCCGATGGTCTCCGGCGTCGCGGGGATGTGGATCGACAGGTAGTCGGAGCCGGCATACAGGGCCTCAAGCGAGGTAGCTGGCTCCGCTCCGCCGGCGATGATCTTCTCGTCCGGCAGGAACGGGTCGATCGCGCTCACCTTCATCCCGAGGGCCTTCGCCTTGGCGCCTACCAGGCGGCCGACGTTGCCGAAGGCCTGGATGCCGAGCCGCTTGCCCTCGATCTCCGAGCCGGTCGCAGGGGTGAACTGCGTGCGTGCCATATAAATCATAAGGCCAATGGCAAGCTCCGCAACGGCGTTGCTGTTCTGGCCCGGGGTGTTCATCACGACCACACCGGCGGCGGATGCCGCAGCGAGGTCCACGTTGTCGAACCCCGCGCCGGCGCGCACGACCACCTTGAGCCGCGGCGCGGCAGCGATGACCTCCGCGGTCACCTTGTCGGAACGTATAATGAGTGCATCTGCAGAAGCGACGGCCGCCAGGAGATCCTCCTGGGCAGGATATTTCTCAAGCAGAGCCACCTCGTGGCCGGCTTCTGTCAAAATGGATTTTATCCCCTCCACCGCGACAGCGGCGAAAGGCTTCTGGGTTGCTATAAGTACTTTCATATCAGGCGTGAAGATTTTCAAACTCCTTCATACAGGCCACAAGGGCGTTGACATCCTCTATCGAGCAGGCGTTGTAGAGCGATGCGCGGAAGCCGCCGACGCTGCGGTGGCCCTTGATGCCGACCATCCCCCTCTCCTTGGCAAAAGCGAGGAAGCTGTCCTGCAGATCCTCCTTGCCGGGGGCCATCACGAAGCAGACGTTCATACAGGAACGGTCTTCGACATCGGCCGTACCGACAAAAATGGAATTGCGGTCGATCTCCTCATAGAGGATACGTGCCTTCTCCATATCGATCTTGTGGATGGCCTCGACTCCCCCGATGGATTTGATCCATTTGAGAGTCTCGTTCATCACGAATATCGAGAACACCGGAGGCGTGTTGAACATCGAGAGCTTGTCGATGTGGGTCCTATAGTCCAGCATAGTGGGTATATAGCGCGACACGCGGCCGAGGGAATCCTTACGGATGATGGCGAATATGACACCCGCGGGGCCGACATTCTTCTGCGCACCACCATATATAAGATCATATTTCGACACGTCCACTGGGCGGGACATAATGTCCGACGACATATCCGCGATGAGCGGAACGGGGCAGTCCATATCAGTCTTGATCTCGGTGCCGTAGATCGTGTTGTTGGTCGTGATATGGAGGTAGTCTATGTCCGTAGGGATCTCAAATCCCTTCGGGATATAGCAGAAATTCCTGTCCTTCGAGCTGGCGATGGCGTAGGCCTCGCCGATGCCCTTTGCCTCCTTGAGGGCTTTGCCGGCCCATACGCCGGTCTCGAGGTAGGCCGCCTTCTTCTCAAGGTAGTTCATCGCGACATACAGGAACTGCAGCGAAGCGCCGCCGCCGAGGAACACGACCTCGTGAGTCTCCGGTATATGAAGCAGCTCGCGCCAGAGAGCGCGGCACTCATCCATCGTCTCATCCCATTCTTTTGTCCTGTGGGATATGGAAAGGACCGACACGCCCGTGCCCTTGAAATCCTTCAGGGCCGCGATGGCGTTGTCGATGGCCACCTGCGGCAAAAGGCAGGGACCTGCATTGAATACGTGAACTTTTTTCATATCTGTTGCTGAAATAGACTATAAATATAGGAATTAATCTTGTCTTTTCACACTGCAGGAGTCGATACGCGAGCATCTCGCCTCGAAATCATCCACGGAAGTGAGCCTGACGCGTGTCGAGACCGAGCAGCTCTCTCCGCAGTCGAGCGACAGCTGCGGCAGCGACAGGTCCTTGAGGACCTTCATCACGTCGTTCATAGCCATATAGCCGAAAGTCACGGCGTAGGGAATCTCGGCCGTCTTCTCCACCTCCACGGCCGCCTCAAGAGCCTCCGCGGTCGACTCCCGGTAGGCCTTGATGAGCCCCGGCACGCCGAGCTTGATCCCGCCGAACCAGCGGACCACTACGACAAGGACATCGCTCAGCCCCTTCGACTCGAGGCGGCCGAGGATCTGCTTGCCGGCGCTGCCGGAGGGCTCGCCGTCGTCCGACGAACGCGAGATCCCCTCCAGCCCGAGCCGCCAGGCGTAGCAATGGTGGCGGGCGTCGTGATACTTCGTCTTGAGGGAAGCGACTATGGAGCGGATCTGCTCCTCGTCGGACACGGGGAAGGCAAGGGCGAGAAAACGCGAGCCCCTGTCCTTGAATACGCCCTCCGAGGGCGCTGCAATGCTTCTGTATTTGTCCGTAGCAAGCGCCATTGCAATTCAAATGTAAAGATTTTTGACCGATTTAGCAAAAATATAAGTATATTTGAATTCGTAAACATACGATTGCTTATGGCTGTCTGTCTTAAAATAACCCTGCCCAAGATCAAAGGCTTCCTGCGCCTCTACAAGGCCGCCGGTCCCACGACCTTATATACCGTCCACAACCGCCTCCGCGCCGACCTCGAATTCCCTCAGGACCAGCTGATCCTTTTCAAGGCACTGGGAGCCGACGAGGCCGTCGTAGCCCGCTGGGGCCTCTTCGACATCGGCGACGGTGCCGTCGAGCAGATCTCCCTCAGCGCGGCCCTCGAGAAGGGCGTCACCCATTTCGTCTATTTCTACGACGTATCCAACCGCAAGAGTGTCCTTATAGATATATATGAGGACGACTCCCCCGCCCCGAAGGCCGACAAACTCGTCCTCTCCGAGACCAAGGGCCCCGTGCCCCAGGAGTTCGAGAACGGCTATGTCGCCCTTGAAGACCTCCCGGTCGAAAAGCAGAAGCTTCCCTCCGAGGACGATTTCGACCTCGACGACGAGGACTTCGACGAAGAAGATGATGAGGACGACGACGGCGAGGATGGCGAAGAGATTTACGACGAGAATGAATAAACAAAGACTGGCAGTTTCGACTGCCAGTCTTTTTTGTTAAAGTAGATTCTCTCGCCCCTCCGGGGCTCGGAATGACAAGCGTGTCACCACGCGAGTGCTGAGGCGCCGAGGATGGCGGCGTCGGACTCCTTGAGCGAGGAATAGACGAGTTTGACCTTGCCCTTCCAGAGGTTGAGGACGTTCTCGTTCATCGCCCTCTCGATGGGCTCCGTGAGGAACTCCTTGGCCCTTGCGAGGCCGCCGAAGAGGACGATGGCCTCCGGCGCGGAGAACGCGATGAAATCGGAAAGTTTCTCGCCGAGGATACGTCCGGTGAACTCGAACACCTTGAGGGCAAGTTTGTCGCCCTCCTTCGCCGCCTCATAGACATCCTTTGAAGTGATGTCGGCGACGGTGCGGAGAAGAGACGGCTCGTCGCTCATCTCAAGCCACTCGCGTGCGGTACGGGCCACGCCGATTGCGGAGCAATAGGCCTCAAGGCAGCCGCTCCTGCCGCAGCCGCAGAGGCGGCCGTTGTGGCGCACCGCGCAGGTGTGGCC
>JAFZME010000093.1 GCA_017553405.1 Bacteroidales bacterium
CATTTTCAAGGACGTCACCTGCCCCGAGAAGATCCTCATCACGAAAGAAGAGCTCCTCGACACCCTCAAGGGGATGAAACTCGATGTCCTCGTGACTTTCGGAGCCGGCAATATCGACAGGTATACTGCTCCCATAACTGAAATGCTTACAAGAAAATGAGACGTATTCCCGGAAAGATCCTTTCACTGCTCACGCTGGTCCTGACGCTGAGCTTTTTCGCCGTCGTGCTTTCTGCATCAAGGGCGCAAAGGCACGCCTCAACCTGCAATGCCCTGGTGATCAGCATCCTTGACAGTGCTGAAAGGAACTTCATTTCCAGGAACGACGTCAAAATCCTTATGGCGGAATACGGGGAATACATAGGACAGAGGATAGACGAAGTGAATCTTTCCCGTATGGAAAAGATCCTGCAGAGCAAAAGCGCCATCCTCCGGAGCGAAGCCTACATCACGGACGACGGGACACTCCACGTCGACGTGACGCAGAGGGTTCCGGTGGTCCGTTTCCAGAAAGGCGACGCCGGCTTTTACGCCGACAGGAGCGGATTCATATTCCCTCTCCAGAACAAGTTCACCTCGATGGTACCGATAGTTGACGGAAATATCCCCGTTTCCATCGACAAGGGATTCAAAGGCGAACTTTCTTCCGAAAAGGAGAAGCTCTGGGTGAAGGAAGTCATATCGATGATAGCCTTTATGGAAAAAAGCGGAATCTGGAGCGAAAACATATCACAGATGACGGTATCCACGGAAGGCGACCTCGTCCTAATCCCGAGGGAAGGGAAGGAAAGGTTCGTCTTCGGCTCCCCCACCGAAGTCAAGGCCAAGTTCGCAAGGATCGGGGAATATTACGAAGCGGTCGCTCCGCTTGAAAAAGGTTACACCAGAGTGGACGTGCGCTACTCCGGCAACATTATCTGCAAATAAAACCAACAATATATGCAAGAGAAAAACATAGCCGCAATCGACCTCGGGACCTCGAAGTTCTCGGTGGCGGTGGCCCAGATCTCCGGCAACGACGTCGAAGTCGAGTACTACCGCGAGCACCCGGCCGCCGGTATCCGCAACAGCTTCGTGTTCAACCCGCAACTGGTCCACGACAAGCTTCAGACAGCCATCAAGGAAGCTGAAGACGCGCTTCACATCAAGATCCACCAGGCCGTGGTGGGACTCCCCCGCTACAGCGTCGTGCAGCAGACCGCGTCCGGTGAAATGAAGCGCTCGGAACCCGACGAATACGTCTCCCGCGAAGAAATCGAGACGCTCAAAGACCTTGCCCTGAGCTCCTATCCCCTCAAAAACGAGGAGAAGGAAGTGATCTACGGAGCAGTGGCCCAGTCTTTCTCCACGGAGGAGGAAATCCAGCTCGTGGAAGAGGACGTCATAGGCACCATCAGCGCATCGGTGACAGGCAATTTCAAGATCTTCATAGGCGAGCGCTCGCGTTCGGGAGCCATCGACAAGGTCTTCAACGACCTCGCGATCGCTATCGCAAGGAAGTATTTCCTCCCCGACACGACTTCGTCGATAGTCCTCTCACAGGAGGAGAAGATCAACGGCGTCGCCCTCATTGAAATGGGCGCCGGCGTGACTTCCGTCAGCATCTGGCACGGCGGCATTATGAGATATTATGCGGCCATTCCCTTCGGAGGCAACACCATCACCAACGATATCCGCATCGAATGCGGCATCTCGGAAGTCCTGGCGGAAAACATCAAACTCGCCTACGGCTCCTGCCTGCCCACGAAACTTGCCTCGCTCACGGACAAGATACTCCAGATCCGCTATGAGGACCGCCCTTCGAAGGAAATCCAGGTCAAGTACCTTTCCGAGATAATAGCGGCCCGTACGAAGGAAATTCTCGACGCAGTCTTCTACCAGATTCAGCAGAGCGGAATGCAGGACATTCTCCGCTCCGGAATAGTTCTCACGGGAGGATGCGCCAATATGACCGGTCTGGCGAGTATGGTCAAGGATATGTCCGGCTACAACGTCAGGCTCGGCTACGCACGTCACCTTTTCTCCGCCAGCGGATGTAACGGAGTCTACGGGACAGGCGCGACCGGAGCGATAGGAATGATTCTCGCCGCCAAGAACGACGACCTTCAGGACTGTGTCGAGCCTCTCGCGGTCAAGTCCGCTCCTGCAGCTGCCGAGCAGCCGGAAGAGGACGACCAGCCACAGACGAACGGCGCCCTCTTCAATGATGACGAGATGGAAACCGTCCAACCGCCAAAGGAGCCCAAACCGAAAGAGCCGAAGAAACCGAAGCTTATCTGGAAGAAAGTGACCGACAAGCTCACAGATTTGTATGACTTTATTAGCAAGGAGGAAAACCAATGAGCAACGACAAACTCCCCAACTGGAGCCGGGGCAATACTATCATCAAAGTTATAGGCGTCGGCGGCGGCGGATGCAATGCTGTCAACTATATGTACAACCAGGGCATCGACGGCTGCAGTTTCGTTGTTTGCAACACCGATTCCCAGGCCCTTGAGAAGAGCGATGTCCCCGTCAAGATCCAGCTCGGCCAGGCGGGACTCGGTGCGGGCACCAACCCGACCGAAGGCCGCAACGCCGCGCTTGACTCGCAGGACGCCATCAACGAAAAGGCCCTCGACGGCACCAAGATGCTGTTCATCGCCGCAGGTATGGGCGGAGGCACCGGCACCGGAGCCTCTCCCGTCATCGCCAAGATGGCGAAGGACAAGGGCATCCTAACCGTTGCCGTGGTCACCCTTCCTTTCTCCAATGAGGGCAACGACACCCAGTCGAAGGCCGTAGACGGCATCCGCGAACTCGAGAAAAACGTCGACAGCCTCCTTATCATCAACAACGAGAAGCTCTACGAGTTCTTCGGCGACGAACTCATCCACGAGGCCTTCCCGAAAGCCGACAACGTGCTTGCCACGGCCGTCAGGGGCATCATCGAGGTCATATCCAAGCCGGGCTACATCAACGTCGACTTCAAGGATGTCACCAATATGATGCGCAACAGCGGTATGGCCCTGATGGGCTGCGGCGTCGGCAAAGGCAGCAACAGGATAGTGGATGCCGTCAAGGGCGCTTTCGAATCACCGCTTCTCAACGACTTCGACCTCAAGACCGCCAAGAACGTCCTGATAAACATCACGACCGCCAACACCGACGAGGGCATCTCGATGACCAACCTCAAGGAGATCAACGAGGAAATCAAGAAATACACCGGCAGCGCCAAGAGCTTCAAGAGCGGCATCATCTATGATTCCGCCCTCGGCGACGAGATCAGGATTACCGCCATCGCCACGGGTTTCGATATGAACAAGCTCGGCGACATCACGGATGTCAATCTCGGCAACATCATCCACATCGACAGCCACTTCCGCTACGACGAGGAGATGGCGGCCGAAAGGAATGAAGCCCCCGACACAGGCATCCGCACGGATTACATCAACAAAGTCACGTTCTCCTCGACCGAGAATATGTGCAGGTTCAAATACACGGAGAAACCGGCCCTCTGCATCGAGCCCGGAGAAAACAGGGCTGAGCTGGAGAACACGACCGCCATCCGCCGTACACACACTGAATAAAATGGACAGAAGAACAAGGGTAAGATTCGCCCCCTCACCTACGGGGCCGCTCCATATGGGCGGCGTCAGGACCGCTCTCTACAATTATCTTTTTGCAAAGAAAAACGGCGGGGATTTCATTATCCGCATTGAGGACACCGACTCCCACCGCTTCGTTCCCGGAGCCGAGCAGTATATCATAGAAGCCCTCACCTGGTGCGGGATCATACCGGACGAGGGTGTGGACAGGGATGGCAAGGTCGTCAGCGTGCCTTCCGAAAGGCACCCGCACGCTCCCTATCGCCAGTCGGAGAGGAAACCCATCTACCGCCGCTACGCCGAAGACCTCATCGCTTCCGGCAACGCCTATTACGCCTTCGACACACCGGAGGAGCTCGACGCCTGCCGCAAGGAGGCCGAAGCCGCCGGGCAGACCTTCATCTACAACCAGAAGACGAGGATGAATCTCCGCAACTCCCTCACCCTTCCTGCGGAAGAGGTCGAGAGACTTCTGGTGGAGACGACCGGATGGACCATCCGCTTCAAGATGCCGGAGAACACCATTGTCAAGATGGACGACATTATCCGTGGCCACATCGAGGTCAACACCGACACCCTCGACGACAAGGTGCTCTGGAAGAGGGCCGACGAGCTTCCCACCTACCACCTGGCCAACATCGTGGACGACCACCTGATGGAAATCACCGAGGTCATCCGCGGCGAGGAGTGGCTTCCTTCCCTGCCCCTCCATTACCTTCTGTATCAGGCATTCGGATGGACGGAGACACAGCCGCGCTTTGCCCACCTTTCTCTTCTTCTCAAGCCCGTCGGCAACGGCAAGCTCAGCAAGAGGGACGGCGACAAGATGGGATTCCCCGTGTTCCCGCTTCAGTGGACCAACGCGGAAGGAGAGACCTCCCACGGCTACCGCGAGGACGGCTATTTCCCGGAAGCCTTCGTCAACCTGCTTGCCCTTCTCGGGTGGAACCCCGGCACGGAGCAGGAACTATTCACAATGGACGAGCTCATAGAGGCATTCTCGCTCGACAAGGTGCAGAAGGCCGGCGCCAAGTTCAACCCTGACAAGGCGAAATGGTTCAATAAGGAATATCTTCGCAAGAAAGACGACGCCACCCTTGCCGCGCTCCTGATGCCGGTGCTGAAGAAAAACGGAGTGGAAGCCGACAAGGCCTTCGTCGAAAGAGTCGTCGCTCTAGTAAAAGAAAGGGCGACTTTCGTCGAAGATATGTGGACAGTGGCACATTATGTGTTCAAAGCCCCCGCCGGATTTGCCGAGAAAGACGTGGAAAAGTTCTGGAAGGAAGAAAATTACTCCAAAGTGCTTGAACTCAAGGAAAAACTCCTCGAAGAGAACCCCTCGGGCAAGGATGCCATAGGGGAACTGCTCGAAGGGTATATCCGCGAGCGCGAGTGGCCGATGGGGAAAGTGATGAACTGTATGAGGCTCGCGCTGGCCGGTTCGGCAAGCGGCCTCGGGATTGCAGACATCATCTCCTTCATCGGGATTCCCGAGGCAGCCGCCCGTATAGAGAGGGCCGCCGCCAGCCTCGGCGCTTAGAAAAAATACTTATCTTTGCAGCCTATGAAGGCTCTATGGAATAATATGCTCATACCCGCCACGGCCGTCGCCGTGGCGCTGGTGCATACCATAGCAGGCCTTCCGAGGACTGAAGAAAGCTCCTCCCAGGCCGCCCTCAGGGCATTCACCCTCCCCCGTGCCGAAGACTCGCTGAAAGTTGCGGATTCGGTACTGAAGCCCGCAGACACGCTGAAAGTCGATTCGCTTATAACCCCGGCGCCGAAGTCCAAAATCCCCACTGATCCGGACAGCCTGAAGGCCTGGGCGCAGGCGAGATACGACTCGCTGAAGGCGCTGATGGTCTTCGAGGACGACGACGATTTCGACAACCTCTTCGCCGTGGAGGACACGACACCGCGCATCGACCCGCGCGACACGACAAGCGCCCCCGATTCACTTAAGGAGCTGGATCCCTTCCTCTACAAATGGTATTTTGCCGTAAAGGACTCTATGGTCCACCGGATTGTGGTCGATTCCCTCAAAGCGGAAGGCGATTCTCTCGACTGGCCGGTCATCGATTCACTATATCTGAAAGACTCCACCGAGACGGCGAAGCGCAAATTCGACGAGTGGTACTCCACCCTGTCGAGGAAGGAGAAGAAGAAATACAAATACGAGCAGGCCCTTCCCGGCAAACTCCACAGGATGGACAGCATCCTCAACCGGAAAGACAGCCTCAAGAACGTCAGGGACAGCATTCGCGAGGAGACTCCACGAATTCTCCAGACTTTCGCGGTCCCGGATTCGCTCTTCTACAAGAGGCTCATCACCTGGACTCACGACCGTTACTTCAACCGTCCCGAAGTCCAGCCCTACGACACGAGTTTCAACTACCGTTTCTACGACTATCCCTACAAGAGAGATGACGTAGGAGGCAACTTCCTCGGCGTCGCCGGCTCCGCAGTGCAGACGTGGAACTTCCTCAAGCGGCCGTCCGGCCACACGGTGAGCTTCTACGACGCCTACGAAAGCTGGACCTACACGCCTGAGACGATGCCGATGTACAACACCAAGACTCCATATACCGAGCTTGGCTACGCCGGCACCCTCTTCGCCGCCCGCGAAAAGGAATCCGACAACATCCGCATATTCACCACGCAGAACATCATCCCGTCCCTCAACATTTCCTTCGAGTTCAACCGTTTCGGAGGAGGCGGCATTCTGCAGAACGAGACGACCAAGAACAGGGCTCTCGCCATCGGCGGCAACTGGCTCGGCAAGAAATACCTTGCCCACGCCGGCTTCATCCACAACAGGGTTGACCGTACCGAAAACGGCGGTGTGGTCGACAGGATGTGGATCAGGGACACGACGGTAGACGCTCGTGAGATTGCGGTCAACCTCGCCTCGGCCTCCAATTCCTATCGAAAGAACACGGTGTTCTACGACCAGAGCTTCCGTATTCCGTTCAGTTTCATAAAGAAACACAAGAATAAAGGCGACACGACCGCCGTATCCCAGGCTCCCTCCGACACCTTCGACACCAGCGTGACCACGCTTTTCATAGGCACGGCCACCGAATATTCCGCCTACAGCAAGACCTACGTGGACGCCGTCACCGACGAGAACGGCAGGGCTTTCTTCAACGACGTCTTCAATATCCATCCATCCAAGAGTATGGACTCCCTGAGAGTGGCGAGGCTGGACAACCGCGTGTTCGTACGTCTCCAGCCGTGGAAACCGGACGGGATAGTGTCGAAAATCGAAGGCGGCGTCGGCGACAGGTTCCAGATGCACTATATGAGGGGTCCGGGCGATTACATACGCCCCACGAAGAACACCAAATGGAACTCTCTCTATGTCTATGCCGGTGCGGAAGGCCAGTTCCGGAAATACATATTCTGGGACGCGAC
>JAFZME010000094.1 GCA_017553405.1 Bacteroidales bacterium
CCTTCCATAACTATCGTCGGCGGCTTCAAGGGGATGGGCGATGAAGAGACTACGACCTTCAGCGGCGATGCCGTGCAGTCGATATTCGAGATTGACGGCGAAGTTGACGTCTACCTGAGCAGGTGCGATTTCGCAAATGCTTCGGAGGGCGCCGTCATCGTCAAGGGTGCTGACAGCTATCTTGAGCTCAACCGGTGCACATTTACAGGCTCCCGCGCAGACTTTGGAGCAGCACTGCAGGTGTCTGCCGGTACCGTTTCCGCGAGCAACACGAGCTTCGTTTCCAACACGGCGACATCGGCCGGCGGCGCGCTCTGGTTAAGCGGCGGCACGACATCCTTGCACGGCTGTACCTTTACCGGCAACAACGCCCCTTCTGGCGGAGCGATCCTCGCCGAGGAGAATGCTGTTCTCGTACTTGACGACCAGGACGGCAAGGCTGACTCCTTCTCGTCCAACGCGGCGACTTCCGGAAATGGCGGCGCGTTGCATATACGCGGTTCGGCTCGGGTTGAGATCAACGAGGCAATCTGGAGCGACAACAGCGCCGGCGCGGACGACTGCCGCGGCGGAGCTGTCTTCAAGGAAGGCTCGTCCGACCTTGAGATCAATGGCGGCTCCTTCTCGGGCAACAGCAGCGCTTCTATGGGCGGCGCAATATATGTCACCGGCGGCACCGCCACTTTGAACGGCGTGAAGACAATCACCGGCAACTCGTCAAAATACGGCGGATGCGTCTGTGTCAGCGAGTCGGCTTCCCTCGTGCTCAACAATTGTACGTTTAATAACAACAAGAACACCGCCGGCTCGGCGCGTGGGGCAGCCCTGTATGCGGCAAAATCTTCCTCCATAACGGCTGCCGGGTGTACTTTTACCAAGAATACCCTTACGGGCAATTCCACAAAGGGCGGTGCCGTCTACACGGAAAACTCGGCTTCATCGACATTTACCAACTGCTATTTCGGCGTGGCTTCAGATCCCAACAGCGGCAATGCTGTTGCAACCGGAAGCAGCGGCGGTACGGCCGGAGCATTCTACTCCACTTCCACCGGAACGATCAAGTTCTCCGGCTGTAATTTCTACTACAATGAAGGTCGCTGGGGAGGCGCTCTATGCTCCAAGGGAGAGAACACTACAATTAATTGCTCGCAGTGTACGTTCGCATTCAATGTGGCGGCGACGCAGGGAGGTGCGATCTTCTCTCAGGGAAATATGAATTTTACATCCTGCGTCTTCCGTTCCAACAAGGCTACCTCGACATATGGAGGAGTGGCTGTTTTCGAGACCATATCGTACAGTTCTAAGATCTGTTTTGACGGGTGTCTGTTTGACGGTAATTACAGCCCTACGGGCGGCACTATCTATAGCCGTGATCAGAGTAACACCACTTCGTGCTATATGAACGGCTGTGTGTTCTCCGGCAACTACACCACGAGTTCATCAAAGAGGGGAACTGCCCTTTTCATTGAGAACGGCACGATGTGTATGAACAACTGCTCCTTTGCCGACAACACTTATGGAGCCGGCTGGAACGACTATGCCTGCTGGATCCGCGTCGAGGGGGACGGGACCAAACTGGTGCTTTCCAACAGCACCCTGCACGGAATCGTCCGCGGCAAGGAGAGACTGGAGGCAACAGGGACGGATTCCTCCGGACTCATCAGCGTAACGGGTTCGGGGAGCCACTATCTGGTCAACAACATCATATCCCCGCTTTCCTACTCATTTGAAGGAACTGACTACAAGAAGTGCTACGCTGTCTACAGTACGGGCGGTGCGACTTTCACCGCAACGTCAAACAAGACAGGTACCCTCTCGGTCAGCGGTGAGTATAACGCTTCCGGGACCGAGGCCAACGACTTCAACGACGGAAGCACCATCGAAAGCAAGCTGGGAAGTGATGAATGGACCGAGGGAAGCACCTGGACCAACCCGTCCGACCACTTCGGCGATCTGGCCTGGACTCCGGGCGCATCAGCAAGCGGCAGCTTCTGGGGCTGGAACGGCACGCTCACGGGCAGCAACACGGAAATGGATACTCTTGAGAACGTAATGGCTGCCATATATGAGGCCGAGTCGGGCTTCTATTCCTGGCTCGACGGCCTCGGAGCCCTTACGAAAGACGGCCGCGGGAATACCCGTGGGGCCACCACCTGGCCGGGGGCCTATGATAATGGACAATGAGATGAAGAGGTTATTGTTTTGCGCATTGATTGTGTGCTGCGTTGTCGCGTGTGAAAAACGAGACATCGCAGAAGACCTGCTGTCCGTTGAGGCGGGCTTGCCTTCCCAGCCGACGAAAACTGCCTTGGGAAGCAAGGCCGGCAATTACTGGCCTCTGTTCTGGAGCGCAGGGGACTGCCTGATGCTGAACGGAGTGCAGTCTACAGCGCTTTCTGCGGCAGATGCCGGCGGCGCGACGGCCACTTTCAAGTTCGCCGGTGTAGGCGGAGCAACGGTATGGAATTACACCTATTGCGGTGTCGCAGGCAGCGACTGCACGGTGACGTTCCCGGCTTCCCAGAGCAGCAATGGCAATATCGCTGTCAACACGCTGCCGATGTATGCTTCTTCCTCTACCCCTTCGGGAAGTATCACGCTCTCTCCGCTCGGAGCGGTCCTGAGGTTCTCCTTCACGTCGTCTTCCGCTGTCACTGTCAGCCGGATTGAAGTCAAGGCTATCGGCGGGGAGTCAATTTGCGGCGATTATACGATAGGGAAGAGCGCAGGCCTACTGAACGGCTCCCTGGCCGCCTCCGGCAACAACAGGGACAATATCCTTATTGCCGCAGGCGTCGCTCTTTCATCTTCGCCGAGCGCTTTCTGCTTTGTTCTTCCTGCCGGCACTTATGCATCCGGTTTTCAGGCCAACATCACGGCTTCGGACGGGACGATAATGGAAGTGTGGTTCAACACCAGGAGCAACAAGACTCTCTCGGCAGGTGTCTTGTATGATTTCGGCGAGGCGGCATTCGTCCCGATGGGCACGTCGGTAATGGCGGTCGTCTCCACGGAGAATTTCACGGTTGACACGGTAAGTTATTAGTTCTATGGACAAGGGATACATATCGCCAAGTGCGGAGATTATAGAACTTGTTTCCGAGATGTTCTGTCAGTCCATAGAACAGTACATTATCGGAGACGACGGTTATGACGATGATTCTGATTAAAGGTATGAAAAAGTCATTCATATATATAATTCTCGCGGCCTGCGCCATAATCTCCTGTACGAAAGAGTCGGCATCGACCGGCCGGATGATCCTGAGCGCATCTATGCCCGAGGACCAGTCCAAAACCTGTCTCGGAGCTCCGGACGGAGATGGAAAAGTGGATGTGCTGTGGAAGGCGGGCGACCGCATATCGGTAAACGGTATCCTGTCAGAGCCTGTTTCATCTTCGGACGA
>JAFZME010000095.1 GCA_017553405.1 Bacteroidales bacterium
CCCGAGATTTCCACTATGGAACTCCCGGCGGCATTCGGAGCATAATACTTTCCGGTGGTCGCGTTGTAGAAATAAATCACTTCTCCTGAATTGATATGCGTGAAAATCTCAAAGTATTCACCGAGCGAGGACGGCACAAGGCTTGAGTTGTCTCCAAAGTCCGCCATAGATGTATTATAGTGGTCAGAGGAGATGAAGAACATCTGCTGGCCGGCTTCGTTCGAACCGCAAATGTACACGACGCCTTCCGGAGACCGGCTGTCCGTCATATTCGTGACTGAGTGGGTGTAGTGGCCGCTGTCGTTGTTGAGGGACAGTGTCATCGTGCAATAGTAGCGCTCTTCTGCCGTTTCGTAAGGATATCTGAAACAGGGGCTCCAGTGGTCGGCATTGCTGTCAATGGTTGGCTGGACATAGAAGTAGTCGGCCGAAGTGACTCCGTAGAGTGGCTGGCCTGTCTCGCTGCTCATCCTGCCGTAGTACTGCTTTGTGTCATCCGTGAACTTGACCAGGAAACGGTAGCGGTTCATATAACTGCTTGCCCTCATCCAGAAGTTGCTGCTGCTCCAAGTACCATTGCCGGTATAGGTGAGAGAGCGGCTGTCCAGGCCGTAGATGTCGTACTTGACTTCCGAGATCTTCTTGACCTCCGCCGCGCCGTCGGGAAGAACCATCCTGATACGGTACAGACCGTCAGAGGGGGCTCCGTAGGGGGCGTTGGCAATCTTTGCGAGCGGCTCGATGGCAGTGCCTGCGGCATTCAGGGTGAATTTCTCCCCGCCTGCTGCCTCGAAGTAGAACTTCTGGTCCTGGGTGAGACGGGTGAAGATTTCGTAGTTGTAGGGGTAGTCGCTTACGTCGCTGTATTGGATAGAGGAGTTCCAGTAGCCGTTGGAACTCACGTAGGCAAGATCCTGTCCGTCTTCGGCGGAGCCTTTGATCTTCACGCCTTCGCCGACCACGAATGCCGTCTTCCAGTTGGCGCCGGTGTAGGTGCCGAGGTCGAGGTTGTCGTTGCGCGCGATGGTTTTGCTTGCCGATTTGGTGAAACGGGTGTATTGCGCGCCTTTATAAAGGGTGATGCGGAATCCACCGGAGTAGGAGCCGGGAAGCACTACGAAGTAGTAGGTATTGTTCTTGGCGAAGGTGCCGGAAAGCTCCGCGTAGCTCTCGCCGGATTTGCTTTGGAGGGCGCCGTCGGCAGGATTGATGACGGCGGTGCCGGTAAGGACTTCTCCTCCGAGGGCTTCAAGCCTGACTCCGGTGATGTCGTCGTTGCCGACCGTAAAGCCTACGAGCGCGCCGACATTCTTGAATTGGAAGACATTGTCGGCGGACACGGCCACTGAGACATTGGCCTCGGGGCCGAAACTGCCGGAGACTGCTGTCTGCGAGGTCGGGAGAGTGGCGGTTATGATCCCTCCGGAGATGCTCGCGCCGTTCTGGGCGGGGGAGAGTGCATAATAGATGTCCGAAGCGGAGGCGCTGCCGGTAAAGGTGGCATTGTGACCGTTGTCGGCGGTCTCGCTGACGTCGAACTTTACGCCTGCGGCGGAAGCTCCGGGGAATACCGTGATGTCGTCATCGGTGGACCAGGTGATGGTGAAGTCGTCCTGAAGGACGGTTTTTGTGTCTTCCGTGATCCCGGTGAAGACGAGCTGCACGAGGTTTTCGTCCGGCGTGCCCTGCTCTTTGGCGCAGGAGAAGATAAGGACCGGAACGAGTATCAAAAGGAAAATATACTTTTTCATAATGCGTCTGGTTTTAATCATCTTCTTCCCAATCGTCACCGTAGTCGGTTTGCCCTGAGAAACTTTCGCCTGTGCTGACTGCACAGACGGCGTAATTCGTCTCCAGCGTAATTAACTCCATTTCCGGAGCCTGATAAAAAAGTCTTTTGTCTGCGGCCATAAGGGGGACTTGAGTTTTTTAATTTATGAAAACGTCGCAAATATAGTACATATTATTAAATTTTCACTATCTTTCGGAAAAATTTGTTCAAACATATAGAAAAATGTTCAGCTTAATTCGGAAACACAACGCGATTCCGGTCCTGGCCACCTTCTTCGTGATGGGGTTCTGTGACGTCGTGGGGATAGCTACAAGCTATGTGAAGCAGGATTTCGGCCTCAGCGAGACGCTGGCCGGTTTCATTCCTTCTATGGTCTTTATATGGTTCCTGCTGCTGTCGGTTCCGTCGGCCCTGCTGATGAACCGCCTTGGCCGCAAAACGATGGTGCAGATAAGCAACGTCGTCACGCTTGTCGGAATGCTCATCCCGTTTTTCTCCTACAGGCTGTTGACGGTTATGGCCGCTTTCGTCCTGCTCGGGATAGGCAACACCATCCTTCAGATATCTCTTAACCCGTTGCTGACCAATGTGGTAGGGGAGAGCAGGCTGTCTTCCGCACTCACCGGAGGGCAGGTTGTCAAGGCCCTGTCGTCCTTCTGCGCGCCGTTCCTTGCGCTCCTGGCCGGCAGCGTGTTCGGCAACTGGAAGTACCTGTTCGCCATCTATGCGGCCGTGACGCTGCTGTCTTTCCTCCTTCTTCAGCTGACTGAAATTCCGCGCGAAGAGGTTTCCGGCAAGGGGACCGGAGTCGGGGCGTCATTCGCCCTGCTCAAGGACAAGGTCATCCTGATGCTGTTCCTGGGTATTTTCTTCATCGTCGGTCTGGATGTCGGCACCAACACGGTGTCGGCCAAGCTCCTGATAGAGCGCTGTATGCTGCCGGTGGAGAAGGCGTCACTCGGTGCAAGCGTCTATTTTATCTGCAGGACAGCGGGCGCGTTCATCGGCGTCGCACTCCTCAGTCGGATGGACGACATAAAGTATCTGAAGATCAATCTGTTCTGCGCGGCGGCTGCAATGGCGCTGCTTTTCTTCGCGGGCAATATGCCGTTGATACTGATCGGTATAGGAGCCGTCGGATTTTTCTGCTCCAGCGTTTTCTCGGTGCTTTTCTCACAGGCGCTGAAGGCCCGTCCCGAAAAGAGCAACGAGATTTCCGGATTTATGATCACGGGTGTGGCCGGCGGCGCGGTGATTCCGCCTCTGATGGGCGTGTGTACACAACTTATCGGGAGCCAGGCCGGTTCTCTTATAGTGATTTCCCTCTGCCTTGTCTACCTGATTTTCTGCGCTTTCGCCGCAGGTCAGCGGGTTGCAACCAGGGAATAGGTGAAGCTGTCGGCCCTGTAGTAGCCGATATTGTACTCGACCGGACGGTCTTCCGTGTCGTAGACGAAACGTTTCCTGATGAGTATCGGGTCTTCCGGCCTGATTTCCAGCTTGCCGGCCAGTTCCGGTCCGGCAAGGCTGGCGCTGATTTCCTCCCGTGAGGTCTTGACGACTATGCCGTAGTTCTGCTCCAGCATCTCATACAGGGGCATATTGTAGTTTTCATCCCCGGTGACGGGAAGATTGGGGTTAAAATAGGAAATGAAGAGGACAAATGGGTGATCGGGGTTGCCGCGAAGGCGCTCCATAACGACGCAGGAAGAGTCCAGGCCGACACCGAAGAACTGGGCTATATCCTGGTCGGGATTCTTGAAATGGACCAGAAGCGCGTAGTTCTTGATTTCTATGCCCAGCATCTTCATCTCCTGGGAGAAACTGTGCCAGTTCTGGACGCCTCCGGTGATGCCCTTTATGGCTACTTTTGTGCCCACGCCTCTCTTGCGTATGAGTATGCCTTCGTTGACAAGCTGGTTGATGGCCTGGCGCAGGGTGTTGCGGGAAATGTGCAGTTCTGCCGCCAGATTGACTTCGTTCGGGAGGAGTTTACCGTTCTTATATTCCTTCTGCTCAATCAGTTTGCGGATAATTTCCTGGGCCTGGAGGTGGAGCGGGATATTGCTTTTGTGATTTAAAACCATAATCTTTTCATTTCCGGGATGCAAAAATAATAAAAAATTTGTTCCGTTATAATATTTTTATAACTTTGCACAAACTTTTTATTTGTATGAACAAATCCCGTTTATCGAATTACGATAAATTTCCTTCCACGAGGGTGGCCGGGTCCGTATATGTCGGATGGGATTCCATTGCGTCCCGTCTGCTCCTTGACAAGCCCTCGGTCCTTGCCGTCGACTGTTATGCCGGAGTGTATGAGGATTCGGTGGAAGAAGCCCTCGGCAGATTTTTCTCCCGGGTTATCCGCACCCGTGACCTGATGAAGCCGGAAGGGGAAGTGCGCGCTATGACGGAGCGTTTTATGACCGACGACGTCCTTTTCGGTTATGTCTCTCCGCTCCGGCTCGATGACTTCTTTGACAATAATAAAATGGAACGTGCGCGCGAGCGCGTCGCGGACGGGACTCTCGTCATAGGCCCCGGAGCGGCCCTTGTCGCTCCTGAAGCGACCTTGGTGTACGCTGATATGGCCCGTTGGGAGATTCAGCAGCGGATGCGTGCCCACCGTGTCACCGGGCTTGGTATAAACGATTCCGACGCTCCGGTCTCCATACAGTACAAGAGGGGCTATTTCATCGACTGGCGCGCCCTCGATTACTATAAGGACAGCCTGTTCGGCCGAATCGGCTGGTTCCTCGACACCAACGATTCCTCGCGCCCCAAGCTGATAGATGCGGACACCTTCTTCAGAGGTATGGCGCTCACTGCAAGGAAGCCTTTCCGTGTCGTGCCTTTCTTCGATCCTGCCCCCTGGGGCGGCCAGTGGATGAAGGAAGTGTGCGACCTGGACCGCAGCGTGTCAAATTTCGGCTGGTGCTTCGACTGCGTCCCGGAAGAGAACAGCCTGCTGCTTGAAGTCGAGGGGGAGAAGGTGGAGTTTCCGGCCGTGGATCTTGTGCTTCTGCACAGCCGCGAGTTGCTTGGTGCCCCGGTCGAGGGCCGTTTCGGAAAGGATTTCCCCATACGTTTCGATTTCCTCGACACAATGGGCGGCGGCAACCTCAGTCTGCAGGTCCACCCGACCACCCAGTTCATCCGTGAGCAGTTCGGGATGGCCTACACCCAGGATGAAAGCTACTACCTGATGGATGCCGGCGAAGGAGCCACTGTCTATCTTGGAGTGCGAAGCGGCGTCGACAGGGACGCGATGTTCGACGACCTGCGTGCCGCCCAGCGCGGAGAGATTTCGTTCGATGCTGAAAAATACGTCAACCGCATCCCCGCAAAGCGTCACGACCATTTCCTCATCCCCGGCGGCACGGTCCACTGTTCCGGCGCCAATGCAATGGTGCTGGAAATCAGCGCGACTCCCAACCTTTTCACCTTCAAACTCTGGGACTGGAACAGGCTCGGACTGGACGGCAAGCCCCGGCCCATCAACGTGGAGCGCGGCAGCAAGGTCGTCCAGTGGGAAAGGGACATCGAATATGTTCACCAGCATCTGGTCAACCATTTCGAGCCCGTTGCTGGCGGCGAGGGGTGGGAGGAAATCCGCACCGGACTTCATCCGGCCGAGTTTATCGAGACCCGCAGGACAGCGTTCAGCGTCCCCGTGTCCTTCAGGACCGGCGACAGCGTCCAGGTCCTGAACCTGGTGGAAGGGGAGTCGGCTGTGGTCGAAAGCCCCTCCGGAGATTTCGAACCCTTCGAAGTCCACTACGCCGAGACTTTCATCATCCCCGCCCGTGTGGGTGAATTCTCCATCCGCCCCGTCCGCGACGGCCAGCGGTGTATGGTGATCAGGGCATTTGTAAGATTTAATCCTTAATTTATTCATATGAAAAACTCAAGAATCCTGCCTGTACTTCTTTGCCTCGCCCTTTTGCCGGGCGCCGGGGTTTTGATGGAAGGCTACGCACAGGAAGCCGTTTCCCAGATTACGGGAACGGTCACTTCCGGAGGCGAAAGCGTCATTGGAGCCGCCGTGATGGTGGAAGGTACGGGGCACGGGACAGTCACCGGCATCGACGGATCCTACAGCATCAAAGCCGCGGGAGATGCAGTCCTTGTGTTCTCAGCCATCGGCTATGAGACGCTGAAAGAGCCCGTCGCCGGCAGATCGGTGATAGATGTCCAGCTTATGGAAGAGTCCCTTCGTCTGGAAGACGCCGTTGTTGTCGGTTATGGCGTCCAGAAGAAAATCAACCTTACGGGCGCCGTAGCATCCGTCTCTACCAAAGAGCTGGAGGGTAAGCCTATAACGAACGTTCTGGAAGGTCTGCAGGGAACTACTCCCGGCCTTGTTATCCGTCAGGGCTCGTCAACCCCCGGCGGCTCGCCTTCGCTGAACATCCGAGGCCTCAATACAATGAACAGCAATGACCCTCTTGTCATCATCGACGGCATCGAAGGATCCCTGGCCAACCTCAACCCCAACGACATAGAGCAGATTTCCGTGCTGAAGGATGCTTCGTCGACGGCAATCTATGGTTCGCGTGCGTCCAACGGTGTCATTCTGGTGACAACCAAGAGGGGCGAGGACGGGATTGTCAACGTGGAGTACGATATGACTTATGGCGTTCAGCAGGCTACAGCGCTTCCTACAATCGTGGACTCCTGGGTGTACGCCGAACTCTACAATGAGGCGGCGGTCAACTCGGGCCGCAGCGCCAAGTTCACCGCCCAGCAGATTGCCGACTTCCGCAACGGAGGCACTAATTGCAACTGGATCCGCTCCATCTACAAGGATGTGGCCCACCAGCATTCCCACAACCTTTCGGTAAGTGGCGGCGTCAAGAACCTTTCCTATCTGGCTTCACTGGGCTACCTCGGTCAGCAGAGCCTGTTTAAGGGCGACAAGTACGGCTATGACCGCTACAACGCCCGTCTCGGCTTGTCCCATAAACTGGGCAAACGGCTGAGCGTGAACGCGACCGTGCAGTTTACCCGCAATGTCATCAACGACCACGCCTACTGGACCGACTGGATCATCGAGCAGGCCAACCGTATGCCTCCCATCTATGAAATCAAGTTTGACGACGGCAGCTACAACTATCCTTCCGGCTCCAACTCCAACTCGCTTGAACGTCTGGAGACCGGAGGATACCGCAAAAGCGTCAACGACGACATCGGAGGATCGCTCAATGCCAGTCTCTGGATTATCGACGGACTCAGCCTTAATGCTAATGTCGGAGCGCGCTTCCTTGCCAACCAGACTCACGAACTGCGCAAGGCGTCCCCGGCTCCCAAGTCCGGAGACAATGAAAACCATATTTCCGAGTCCTTCTACCGTTCCACCAAACTTACCACTACGCTGACGCTCAATTACGAGAAGACATTCCGCGAAAAGCATAATTTAGCGGCTCTCGTAGGTTTTGCGTATGAAGGAGAAAGGGTGCGCGACTTCAACACCACGCGCCTGACGGATACTTCCCGCTACGACGTTTTCGTCGGCGGGCTGTCGGGAGAAGATGTCTCCAACGGAGGCAGCGCCTCCGACTGGTCTCTGTATTCCGCATTCGGAAGGATCACCTACAATTATGATGAGCGCTACCTCGCCGAGTTCAACCTCCGTAACGACTATTCTTCCTACTTCGCCAAGGGCAACCGTTCGGGCCTGTTCCCGTCCCTGTCCTTCGGATGGCGTATATCCCAGGAGCGCTGGTGGGAAAAGGTGCGTCCCATTATCCCTTCCCTTAAACTGCGCGCCAGCTGGGGTATGGTGGGCAACAACCGTATCGGCGCCTATCGTTACCTGTCGTCCATTTCCATCGTCGACGGACACAGCTTCGGCGACACGATTGTCCCGACAGCCTCCTACAGCTCCGTGGATCCCGGCATCAAATGGGAGACCACGATGATGACGGACCTCGGTCTCGACATATCGTTCCTCAAGAACAGCCTCAACGTCAGCTTCGACGGCTTCTTCAACCGCACCAGCAACATTCTTGTGGAGCTGCCGGTCCCGGCCCTTTTCGGCCGCGGTTCACCCACGTCGAATGCCGCCGTGGTCAACAGCTACGGCTGGGAGCTTGCGATTGATTACCATTTCCGCACAGGTCCAGTCAACCACGATATCAGGGCCAACCTGGCGGACAGCTGGAACATTGTGGCCGACACCCACGGCGAGGAATTGATCTTCGGCTCCGACGTCGTGTCCGTAATCAAGGAAGGCTATCCTCTCTATTCGTATTATGCGCTTCGCAGCAACGGGCTGTTCCAGAGCGACGAGGAGGCCGCCTCCAGCCCGCATCTGGAAGGTATCGTCCCCAAGGCAGGAGATATCCGTTATATAGACAAGCCTGACGCAGAGGGCTACACCGACGGCGTCATCAACGACGACGACCGTTTCCTGGTCGGCAACGACTTCCCTCGCTATACGTTCGGCTTCAACTATTCCCTTCAGTGGAAGGGCCTGTTCTTCTCCGCCTTCCTGCAGGGAGTCGGTATGCGCAAGGCCTGGATGAGGGGTGAAGCCGTCGAAGCCTTCCATAACAACAACGAAGGCCCGGTGCTCGATTTCCATATCGACCGCTGGACTCCGTCCAACCCGGACGCGACCTATCCGCGACTTACTATGGGCACCGAATCCACCAACAACGCCACCAAGAGCGATTTCTGGATTCAGGATGCGGCCTACCTGCGTATAAAGAACCTCCAGCTCGGATACGAATTCCAGGGCAAATGGATGGAACGCATCCATATGCAGAAGTTGCGTGCCTACCTGAGCGTCGAGAATGCGTACACGTTCTCGAAGATGAAGGGCGGATGGGACCCTGAATACAACGGCGGCAGCGGACGTTCCTATCCGGTTACCCGCGTCTATTCCGTAGGTCTTAACGTGAAATTCTAAAATGGAGGACAAAGCAATGAAGAAGATTTATTCCATTTTATCGATATCGGCCATAATCCTGTCCTCGTATTCGTGCGTCCCGCTTGACACGGCTCCGTACGACAGGGACACCGACTTGTCCTTCTGGCAGAATGACCCCGAGGCCGCTATAAGCGCCCTCAACACCTGCTATGTGTCCCTTACGGATATGTACGGACTTGTGTACAGCGAAGGAACAACGGACAACGCTTATGTGAAAGGAGGCCAGACCAAGGCTATCGGCAACGGCACCTACGGCACATCCGAAAGCTACATCTACGGCCTGTGGGGCGGCCATTACAGCGGCATCCGCGACTGCAACGAGCTGCTGGGCAAGATAGACTTGGTCCCGGGGCTTGATGCCGGCCTGAAAGCCCGCTATGTCGCCGAGGCCCGCGTCCTTCGCGCCTGGCACTACTATGATCTGTACACCCGTTTCGGCGGAGTGCCGTATATCACTACCCCCATTACCATCGCCGAGTCCCGGACGATAGGACGCAGCTCGAAGGATTACGTGGTAAGCAAGATTGTCGAGGAACTTGAAGACGTGGTCGCTTCAAAGGCCCTGCCCGGCTCGTATACCGCTGACGAAGACAAGGGGCGCATCACCCATTGGACTGCAGCGGCGATTCTGGCAAAAGTACATCTGTTTGAAGGGGACTTTGCAAAAGTGCGGGATATCACGGCAACGATAATGTCGGAAAGCGGCATCTCCCTCTTCCCGTCCTATTCCGGACTTTTCGAGATCGGCAACGAGTATTGCACTGAAATTATGCTCTCATCGCAATACAAGCCCGTTTTCAAGGAGCACAACATTATGTACAACCTGCTCCCTCCGAGTATGGGCGGCTACACCAATATCGCTCCGCTTAAATCCTTGATCGACAGCTATATAATGCTTGACGGCAAGGCCATCGGCGACGACGGCTCGACCTATGATCCTTCGGATCCTTGGACCGGGCGCGACCCTCGTCTTGCCGCGACGATAGTGTACCCGGGCAACGGTTACACCCTTGCCAACGGCACCGTCGTCGAGCCCAAATGGGATGGCTCCGACGGATATGATTATTCTTCCGACGTCACCCCGACGGGATACTATGTCCGCAAGTGGTGGGACAACACGTATCGCCTCACACTGCAGTCCGGCCTGAATCCTATCCTTATCCGTTACGCCGACGTACTCCTGATGAATGCCGAAGCCCACGCGGAGCTCGGGACATTTGACGCTTCCGTCTGGAACGCCACCATAAAGCCGATCCGTCAGCGCGCCGGATTTACCCTTTCGAGTGCGCTCAACTTCCCCGGAGGAGAAGCGGACCTGAAGGAAATCGTGCGCAACGAGCGTCGCTCCGAGCTTGCTTTCGAGGGCTCCCGCCGCAACGACATCATCCGCTGGCGCATTGCCGAGGATGTGCTCAACGGCTGGTGCCACGGACTCTATACCGGTGCGAGTGTCGGCACCGACGGCGGATACGTCCGTATCGAACTTCGCCAGTTCGACGCAACCAAGCACTATCTCTGGCCCATTCCCCAGAAGGAAAGGGATCTCAACCGCAACCTTGACCAGAACCCCAATTGGTAATGACTATGAAAAAAGCAATCGCCATATTACTCGCATTTGCCGCCCTTGTCGGGTGCAAAAAATATGTTTTCGACCCCTCCTTTACGGTGCCCACGGAACTGGACGCTCCGGAGACGGTCATCCTCGACGTCAGCTCATCTGAGCGTGTGGTCTTTTTCTGGTCGGGAGGTTCTGCCACGGATGGCGGACTCGTACTTTACGACGTCCTCTTCGACAGGGAAGGGGGAGACTTCAGCTCACCTCTTGCCTCTTTCCAGAGCGACAGGGGCACGCAGTCGCGCCTTACCCTTACCCATTCCCAGCTCAATGTAATCGCCCGTGACGGCGGACTTGCCATCAATGAGACCGGCAATTTCATCTGGACCGTCATCGCTTCCCGCGGTGGAGTATCGAGGCCCTGCGGTATCACCAGAACGATAACGCTTACCCGCGGCGAAGGCATCGATGCAATACCGGAAACTCTCGCCATTGCCGGGACTGCGGCTCTTGAGGCCGGACAGTCCTTCCGCAAGGTGGAAAAGGGAGTGTTCAGCATCGTTACGCGCGTTCAGGAGGGCGACATCTACTATGCTTCAGGAGACGCACGCTACTACCTCGGATCGGCCGGAACGCTGATTACCGGTGATGGATCTTCCTCCTTCACGGACGTCCCCGCCAGCGGGCTTGCGCGTATCACCGTCGATTTCAAGACTCTGAAGGTCAAGGTTGAAGAACTTGACACCAAGGTCTACGCCCAGTGGGCGGCAACCAACGCCACTTTTGTCACTCTGGAATACGAAGGCGCCGGCGTCTTCTCCGGTTCCGGAGAGGTCTCCTTCTACGGCCCCGGACGTCCCGGCACTCCTTCCTGGTGCAGCTGGACCGAGGAACGCTACTCATTCGTGACCACGATTGAAGGGACTCTTCTTCGCTGGGGCTCGAAGGTCGATGACCCCAACGGCGCCACCCTGCCTGACGGCTCGGACGACTATTACGACATCCACGAGGTCGCAAAGACCGACTGGGGCAACCTCTGGAAGATGGACCACTCCTTCGACCTTAAGGCTGTCAAGATGACAGTCAATACAAATCTGGACGGCAAGTTCACCCACAGCATCGAGGAGACAGAGATCGTCCCTGATCCGGGTGATGAGACTCTCCCTGAGACGCTTACCCTGAGCGGCTCAGGCGCTGAGTCGGAAGGCCAGGCTTTCCTGAAACTCGGGACCGGACAGTTCCGTATTTATGCTAAACTGAATGGGGCTCCGGTTTCTTTCAAATGCGGCAGCGACAACTATTTCTGGTCCGGCTTGGACTTCGTCAAGGGCGAAGGCAACTACACTTTCACCGCTACTCCTGACGACGCCGATGCAACCCGCCTCACCGTCGATTTCAAGAACGGAACCGTGACTACAGAAGTCATCAATAAAGTCCGTGTAATATATGCGGCCGACTTCAACGACATCGTCACGCTCTCGTATCAGGGCCAGGGCGTCTGGTCCGGAACCGGCGGAGCGTGGTACCGCGATATGGGCGGCTGGTACGACGAGCGCTACTACTTCATTCCCACTACGGACGGCGAGCAGCGGCTCTGCTGGGGACGCAAGGACGGGGTTGACCCGGAAAACCGTCCCGACGGCGGCCAGAGCGCCGACTACTTCGACTGCGCCGAGTTCGGCTGGAGCCAGTGGGAGCACTGCTGGAAGCTGCCTACGGCAGCCAACAACGGCGCCACTACGACCATAACGCTCTATACCAACAAGGACGGAGTTATGACGCACACTGTAACTGTAGAATAATATGAAAAAGATGAACATAATCGCAGGTTTTGCTTCAGCGCTTGTCATCGCCCTTTGCTTGCAGGGATGCGATGCCTCAATAGAACCTCTTCTTCCCTCCAAGGGACTGCGTCCCGGCACCGGAGGCGAGACTACGGAAGAGACGTGGCACGAAAAAGCCTATCAGACTTATCAGGTCATTGAATCGCTTTACGGCAATGCGTACGGCCTCTACAATGAGAACTATCCAAAGCAGAAGGATGACCTGGACGCTTCGTTCCTGTGGCCTTATGACGGTTACATCTCGGCGCTTGCCAATATGAACCGGCTCGGCTACGATGTGAAGTATGCGGAAAAGGTGGAGAAGTACGAGATGTACCTGAGCAATATCGCTCCCGGCGGACAGGGCTACTCCAGCTGCCCGGGCGGTTATGGAGAACGTTATTTTGACGATAACTCCATAGTCGGCATCAATCTGGTCGAAGCCTACAATCAACTGGGCAAAGCTGAGTATCTGTCCCGTTGCGCCCGCATCGTGAGTTTCCTCAAGACCGGCATCGACAACACTTTCGGCGGCGGCCTGTGGTGGTGCGAGCAGATGATCAACCAACCGGAAAACAGCAGCAAGGGCTCCAACAAGCCCGCCTGTGCAAACGGTTTCGCGCAGTGGTTCCTCCTGGGATATTATGAAATATGCCCGGAATCGGAAAAAGCGGAAGTGCTTTCTCTCGCGAAATCCCTGTACAATTGGGTTTATACGACTCTGCGCGACGACGACAACGTCTACCTCAACGACAAGGGCGCCGACGGCAAGATCCACTCCACCAAGTGGGCATACAATTCCGCTGCTATGATCGTGGCCGGACAGCGTCTGGCGAAAATCACCGGAGAGGATCATTACCTGGAGGAAGCCAGGACGACGGCCGACGCCGCCTACAACTACTTCGTCCGTCCCCGCGGCGACATTCCGCTCAGCTATCCGCTCAACGATCCCTGGTTTACCATAAAGCTCGTCCACGCCTACATCGAGCTCATTCCGGACCATCCGGCCTGCGCCAACTACGTGGAGATGTTTGTCTCCAACCTCAAGCGCGCCTGGATTCACGGCCGTCAGACCAACGGTCTGTGGTACGAGGACTGGTCGGGTGTTTCCAACGTTGATCGCGACTGCTCCCTGCTGATGCAGGATGCGGCACTGGACGCGCTTGGAACAGTGGCCCTGTATAAGAACGAACATAAAGAAGAGGAAGCCCCTACAGAATGAAAAGATATCTGATTCTCCTGGCAGCCGCTATGCTGGCTGTCCTTTCCTGCACCTCCGGTGAAGATGTGCTTGACAATGTCAATCCCAATATCGGCACCGTACACAGCCGCTGGTTCGTGTACACTCCGGCTTCTATGCCTTTCGGTATGGCCAAACTCGGTGCCTCGACCAACGGGACCTACGGCAACCACGACGGCTGGGAAGCGGTCGGCTACGAGGACACCCACACGTCGATTGACGGCTTCCCTTGCTTCCACGAGTTCCAGGTGGGCGGCCTTGCCCTTATGCCTGTCACCGGCGAGCCCGTCACCCGTCCGGGCCTGCTTGAGAACCCGGACGAAGGCTGGCGCTCCCGTTTTGACAAGGCTGATGAGTGTGCCCGCGCCGGTTATTACAGCGTCCTTTTGAAAGACTATCAGGTCAAGGCTGAATTGACGGCGACTCGGCGTGTCGGCTTCCAGAGATTCACTTTCCTTTCCGGCGAGCCCGGCCATATTCTCGTAAACGTCGGGACCAGGATGGGGGAGAGCGGAGCCGTACGCGACGCCTATGCCCGTTGTGACGGGGATGTCCTTCAGGGCTATATTGTCACCGAACCGGAATATGTGAAGAAATACCAGAATGGAGCCAGCGTCAGTATGTATTTTTATGCAGAG
>JAFZME010000096.1 GCA_017553405.1 Bacteroidales bacterium
CCCGACCATCCGGCCGGGCTGAAATCTAAATCTTCACGCAGAACAATCCGTCCTGACCCTGGATCAGGAAGCGGCCGCGGTAGAGGCTGATGTCCTCGAGCTCGCCGGTCGTGCAGCCGGAAAGGTCGATTTCCTTCATGCTCCGTTTCTTCAGGTCCCAGACATAGAGAATCGAAGGATGCTTCTCAGTCCCGATGCCGGTCGGCATATAGAGCTTACCTTTATATATATAAAGGCCCTGCCCTATCGGGTTGAACTTGAAGGACGACACCTCTTCGATGGTGTAGTTTTCGAGGGCGTCTTCCGGCTTGAGCAGCACGAAATCGCCGTCCGAGAGCTTAGGGAGATGGAATTTGATGATGCGGTGGCGGTTGGAAGGGTCGCTGTTGTTGACAGTGTTACCATAGCCGTAAAGCATCTTTTCCTTGAGATCGACCACCCACTGAAGGGCATAGCCGTAGTCGCCGTTCACATCATCGTACTTGATGATCTGGACAATCTCAGAAGACTGCAGGTCGGGGGCAAGCCTCTCCACGAAGCAGACATCCTTGCCCTCCGCGACCGGCTTCTTGTGGCACTGGCTCACATAGAGCACCGGCAGCGGATCTCCCTCCTTAGCCTTTTCGATACCGAAAGAGGCTACATTGGCGTGATTGTACTGCTGGAAAGAAGCCAGCTTGAAGGCAGATATCTTTTCAAAGGAATCTTTTCCAAGGCGGTACATGGTCGCATAGCCCTCGTCCTGAAGGCTCACCATGATGTCGCCATAGACATCCATCCCCTGATAGTAATGTCTCTTGGCCTTTCCGCCCTCCTCAGCCGGCGGATCCGGGGGGAACCCTAAAAGGGCTCCCCAGTGATCCGCTTTGACTCCACACGCTATAAAAAGCACGAGAAGTGAAAGACGTAATAGATTCTTCATTCCAAATTCAGGCTTAATCTATACTGTCTACAATGGTAGGGAGAACATCATTGGTGACTGTAGCACTATCGCTCTCATAACCCAAACAGTCATTTTTAGTAACAGTCGAGCTAATAGTTACCTTTTTGCCTGTAGTATAGACTATAGCGCCATTCTTTATAACACAATTCGTGAAAGTATATGTCACCGCATTATTTTTTGCGCTATAACACATTAGCGCCGCACCACCCGAACCGGTCGACCTTACAGATCCACCGACCTTGCAGTTATTCAAGGTAATAGAGGTACCTTCACTGTTGTGCTTATACATATACCCGATAATACCGCCGTCATAGGACTGGGGTGATGAACCATAGGTAGAGAGTGTTCCATTATACTTCGCATTGGTAACAGAAGTAGCCGTACACAATCCCACTACACCACCTGTTATTTGTCGGTGATAATTATTTCCGACAGTACCGATACCACCTCCGTCGGCTGCTTTTTTCTTTATTGAAGTAATGTTGCCGGTGCAAACACAGCCGACAGGATCATTCTCTGTGTACGCAACAACACCTCCGACGCAACAACGCATCTTGGTATATAACCATATGTAGCCAGAGTTAGTACAATTGGTAAATGTCTTACCGGTTATGGTGTTGTATCCACCATTCAGGCCTTCGTTGGTATAGCTTCCTCCCATACCTGAGATTCCGCCGAAGAACGACCAGAGCGGGGTAGGATTTTCGGAGTCCGCCACTTCAAAATCTCCATAATCAGAGGAATCACACTCGACGCATCCAGAGTTGGTACATCCAGTGATGGTCTGTTCACCGGCCTGCGTCCAACCGCCGATAATACCACCGGCAAAGACCTGTCCAGTTGATGACAGTTTCATATCCTTGAAGAGGATCTTTCCTGCATTGGAAGCATAATCGAGTGACGAGGTCACTTCGCTCGCGCCAAGAATACCTCCGACATAGATCTTGTTCCTGGTATTGTTCTGGAGTGTAATATCGCCGTACTCCTTAGTACTGACATTCTTTACATAAGAGAAGTCAGAAGCAGAGCCGGTTGAGGAACCGCAAATACCGCCGACAGCAATGTTCTCGGATGCGGAGTCCTCGATGACTGTTCCGGTGTTGCTGTTATAGTCAGAAGCAGTACCAGACAAAGTAGCGCCTGAAGCATTACCCACGAGACCGCCAAGAGAAAGATTCCCGGATGCGGCAGTCGTGTTCGTAACGTCAGCAAGGTTCTGGCACTTTACGAATGTGGTGCCATTAGCATCACCGACCATACCGCCAATGAGAAGATCTCCAGTGACACCGTCTGTGACAGCCACACTGACCGAGCCCTTGGAAACGCAGTTCGTGAGGGTTGCGGCGGAATTAGCCGACATTGCGAAGATGCCGACCTCGTTCTGCGCCTCGGTGACGGAAACTGCGGATTCAAGCGTGAGGTTGCTGACAGGGCCCCTCAATGCATTGATGAACGGCTTCTTGAGACCGGAGATGGTGAAGCCGCCTCCTTCAAGGGTCGCATCATACACAGGGATCGGATAGAGATCCGCAATCTCAGCCTCTTCTTCTGCGGTGAGAGCAATGTTCGCGGTCACTGTACCATTAGGCGCAGGGATGGACGCAGACTGGGTGAGGAACGCCTTGAGAGTGGCGAAATCGGATATCTCCACGGATCCGTGCTCGTTAGAGACAAGCCCGGTCACCTTGATCACGATGTCGCTGATCATCATACGGCCTTCGCCATTATTGGCTATAGTCTCGGTGGAACCAATCGCGATGCGGTCACCCTTCTGGACTCCGGAGACCGTGATGGTCTGGGTAGCCCATTTCTGAGTACCGCCGGAAAGGGTAATCTGCGAGAAGTTGTCGAAGGCGACCGTGTTGGTTTGACCGGAAGACACGCTCATGTTCTTGATATCTTCCGCATTGTCGTGCTGAACGGCAGCGACAGCCTTGTAGTTGCTGCCCCAGCCCGCAGCGGTGATGGTCACTTCGAGAGTGGCCAGCTTGTCTGCAGGAAGCGAAGTGAGCGCAGGGGTAATGATATGGGCGTTATTGGTTGATTTCGTGCTTATCTTAATGTAGCCCGGGTGCATATAAAGGTTATTCTTGCCCTGGGCCCAGCCGGCCAGCCGGACATTTCCGCTGTTATAGACGTTCTGTGCAAGCAGAAGCTCAGTCGTGGTAGCAGCGCCGGGGACAAAGGCGTCCGCATTGGACGTAGTTATCGGATCGGTGCCCTGTTTGCCATTGTGTCCTGCCGCGGCAAGAGGAAGATCTCCGCCCCAGCAGATCTCGCCGAAGTCTTCAGCCAGAATCACATCGTCAACCGCTGCATTTGAAACATCCTCAGGACGCACAATAGTGAAGGCATCCGTTGTACCGGAAACGACAAGTGTCGTATTGCTGTTGCTGTTGTTGGTCGCTTTGAAGTAGTAGGTCGTACCGGGATCGAGGCCGGAGAAAACAAAACGAGGAGTCTTGTTGTTCCAACAGACGTGGGCGACAGGATCTCCCGTCTCCGCATCGGTGCCGGGCTCTATAGTGTACGATACCACAGGCGTCGTGCAGGCGGCATCACTGTAGAGAGTGATTGTATAAGGAATGAGAATATCCTCTGCCGCAGTGCCGCCGTTGGTCCACTCGAACGCGAGAGAAGAAGAAGAACCGCCGATGAAGGTCGCCTCCATCAGGGCGGCATCGCTGAGTTCGACCAGTTCGACCTTGACGTCGCTCAGGCTGAAGCGGTTCAAACCCGAGATATTCTCAAGGGAACCGATGACCAGCTGATCCTCGGAAGTAACGTTGGCGATACGGACGGTCTTGGTCTCCCATTCACGGCTGGAAGTAAGGCCCAGAGCGTAGCCTCTGGAGAGAGACTCGCCGGTGTATTTCCTGTAAGCTTCAACCGTGGGCTCGGTTGCCGCATTGAGAGTCAGTCCGTTCTCCACGAAGACGGCAACGTCATTTGTATTCACCTCGTGCTTGGCAGCCGTGACGGTGACGTCAACAGTAGCGAACTTGCCCGCCGGAATACCTGAGAGGGCAGGGGTGACAATATGCGTACGGCCACCGGTCGTGGATACGCGGAAGTAGCCGTTTCTGATGTAGACAGAACTGTTGCCGCAATACCCCCATCCCGTCGACAGACGCTTTTCTTCAAGGTCTACTTTTCCTGCACCGAACAAACGGTTGCCGGTACTCTTGCAAGCGGCATAGCTGCCATCTTCCGTTGAGAGAGCTCCGCTCGGAACCTGCAGACTCTTTTCTGACGGAATAAATCCGGCCGCCTCTGCGAACTCGTCCGGACCCCAGCCGACCTCGCTGAAGTCTTCTGCGAGGAGCACGTCGCCGGCAGATGCATTGGAGACTGTGCTGGCTTCTACAGGTGTGAACGCCAAGGTCGTGGCGGGGACAGGGTCGGAGACCTCATTCTTGGTGTCGTCCGTAACCTTGCAGTAGTAGGTCGTCGAAGGATCAAGACCGCCGATGACAAACCTGGGTTCTCTCTCGTTACCGTCGGAATCCTGCCAGACACCGGCATTCTCGGGCAATGCGAAGGAAACCACAAGGTTGGCACAGGCCTGGTCGGAGTAGAGGGCCACAGTGTAGGCCGAAGCACCGTCCAGTGCTGCGGAGCCCCTGCCCCATCCGAAGACGAGCGACGAAGAACTCGCCGTCACGGCCTCAAGGCTCAGCGGATCCGGGCTGTAAGGGATAGTGGCGCTGTACATCTTGCCCGCGGCGTAGGCCTTGGAAGGCTTGGTCGTGCGGGTCATAACGCCGCCGTCAGCATCCTCGATGACAATCTTGATGCCTTCCTCGGTGAAGTCCGAAGCGGGAATCAGAATCATCCACGGCTTGCCGAGTTCGATGCCGTCTATTGAGGAGAGGGTAACCGTGCTGACAGCACCGGAGGCGGCCGTAAGGCTCTCGAAGTCGGTCGTGAAAGCGCCGGCAATCTTCTTGCCGCCGAGCGAGGTCAGGCTGACGCTCCTGATCTGGGCGCCGGTACCTGTCGGGGTAAGGGAGAATATCGCCATCTGGGGAGCGAAAGCGAGGTTGTCGCCGGAAGTCTTGGCGAGCATCACATAGGCTTCAGGATCATATGAACCGTTGACATAGACCTGCTCTTCAGGAATTGTAATCGTAGCGCTGCCATTGGCATAGTCGCTCACAACAGAAGCCGGATAAGCGGCGCAGTAAGGAGCCGAGATGCCCACGACGGTGAATTCCGCCCTGGCGGTGCCGACGAACGAGTCGTCAACAGGATCGGACTCCACGCCGTTGACGCTGATGACATCGCCCTGCGACCAGTAGTTGGGCCAGGAAGTGCCATCCTTGTCGCCAAGGTGGGTCTTGGTCTCGACGATGGAGGCCTTGAAGGTAACGGTGCCCTTGACACCTTCTTCAGGCAATGCCTGCTCCTTGGTGCAGGAGACGAGTGCGAGAAGGGCTGCGAAGGAAATGAGAACTATCTTTTTCATAGCTAGTTCCCCCATTCGCTGATGCCGGCATCCTCTTCCTCGACCGGATTGAGGTCCTGCACACTGACACACAAGCCGAAACGCATCTCGTAACGGGACACGCGGCATACAGGAGCGGTGTATTCCCGCTCAAGAGATGTTGTCTGTTTCATTTTTAACATATTATTGATAATTATTGAGTTACGTCGATCCAATCGCCCACCGCGTCATAGACCTCATTCGCGATGACGCTCATACCGGCCGCCGTGGGGTGCGCATAGTTATATTTAGGTATAGCCGAATTGGCGTGGAAGCCATATTTCGAGAGGATGTCCACTACCCTCACATTGTCGTCTCCAAAAAGAGTTGCGATCCTTGAGATCGCCTGGCCCTGGCCGGGTTTGAGGTAGTCGCCGATGACGCAGACCACCTTCGCCGAAGGGAAGCGGACCTTAATCATCTGTATAAGACGGATATACGCCGAACAGAACGTAGTACCGTCGAGGGCATCCGCCACGGAGACCGTAGTCGCTGCCTCGGCGTCGGCATACAGCTCCTCAAGACGGCTCTGCGAGGCTTCGGGGAACGACTCGGCACCCATCTCCACTCCGTCGATAAGCTCTTCGGAGGTGCTGTTATAGAGCGTGTGGCCGTAGTCGTTAGTCCCGCCGTAGATGAACACCACGTCGGGCTCGCCTATGCCGAGCTGCTGCAGCCTGGTGCCGAAGTCCCAGCCGTACCAGTAAGCGCCGGAATCCCCTGTGGTATTCTGCACGACGGTCGTATTGCCGGCGGAGATGTTCTTTTCATACACACCGGTGCTCATCTTATTGTAGATGACCTTGTGCCACCAGGTGTCGCTCACGGAAGACACGTCGCCGTCGCTCTTGGGATAGTAAGCACCGCCCTTGGTGGTGTCGCACCACCCGGCGAAAGTCGAAATGCTGTCGCCGATGATGCTGACCTTCGTAGTGCGGAGAGGATCCTCGAGGGCAATGATCTTGACGACAACGTCGGCAAGGTTGAATCGGTTTTTGCCGCTGATATTGCTCAGCGACCCGATAATTAGCTGGGACTGATTGCTGACGCCTTCTATCTCGACAGTCTTGGTGTACCACTTCTTCTGCGTGGTGTTGGCAAGTCCCAGGGCATGCCCGTTGTCGGGCAATGCAGTGTCGGAACCATCTACCTTATACTTGCAGAATTTTGCATCACTTATACCATATCCCGTATACATAGAGCAATTGTCGCTGAAGAAAACGGCGACATCCACATTGCTCGCTTTCTCGTGCAGCAAAGCGGTAACCGTTACGCTGACGGTGGCTTTCATCCCGGTGGGGATTCCGGCAAGTTTAGGAGTTACGATGTGCGTACGGCCGGTTGTGGTGGCCACACGGAAATATCCGCTCCTGGAATAGACGGCGCTGTTGCCGAAGAAACCCCAGCCGTTTGCCAGGCGCCGGCCTTCGGTCATTTGGACTTTGTTGCCCCAGAAGCGTGTACCCGTACTGCCGTAGGCTTCAATGGAACCGCTGGGATCCACGCCGGAAGGAGGGTCAAGCGTCCTTATGGATTCGGAGGGCATATAGCCCGCCGCCTGGTCCCATTCATCCGGGCCATAGGTCTCGGAGAAGTCTTCAGCAAGGATGACGTCGCCCACGGCAGCGTTGGACACCTTCGACGCATCTACCCTGGTGAAGGGCTCAGTCGTCGCCTTGACGACATTGGAGAACTTCTCGTTACCCTCCGTAGTGTCCGTGGCTTTGAACCAGTAGTCTGTGGCGGGATCCAGACCACAGAAGATGAAGCGGGGCTGTTTGCCGCTCCATTTTTCGCTGTCGGCGCTGATTGTATGCGAAACCACCAGGTCCGTACAATCGGCATCCCGGAAAAGTTCAATGTTCCAAGGTTTGGAAACGTCATTTGAGGCACCTGTACCTTCTGTCCAGGTGAACGTCAGGGAACAGGATGTGGATTTAACCATACTGGCCGCTACTTCAGGAGGAGTTTCCAGCGAGACGATCTGCACCTTCACATCGTCAAGGAAGAAGCGGTTCTTTTTGTCTATGTTCTCATATGAGCCGATAAGCAGGCAGTCATTACGAGTCACTCCCTCGATACGGACGGTCTTAGTCGTCCAGCTCTTGACATCCACATCGAGCGGATAGCCGTTGGTAAGCGATGCTCCGGTGTATTTGCCGCCAGAACTTGAGAACTTGGGATTGGTACTCTCCTTCTGGTCCGGAGCCAGCACAAGCGTGAGCGCCGAATGATCATTGACAAACACCGCCACATCGGTGCCGCTGTTATAAGTGCAGGAAGTAACAGTAACGTCGACAGTAGCCAGTTTCCCTTCCGGGATGCCGGAAAGGGCCGGAGAAACGATGTGGGTACGGGCTCCGGAGTCGGAGGACCCGACACGAAGGTATCCGGCATAGGAGAACACTGCACTGTTACCGAAGAAGCCCCAGTTGTAAAGCCTCTTGTCCGAAGTCACCCTGGCTTCGCCGTAAATGCGGCCTCCGGTATTGTCATAGACCTGATAATTACCATCTTCGTCGGTCAGATTACCGCTCAGGCTTCCCAGGGGTTTGCCCGCCGGAATGAAGCCTGCGGCAGTTGCCAGCATATCGGATCCCCAGCCGATCTCGCTGAAGTCTTCAGCAAGGACGACATCGCCGACACTGGCATTCGACACGGTCGAAGGATCGACCACCGTGAATGCCTCGGTCGTAGAGCTTATGGGCGTGGACTTTTCTCCGCTGGACGTGTCCTGCACCTGGAACCAGTAGGTGGTCGAAGGTGTAAGACCACCGAAGACGAAGCGCGGTCCCTTGCCGTCCCAGCAGGAAGATTCCGCAGGAATTTCGAAAGAGACCACAAGATCCGTAAGGGCCTGGTCACGGTAGAGGGATGCCTTATAGGGCGAGGTTGCGTCGTCGCCGTCGGAATCGCCCTGCGTCCACTTGAATGCCAGGGTGGAGGAACTCTGATAGAGTTCCGATGCCACAAGGCCGGTACGCTGGGATTCGTTGCGGTACTCGGCTATCGAGAATTCCTTCGGACGCGTCATCTCCTCGGTGAAGACATTGCCATAGCGGTCAGTGACCCGCACCGTAATGGTGGAGGATGCGCTTGAAGCCGTAGCCTTGAAGAAGTGGTTCCATTTCCTGGTCTGGAAGGACGGAGAATCACTCGAAGACGATATCTTGAGGCGAGGACCGGTGAATGCCGCAATGTGCAGCGGGTCGTAGGCCCCGCCCACAAGGGTCACATCAAGCGGAGTGTCGCCCTCGAGGATTTCAACCCTCCAGTCATCGTCCCAGTCCCAGACGTTGACGAAGATGACGTTATCGCCAAAGCCCTGGATGTAGTTGTAATATTTCGTCCAGTCCGGATGATCGCCGGCGTAATCCGCAGTCAGGAATTCCTTGACCTTATTCATATCATACGCCCTGAACTGGTAGTTCCTGCTCTGGCAGGCGGCCTGGTAGTACTGGTTGGAAACTGTATTGCCGGAGAAATCGAACACGCCGATGCCTCCCGGAGAACCTTCCTGCCCGATATGGATACCGGGGGTGAGGTAGCCGGACCACCACCAGGTGCCGCAGACGGCGCCGTAGTTGTGCTCGTGGAAGGTCGGGGTGTGTTCACGGTTGAATATACTGTGCGTATGTCCGGTTATCATATGAACCTCGTAGCCGTCGAAGATGGACAGGAACATAGTCTTGTCGGCATCGGGGCCGTTGAGTTCCTCTTTCCATCCCAACCCATCCGGCACGGCCATAGGCTCGTGGGCACTGACGACGATGAGGGTGGACTTGTCCACGTGGGAAAGGTCCCTGCGGAGCCATTCGAGCTCGTCGGCCGTGAAGTTCTTCCTGTATTCGCTGCGGTGGCTCTGCCCTTCCGGGACGCCGGTGAAGTCCATATCGTCGAGCACGATGAAGTGGACTCCGCCGATATTGAACGAATAGTAGGTCGGGGCGACGGTGTGGATGTAGCGCCTTGCCTTGTCGATGTCGCCGGCGCATTCCATTTCGTTGTCGTGGTTGCCCATCGTGTGGAACATCGGGAAATCACAGGACCCGAAATACGTGTTCATCGTGCTCACGTAGTCCGGGAGGCCGAAGTTGTTGCTCACCCAGTACATATCCCACGCGTGATCGCCGAGGGTGAGGCCGTAGACCTTCCCCGGAGCGGTGTCGATGCACTCCTGGATAGTCCTGGAGACCTTGGCGAACTGGTCGAGGTCGCCGGTGCGGCGGGCGAGATGCATATCTCCGAGCACGAGCAGCCTGAAGTCGCTGTTGTCCACCTGCACAAGTTCGAAGTCCGCCCGCTCGGGGACGGAAGCGTCCTGCGTAAGCGGCTTGTAGTGGCGCGGCATCACGCCGTCCTTCGGCACTTCGTAGCCGGACGGTATGATGACGAAGACGTTCTCCCACTTCTTCTCCGACTGAATGGCGTAATGGCCATTTGAATCAGTCTCGACGATGTCGATGCCGTCGGAGACGAGCACGCCCTCCACAGGGCTGCCGCCGCAGGTCACCGTGCCATATATATTTCCGGTGAAATCGGGTTCATAAGGGATCTCTGCCGTGTAAAGCTTCCCGGCCTCATAGGCCTTGGTCGGGGTTGCCGTCCTGGTCATCACGCCGCCGTCGGCATCCGTGACGACGACCTCCAGGCCGTCCTGCGTCAGGTCGGCCGCCGCGATGGCTATAACCCAAGGAGTGCCGAGGGCCACGCCGTCAGGGTCGGTCATAAGTGCCGTCGGCGACGAGCCCTCGCCGGCGGTCAGTCCGCTCCAGTCGGTGGTGAATTCACCTGCCAGAGGCACTCCGCCCTGCGAGCTAAGCCGGACGGAAGTAATCTGCCTGTCGCCTTCACCCGTGGGAGTGATTGAGAAAAGGGCCACGACGGGAGAGAACTCGATCTTCTCGTCGGCGGACGCCGCCAACATCACGTATGCGGCCGGATCGAAAGAACCCTCCACGAAGGACTGCTCCGCCGGGATGGTCACGGTCGCGCTGCCATTGGCGTAGTTGGAAATCGCCGATGCCGGGCAGGCGGCATAATACGGGGCCGACACACCCTCGACGGTGAACTCCGCCTGCGGCGAACCGGCCGCCGAAGCATCGAGAGCGTTGGATGCCACACCGTTGACCGAGATGGCGTCGCCGACCGACCAGTTGATCGGCCAGGAGGAACCGTCCTTCTCGCCGAGGGCGGTCTTGGTCGCGACAGTCCGGGCGGTGAAGGTCACCTTATTGCGGGCGATATCGTCAAATGTGCCGCTTTCCTTGACACAGGAAACCAGGGCCAGAAGCGCGAATATCAGAATGCCTTTTCTCATACTCTTAAAATTCTATTGTTGCGGCAAGAGGCAGATGATCCGACGGACACCAGACCTTCTCGTCGTAGGAATACGTGTATACAATGGTGTGATACCCCTTGATGCTGCATCCACGTGTCATAATGTGGTCGATGCGTCTCTCGGGATGGTCATTCGAGTAAGTGTCCACCGTGTAATAATAATTGGCGGAACTGCCACTCATAGTACCGTAGGTGGCATCTTTGTTCCCGTCCGTCCAATAACTGATGAGCCGTCGGTAAGCGGCGGTAGCGGAAACACTGCTCATAGCGGGAGAGCAGTTCATATCTCCGGTGAGGATTGCGGGATCGCTGCCGGCCTTCTGCGCGGCGAAACTGTTAAGCACGCCGGCCATATTGTAAGCACCGCCCTGAGAATCGGTGGGGAGATGAGTCACGAAGAGCCAGAAGACCTTTCCGGTGTCCAGATGGGTAAACTTCGCCCAGACGCAGGTGCGTGCCGGGCTGCCGGCCTTCTTGTAGGCCGACGACGGCTTCACATACCAGGTCTCTTCCTCCTTGGACAGCCACACGTAGCCGGATTCTTCCAGCTGCAGCTTGGTGTTGTTGTAAGCGAATCCGTTGGCGTAGGAGTAGGTGGTCGTATTGTTCTCGTGCGGGGCGTTGGGCCATTCCAGTTTCCAGGTCATATCGGACATACTGCTGCAACTGTTCACCAGCGAATACTTCCCGGCGGGGACAAGCGTTTCGTCCAATTCGTTGAAGCCGATTATATCGGCATTCGTATTCTTGACGGACTTGCCCAGCGCCTGCCGTACCAGGAGCTTGCCCATAGACATCTCGTCCCGCCTTCCTTCCGGCTTCAGCACGTTGCACGTGGCCACGGTGAGAACAACCTTCCCCCCGGGATGCAGCGGATTCACCAATCCCCCGCCCCCTCCTGCTCCGGACACATCATCCCCCTTCCCGCAGCCGCCGGCAAAAACCACCAGCACCTGCAGCAAGATCAATATTATTGTCCTTCCTCTTGTCATTTCGAGCGAAGTCGAGAAATCTAAATCAGCGAAGCCGAGAAATCTAAATCAAAAAAAAAGCAGCACGCTTTCTCGTACTGCTTACCGCGAAATTTATTGTTGAATCTACAAAGTGACCGTCAAAAAGGCCTGCCCAATGCTTTTGACTGCATTTGAAATCTTTGCCATCGTCTTTTCGCCCGGATAGGCGGAGCCGGTCTTATATGCTCGCATCTTGCTTTCATTGATGCCGGCATATTCGGCGAATTTTGAGACATTGAGAAAGTCGAAGAAATTGAAGAAAGAAGGAATATCATAGCGGAAAAGCACCTTGATATCCTCCTCCTTGGGAACAGTATTACCCAACGCGGCCTCCTCAGAGATTGCCTCTTTGATACTTGTGTAGAAGTCCTCCTTGGCCACGGCGACAGAATCACCGAAACCACCAAAATAGCTGTTCCCAATATGGTCTTCCGAATACACCGAGAAACGTCCATCCCGGCCCTTTTCAATAATAGCTTTGATATTCATAGTCATTCACTTCTTGATTCCTGTCTGATGCAAAATACTGTTAAGTGTTCCTTTCGGGACCTCTTGAGACTGATGCCTTGGAATACGGACCTTTGCATTACTAATCGGCGAAAACCAAACATCATGCTCCTTTCCGGAAGCCAGCTCGTAGCAACCGTATGATTTTAATAGACGCTTCAACTCACTGACTCTCATAGCTCAGCGTTTTTTAAATCACAGGACAAAAGTAACGAATTCGTTGCTAATATCCAAATTTAACGATAACAAACGTTGAAATTCGTTCACTTCCCGTAACGAACAGCATTAACCTCGGCTTGAATCTCCTCGTCGGTTATATCAGTTCTGGTGGGACATGAAGCTATGAACTTTTCCATTCCTTCCGCTTTTCTCACACGCTTAACTGAATGCTTCATCTTCTGCTGCTGGACGTTTTTGTCGGGCTCATTATGAAGTTAGGATGGTAGCCAGCATATAAAGTCCTCGCTCAGAGAAAACCTTCGTCGGTTTGCGGTTCATCAAGGAGACATTTGTGGAGTAAATTTTACTCCGCAAATCTTGCAACTCACTCATCGTCAATTCGAACATATAGTGAGATGGAAACTTTTCCGGGTTGTTCCCCACAGCCCGATTCACAGCTTTCGTCTCAACGCCATAAAGCGCAGCGACGTCTGCATCGGCAATCACCGGAATGCCACGGATTACCGTGATTTTGTCTTCTACTTCCCTGATGCTTACAGGGAATTCAACTGGTTTTTTATTCATAATTTAAATTACTTTGCGGGAAGAACGGACGCTGAACGCAAACAAGTTCACGATTAATGTGAAACCATTCACAGAAGGTTTCGACAGCATCCCGCAAAGTCCATCCGGCCGTACACATCACCTGCCCGCCATCTTTATAGATAACGGTGTAGGCTGTATGTTCTAAATGAGTGACCGGATTCCACGCCGGAACTGTTTGCACTCTCAGTCGCAATTTTCCCATAACAACATTGAATTGACAGTTCCATTTGATCGTGGATGGAGAACCAGAGACATCACAAATATAACAATTATCCTTGTCATCACAACAGTGAATCCAAAGAATTTTTCGCGGTAAGCAGTATGTCAAAGAGCGTATTGGCACCCCGGGCGCCGGTCAGGGCGCCTGGGGTAAAAGAGAGTCAATTAAAGTGAGTCAAGCGGATCCGCATCCGAAGGCCAGGGATTATTCACTGTACCAATAACAGGACTTCCGGACATCGTTGCGGACGAGGTGGTATTTCCCGAGTTGCCTGTTCCAAATACGCGCGCTAATGTTAAGTGGTCGTTTGATGTGCATTCTTGAGTACTTGCACCAACATGTTTAGTTTTTGATTTCACATTGCATGAAGAGAATGTAACGGTAATCGAACCATTAGGCCCGCAGAACAATCCTGCCGAGTTTTTGCCGGATCCGGAGATGGTCCCTGCGACATTGCAGCCGCTGAAAGTACACGATGTTTTCACTTCTCCTACAATTCCTCCACCATAAGGGGCCGGATAGCTAGCTCTCGAGATAAGCGTACCTCCATAGAATGTCAAATCATTAAACGGGCCGGACGTATTGCAGTAGCCAACAATACCACCTAAATCGCCAGCCCCAGAAGTATTTATCGCACCTACATTTGCACCATAACTAGCATTATTATACTGTCGCATATAATACACGTCAGAATAAGCACCACAGTGTTCAGGAGCAATATTTGAATACCCTGCAATGCCACCAACCCTCATTTTAAGGTTGGAATAGATGTAAATATCTCCTCTGCTGTAGCAGTACTCATATTTGTATCCCGTCTTATCACCACCTCCAACAATACCACCGACATAGGAATAGCCTATGCCAGAATAATTAGTAAGGAGGTCTGGTGAATTCCAGCTTCGTGTGTTATTCTGAATATTTCCACGGTTCGAACAATGAGTAATAGTGAATGAACCTTCACCTTCATAACTTACTGAATTAACTCCAAGAATGCCGCCGGCAAATATGCCCTGATTAGCTCCGCTATCGGGGAAAGAGAGTTCCTTAAACTCTATAGTACCGGCATTCCTGGTATAACTAACCTGGATTGAAGCATCTGCTGCTATTCCTAGAATACCGCCGACAACGACATTGATACGCTCATTGTTTTCTATTAAAATGTCACCGTCAGCATTATTGCGACAATATGCAAAACCGGAGGAAACATTGTTGGCCCAACCGCATATACCGGCAACAGCCACATACTTGGTTGATGAAGATTCAGTAATTGACCCGTTATTATAGTTATAGGTTCCGCTTGTGCCAGCAAAAGTGTTGGCGTCTTTGGCACAACCAACTATTCCTCCCATACGAACACCGTATTTGTCCGTTACATCCCATTTCTGGTTTGCTGTAGTTATATTGCTGGCTCCGGAATTGGAAATCGCTCCGGTGTTATAGCAAGCGGAAGCGTAACTGGAGCCGGCGTTAGACCAAGCAGCAATACCTCCGATAGAAAGGACAGCGCCATCACCTGAATTTGTCACAGCCCCCTTGTTGAAACAGGAGGTAAAGGTATACCCCCTATTATTGGCTGCCACGCCACCTACCTGCAAATCATTCTTGGAATTCGTTCCAGAGGTGGCAGTATTGGAGATAGTACCGCCGGCAAGGGATGTGGTTCCATTAGAACAGGATGTCAAATCACCTTCACAATGTCCTACTACACCACCTATATTGATTTCACTTTTGTAAGTTGTACCGTTGTTCGTTACATTACCTGTGTTATAGCAGTTGGAAAGTGCGGCTGCACTTTTTCCTGCCACACCGGCGATGGAAAAGAAGTAAGTGCTTGCGTTCGAACTGGAAGACTGGCTGTAATTATTTACGACATTACCCGTATTGGAAGCCCCGCTGACCGTGTTGCCGGCGTATCCGATAACGCCGCCGACATAGTTGTTTCTGGGGATGGTGCAACCGGACCCGATAGTGATATCGCCGGCGTTGGATGCACCGGTAATGGTGCCGCCACCCGCAGTAATGGAACTGCCACCGGAGGCCATTCCGACAATACCTCCGACGTAGGAGTGGTATCCGGAGACAAAGCCGTTGAGAGCAATGTCGCCGTTGGCGGTATTAGTACCGTTTGATACGGTTCCGCTGGCAAGATAACCGACAATACCGCCAAGGGCCATCATACTTTCGTGGATTTCGGTCACGGTGATAGACGCATTGTTGGTGCCATAGATGTTACCTTGAAGGTGCTGCCCGATGAGTCCGCCGACATAAGCATACTGGCTGCCACTTACGGTAGAATTAAGGACGATGGCACCGCTGTTGGTGACATTATTGCTGAGCGTATAGCCGCTTTCGGTGTCGTTGGAGAAGACACGGCCGACTATGCCGCCGATTGAAAACGGCTTGGCGGTATTCTGGCCGCTAAAAGTGAAGGTGCCGGAGTTGCCGCCGCCGGAGATCTCACTCTTGGTGACGGCACCGACGAGTCCTCCGACATAGGTCTGTCCGTTGCCGGTGACGGTCTGTCCGTAGTTGATGGCGCCACTGTTGGTGCAATTGGTAACGATGTTATTCGCGCCCGTCACGTATCCAGCGACTCCTCCAAAACAGATATAGTTGTTGTTGTCACGAGCCATGGTGCCGGTAGCGCTGATTGTCATGGCATTGGAGCAGTTTGTGATGGACCTGTTGCTATACCCTACAACACCGCCGACACAAAGGTCGGCGCCGGTAGTAGCGCCGGAATACGAGAGCGTACCTCCGGTGGACTGGCAGCCTTCGAGGGTATTTCCGGAGGTGGTGTTGCTGGCTACCACGCCGCCGATATAGGTTTTGTTGGCGTCCGATGCGGTATAGTTGATATTACCTGAATTGGTGCACTCGGTGAGGGTCGCACCCTCGTTGCAACGCCCAACAACCCCGCCAATTAGTCTGAGAGTGTTTCCGCCTACTGCTGCGACATTGACCGTACCTGCGTTGGAAATCCCTGAGTAGGTTTCGGAGCCGTTGTTGAGCCGTCCGAAGACACCGCCCTGGCAGAGGTATGTTCCCGCTGCGCTGCCGGACTCGGTGGTGACGGTTCCTGCGGTAAGGTTGGAGCAGGACTCCACGGTGCCCTTGAACATACCGGCCACGCCGCCGATGTGGAGGACCTTGGTGGTGGTGCAGGTGGATGCGGCCTTCACAAGACCAGAGTTGGAGCATCCGGAGATGCTTTCAGCCGCTTCAACGCCGTAGCCGATGACGCCGCCAATCATGATGTTACCCTCGAACTGTTCGGCGCAGCTGACGGTACCGGAGTTGGAGCAGTTGGAGATGTTTCCGTGCGTATTGAGGTCTCCGCCCTTCTGGGAGCGGCCGACGACACCGCCGATGGAAGGCTGACGGTCCCCCGTGTGGGTGACACTGCCGTTGTCGGCAAATGTAACCGTAGCCTCGTTGGTGCAGTTGATGAAGGCACCGCCACGGTTGTTGCCGACCATACCGCCGATGGAGGGGTTGGCGCCCAACGCGCTTGAAGGAGAGTAGGTAATGGAGCCTTTTGCCGTGCAATTCTGCAGGCCGGCGATATCGTCAATCTCCGAGGAAGGGACAACCTGACGGGCGAAAATACCGAGGTTGTAGTCGGCTGCATCCGTAATGGAAATGGTGGAATTCAGCGTGAGGTTCTTCACCACGCCCTTGAGGTCGTTGAACATGGGCTTCGTAAGGCCGCTGAGAGTCTTTCCGTTGCCGTCGAAAGTGCCCTGATAGTCGCTGATGGAGTTGAACGAGATGCCGGAAAGGTCGATTGAAGCGGCACTGGGGGTCAGGCGTGCGTTGAGGTTCTTCTCACCGCCCGCGACAGCGGTTACGAACTCCTGGAATGTAGTAGCGTTCCAGATCTGCTTGAGGGTGGGATCCTTGACCTGCTCATAAGCGAAAGTTTCCAGTTCCCGGACCCTGCCGGCAGTGATGGTGGTGTTGTCCTTCAGCACCTTGAAGTTCATGTGTCCCTGGTCGTTATCCAGGATTTGGACGTCGATTCCGCCCTCGTAGGTGCCTGCGGGGATGGCTATATAGAAGACGGACGCAGTCCCGCTCAGCTGTAAATGACCGGGGAAATTGAAATTGACGGAGCCACCGCCTGCAGCCGGAGTGAGCGTGCCGTTAAGAAGGCCTGCACCGGTCTTGCCGATGGTGAAGGTGCCGGAGAGGGACTTGGAACCGTCTACAGCTGTGAGGGTGACGGAGTCAATCTTCTTGTTTCCGGTTATGGAGAACTTCAGCAGGGAGCACAGGTGAGAGAAGGTGACAGTGTTGCTCCTGGCAGCCGATGCCGCATACATAGGCATTGCCGCATCGTCGAAGTCGTTCGAATAGTAGGTCTGCGAGGCGGGTATGGTAACCTGGTTGTCATGACCTTCATCGCCGCGATACAGGAAATTATAAACATTCAGTCCTGAAGCCGGCTTGAAGGTCGCCGTAATCTGCGTGTCGGAGTCCTTGTTGGATGCAATAGGTGCCGAGCCGTTGAGGGTAATGCGCCCAGGGTCGTTGGCGCTCCACTTCACGGGATAGGAACTGCCGTTCTTGGTGCCAAGGAAGGTTTTTGTTCCGTCCTCAGCGCTTTCCGCATAATCCGGCACGGAGAGAGTAAACGTGACTTCCTCACCGTCCAGTCCATCCTGTGCTGTAGCCACTATGGACTCGTCGTAGGGGTCTTCTTCCTGCATCTTTGAGCAGGAGTTGAATGCCAGGAGAGATGCTCCTGCAATACCCGAAATGATTAAAATATATATCTTATTCATAGTTATTGGCATCTATTCAAAGAGGATTTGAGCTACTACAGGGAAATGGTCCGAAGGACACCACGATTTGGTAACGGATTCGTATTCACCCGTCGGCTCACCTGTTTCTTCATCTACGACAGGTTCACTTGTCGTGACATCGTACGTGCGTCGCACTGTCCTATAGGTTTCGGCCTTGATGTTCTGGCTTGAGCCGTCCTTAAGCCAGATGTGGTCTATACGGAACTGTGGATAAATCAGGTTCGTTAAAAAAGAAGCACCCCAGTTACTGCCTGTCTGGGTCCCCGGATAAGTGGTATAGAAACCGGACAGGCCATCTGAGGCGAGCGCGTCGTCATAGGCGTTTGTGTATCCGCTTCCGGTGAACGCCGAATAGGCAGCATCGGCCCTGGTCTTTTTGGTATCATAGTAGGGCCCGAAGTTGAAGTCTCCCATCACGATGTAAGGGAGGCTGCCGGCCTTCTGGTTGCAGAAATACTTGACGTTGTTGACAATCCTCAGCCTGCGTGCCACAATGGCTGCGTCCTCTTTGTCATACTTACCATCTGTTTGGGTAGCACCTACCTCGCTGCCGATATGGTCAGTTGTGGAAGTATGGGTTACGAACACATAGAACTGCTGGCTTGATGAAGTATGGGTAAACTTGGCATAAGCACACGTAGTCTCAGGGCCGCCACTGTTGCCGTAGGCGTCCTCGCGATTGTCGTAGTAGGTGTTGTCCGCGGTATGGGAAATCCATACATAGTCATGGTCAGTAATAGAGAACATTGAAGTCCGGTAGGCAAAGCCGTCGGCATATTTATAACCCGTAGAGTATGTGTAATTAAGAATCCATCCATCACGTTGAATATCGTCCGGATGGGCAAGGCACCAGGTGTATCCGGTGAGTCCTTTAGCCTCGGCAAGGCTCTGAATGGAGTAAGTTCCATCGGACTTGAAATTGTTGTCAATCTCGTTGATGCCAATAATGTCTGCTCCCATATCCGCCACGGCCTGGCCAAGGGCATCGCGTACGGCGGAATTGTCCAAATCCATATAATCTTTGGTACGGCTGGACTTCGCATACAGATTATAGCAGCCGACAATTATGCGGGTTTCAAGAGACGCGCTGCCGCTTTCTGCTGCCAGGTCTGAAACGCCAAACAGGTTCTCAGTGCGGCCGGCGGCGTAGGTCTTGGAGCCGAACTCATAGACTGTGTCCCTCTCAAGGGTGTAGCCGCTGCCGTCGTTTGCCCAGAACTTGAGGGTCATAAAAGCGCCGTCGGACTGGTAGACGACAGCCTCAAGACCGGAAGCATATTTCTGTGCCGGAATCGCAACATAGAAATAGGTGTCGGAGGCGGCGGAAAGATCAACGCTTCCGATGTTATAGGTCAGCGTGCCGGCCGTGCCGCCGGTAAAGGCGCCTGTCGTAAAATTGGAGATTGTGAAATTGCCGTAAAGCTTCTCGGAGCCGAGACTCTTGACTTCGATCCTGGAGAGAGTCGCACTGCCTTTAAGGGCGAATCTCAAGATGCCGCAGAAACTGTGGAACTTGACTGACCACTTATTGTTCGCACCCAGGGTAGCCACGCCATATGAGGCAGCGGCCGTGCCGTCGAAACTGTCCGCGACATAACTCTGAGTCGCAGGAAGGGTGATGACATTGGCCGACGTGGTCCCGGGATACAGCACATTGTAGGGGGACGAAAGCGTGCCGTTCACCGTGAAATCCACGGACTTCTTGCCATTGTCCGCTGATGCAACCGCTACTGACTTTGTCCCGTTGATGGAAATCTGATCTCCAGTCTTCCAGAGAGTCTCGTATTTCTGATTTCCAAGAGAGCTGAGCGTCGTCTTTGTTGCATCGCCATCGGGCTGGGTTGCAGTGAGCACCATCCCGTCGACGGTCTCGGGCTCAACGATGACGGGCTCATCGGCCGGTTCGCTGCCCGGGAGGGGCTGGTTTGTACAAGCCCCGAAGACCCACCCCGCTATCGCGAGGAGGATCACGCTGTGTATGAATTGTTTACGCATAACGTTGATTTTTCTAGTCGGAGTCAGGATCATAGCCGTCACCGGAGCCGGGACCGGTCCCGGAGTATTCTCCGCCGGAAACCCCGCAAACGGGATCCATAATCTCGAACATCGAGATTACTTCAATGAGAGGAATTTGATACTCTTTTTTCATATCGATTTGATAATTTGTAGGCAAAACATTTCGCTCTTACGCACGTACGTACCACGCGCGAAATACAAACATATACATACGCGCGCGAAAATCCAAGAGTTTAACGAAATAAAGGAAATCCCTTCCGGTTTAGGGAAAGGATTTTCTATTGATTATTAAATAATTAAATTATTTTCAAAACCCATTTAGGGAAATATAAATTTGTCTAAAACAAGCCTTAATTTTCTAAATTGCGGCAAGTTTCGCTATAAACTTTTCACGCGGGACGGCGAGCTTTCCGTTGATCTCGGAGCGCTTGTTGTAGACGGTCTTTACCGAGCAGTGGAGCAGCTCGGAAATGCGTGTCGTGTCGGTGATTCCAAGCTTGATGACGGCGAAAATGCGGAGCTCCATATTGAGCCTTTCGCCCTTTTTGGGGACTATCCTCTCCTCCTGGCGGAGCAGGGAATTGAAATCCTCCACGAAGTTGGGGAAGATGTCGAGGAAGGCGTCGTCAAAGTTGGAATACATCTGCTTGAGTTCCTCTCCGGAGATATCCTTGTCCGGATCCGTAAGGGAAAGGATGAACTCGGTGTTGCCGCGCCTGAGATTGACGTTGATCTTCGAACGGAGCGACTGGAGCCGGGAGATGTACGAAGAGTAAAGGTTGAAAAATCCTATCACATAGCTCCTGGCCGCCTTGCTGGAACGGTCGAGTTTTTTATTGAGCGTAAGCACCCTTCTTCGCGAGCGCAGCACGATATAGAGTATGCCGGCGAGAATGACCGACAGGACGATGATCGCTATCAGGCCGAGATGGGTGAGCCGCTTCTGCCGGGAGATCATCTGAAGATACTCCTCGTTGATATGCATTATGGTCTCCTGGGCATCCAGAAGCCTCATACGGCTGCCAAAGCGGGCCATCGTGGCGTAGTAGTAGTCGGCCACCTTCTTGGCCGAGGCCACATCGTTCTTCTGGATCAGCCAGGATTCGACGAAACGCATTGAGGCGATGTCCTGGGCGGCGTTGCGGACATCATAGATGGCCGATTGGAGCAGATATTCCACGTGATCGCCGATAGGGCGGCCCATATAGAAACGATAGATCGTGTGACGGTCAAACAGGACGCCCGCCAGGCGGCGTGTTTCTCCCGGAGGGAGCATTTCGAAGCGGCGGCCGTTGAGGGCAAGCGCCTCTTCGAAATTGCCCGAGCGCCCGGCTATCTTCTCCGCCTCGCGTATCCACTGGTATGACATCGGAGGGACAAGCGTCATAAACGTGTCACGGTAGGCGGAATACCGGTCCACGAAATACTGGCGGAATTCCGCATCCTGCTCAGCAGCCTTGTACAAGGCGTGATACAGGTCGGCCTGCATACGGTAGTAGGTGACCTTGTTGTCATCGGTCATCGAGGAGGGATCCCGCTCGGCGAGTATCAGCTCGGCCTCCTTGAAATAACCCGTCCTCATCAGGCACGAGGCCTTCGAGAAGCGGCATTTCTGATAGAGGTCCTCTGCCCCGGCCTTCAGGGCGATTTCTGCCGCCTTGTCGGCATAGCAAATGCACGAGTCGGCGATATAGCTGCCGAACCAGCCTCCGATTTCCAGGTACTTCTCCGCCACCTCGGCGTTGTTGGCGCCCTTCCCCTCCGAAATCAGCGCCTTCAGCTCCTTGCGCTTTGCCTCGATGGTAGCCTCCTTCCTGGCGCGATAGACCGCGGCGCTGTCGATGGCTCCCATCAGTTCCTTCAGCAGCGCATCCTCCTCCGACACCGGCGCGCCCTCCCCGTGGCAGCCGGCCAGAAGCCCCGCGGCAAGCGCCCCTAAAGCGAATATTCTGCAAAAATGCCTCATACAAACACAAAAATAATTGTTTTTTACCAAACCGCAAGCGGTACCCCGTGGAGGATAACTCATTAAGGATAAGCAAGTTAAGCACTTTCTCTCTGCCTGAATTTGAGCAGAGAAAAATATAACATCTAAGTGATTATCAAACTGTTATGCTCCACGGTAGATTACGTAGCGGAAACTTGATTATATTTGCAGTATGAATAGAATCAGCAAAATAATAGCGGCTCTGCTGCTGACAGCCATCACAGCGGCACCGGCGGCCGGCAAGGTCAACACGAAAACGCAGCAGACGCTTCGGTCGTATATGAAGACGCAGACCTTCGATGGCAGTCTCGTGGGGATGCTGGCGCTGGGGCCGAAGGGCGACACGCTGGCGGTGATGAATCCCTCGACCAGGCTCGTCCCGGCGTCGAATATGAAGATCATCACGACAGGCGCGGCGTTCCGTTCGCTCGGAGCCGACTACCGCTTCAAGACCGAGGTCGCCTACTCCGGCAAAATCGAGGACGGGACGCTGAAAGGCGACCTCTACGTGGTCGGCTACGGCGACCCGACGACGGCGAGCGGCGACTCCATCGCCCTTTCCGCCAACGCCCTGTTCCAGAGCTGGAAAAGCCTGCTCTCCAAGGCCGGCATCAAGCGCATCGAGGGCGCGATTGTGGGCGACGGGCGCTTCTACAGCGCGATGCGGGAGCACCTGACCTGGGAATACGCCGACATCGGCACCGCCTACGGCACCGGCTGGGGCGGACTGTCGTTCTACCGCAACAAGCAGGACTTCCCCGTGACTGCGGGAGCCGCGGCGGGAGCGCCTGTCAACGTGAAGATAAAGTATCCCGACACCCCCTGGATGAATTTCACCAACAGGGCGGTCACGGGCCCGGCGGGCACGGGCAACAGCCTTTATCTTTACACCTCCGACCTTGCGCCCGTCTCCGAGCTGCGAGGGACTTTCGCCCTCGGCAGAAAGCCGAAAACCGAAGAATATTCCAACAAATACCCCGAGCTGACTCTCGCTTACTATTTCTATAAATACCTCACAAAGAGCGGATTGGCAGTGACGGGAGGCCCCCATTACATCGACGCCGACGGTCTCCTGCGCTCCGACCCGTCGCAGCCCGGCATTCTGAAGGCCTCCGACGACCTGAAGACAATAGGCACGACCTTCTCTCCCAAACTCGCCCTCATAGCGCGCGAACTCAACCACCGCAGCGACAACTTCTACGCTGAAGCGCTTTTCCATATGATAGGGCTCAAGGAGATCGGTTCGGCACAGTACGACAGCTGCGTCGTGGCCGAAAGCAGGGTACTGAAATCGATGCTGGGCAAGGCTGCGAAAGGGATTATCGTCGAAGACGGCAGCGGCCTTTCGCGCCACAACGGAGTCTCCCCCGAGGCAATGGTGACGATGCTGAAAGTAATGGCCTCCGGCCCGGACGCCGGACAGTTCCTCGCATCCCTCCCCTCGCCGGGCTCCCCGGGCACGCTTCGCAACCTGATGGCCAACAGGCCTCAGGCCGAAAAGGAAAGGATCAGGATGAAAAGCGGCACTCTCGACCAGGTCGTGAGCTATTCCGGCTACATATTGCCGGAAGGGTCGGAGGACCCGGCAGAAGCCATCACATTCTGCATAATCACCAATGCGACATCGGCGTCCTCCCAGTCGGTGAGGTCCGCCGTAATGAGGCTCATTGCTCTTCTTTTGGAGGAGACGCCAGCAGCCTGATGTCGGAGACGGTGTTGGAGACGCCGTTGGCCCAGTCGTAGAAGAGGATCGTGGCGAAGAAACTCAGCACGTAGGCCGCGAGGCACGCCCACCACGGCACCACGAAGGCCAGTCCGACACAGATGGGGAACAAGACCACAGGATTGATAATCGTGTAGGCCACGAAGCGAAGCGAATTGCGGAACGCAGGATCGCGCAGTTTGCGCCTGAACACAGACACCGTCAACAGGCCGGGCAGAATCAGCACCGCCGACGCGATAAACAGCGGCAGACCGAGAATAAGCAGCAGTATATTGCCGATAACCCTCCAGACGCTGCGCCTGTAGACGAGGCTCTGGAGCGATATGCCCTTGCGGACCCTCCATTTGCGCAGATGCATCGCCCTGCGCCTTTCCTTGCGTGACAACTCCTTGCCCGACTCTTCGCGAAGACGCTCCTGGCGGGCGGAAAGGTCGTCGGGAAGGGCCTTGGAGAGCTCCATATTGGCATTCTCCCAACGGGCGGCATAGTCCTTTCCTGAAGGGATATAGACTATGGTCTCCTTCATCCTCTCTTCGAGCAGCAGGAGGAGCTGGCGCATCTGCTGCTGCTGGTCGAGGTCGCTGTGCTCGCGCATAAAATCCTGCAGCACTATCGGCCTGCCCGTGTTGACAAGAAGAGTTGAACGGTAGCGGTAGAAGTCTTCGTATTCAAGCCCCACCGGAACTATGTAGACCGGCATCTCATCCTTGACTTCCTCATAGGTGCCAAAGGCTATGCGCGCAATCCCCTTGCGGAGCGGAAGCAGGCTGTGCTGGGTCCTGTGAGTTCCCTCCGGCAGGATGCAGAACGGCACCTTGTCGCGGAGGCAGTCGATGCACTTCATAGTGATGGCATCGTTCTCCTTGAGAGAATCGACACCGTCGCGTATCCTGTTGATGGGTAGTATCTTAAGGAAGGTGAGAATATCACGCGTCGGCCGCTTCTTGAATATGTCGGCACGCGCCACGAAGACCGTAGGGCCGGCCGACAAAGTCAGCACGGCGAGCGCGTCCATCAGGGCGTTGGCGTGATTGGGAGCGAATATGACCGCTCCGTCCCGGGGAAAATCCCCGCGGAACTCAATCTTCCGATAGGCCCTCTTGAAGGATCTGCAGACGTAAGGACGGAGAAAATTGTAGAGCGGATCCCTGTCGTGTATGCGGGACATATTATCCGAACAAAGTCGCAAACAGCACTCCGAGGTAGTTGCCGGCGGCGTAGCCCACGATGCCGATGCTCAGGCCCGGCATAAGGACGCGGCTGTTTTTCATCGAAGCGGCAATCATAGGGACGAAGGGCGGCGAGTTGATATAGGTCACCGACGCGATGACCGCGGTGTCGGCGTCGACCTTGAACACCCGGGCCGAGAGGACCTGGAGCGTCAGCGACACGACCTCGATGAAAGCGAGGAAGCCTATCGTCCAGAGGGCGCCGGAGAAATCCAGAGCCCTGACATTGGCCATAGACGCTACCACGATCGAGAATATGTAGATGAAATACATACCCGTCTCATAGCCGAACTTCTTGTCGTGGACCGGTTTTATGAAGGAGGCGGCGATGCCGAGCGTGGTGATCGTGAGTATGAAGAACATCATAAAGGTCCCGGGCAGCAGCTTCGACAGGCCGACCGCGACTCCGGCGGAGAGGCCGACGATGAGGATGGTCACTCCTAGCAGGAAAAGCACGTCCTTCAAGCCACTCCAAGCGAAAATGCCCTTATAAGGGTTGGCGCCGGACTTCTCCAGCTCCGCCTGAATCGCGGCCTCGTTGTAGTCCAATGTCTTGACAGGCAGGATCTTGCGGGCAAGGCGGATACCGATGGCCATTATGAAGACAAGATAGGTGAAGGAGACTATCATATCGTAGGTGTTGAGAAGGGCATATTGCTGCCCCTCCACGCCGAGGGCCGTCGAGACGGAGGCCATATTGACGGTGCCGCCCGTAAGGCAGGCCGTGTACATACCGGCCACCTTAGGTGCGTCGTTGATGTGGCTGCTGAAAATCGGATAGCCCGCTACGACCGCAATCACGACCGCGGCAAGGCCGGTCACCATCGCGATGAGGGTGTCGCGCGTCTCGCTCCTGCGGAACGTGAACGAATAGAGCATCAGCGGGATGGCAAGCGGAATCATCGCGCTGCTCAGCAGGTCCTGCACCTTCGGCGCGCCGGCAAACAGCTCCTGGAACCAGTTCTGAGGGCTGTCGCCCGCGGGGAAAATCCCGATATTTGCGATGATGGCGCCTATGAAATAGAGCATAAGGATCGGGCCTATCTTGCCGATCCACTTGACCTTGCGGCAGAGCCAGAGGACTCCGGCCGGGGCAAGGACGTAAAAGAGAACGAGTAGTACTATACCTGCGATTTTCATTTTCCTGCAAGGTGTTTTTCCCAGGCCCAGGCGGCGGCGAGAGTCTCATCGACGCTCCTCTCCGCTTTCCAGCCGAGGACTTTGTTGGCTAGTGTGGGGTCGGCCCAGATGGCGGTCACGTCGCCGTCGCGCCTCGGGGCGAATTTATAGTTGAGTTTGAGATGGTTGACTTTCTCGAAGGAATTGACGAGCTCGAGGACGGAAACAGGGCGGCCAGTGCCTATGTTGAACACCTCGCAGGGCTTGTCCATCTTGCCGTCGAGCATACGCGCCACGGCGCAGACGTGGGCCTTGGCGAGATCGACGATGTCGATGTAGTCGCGGAGGCAGGTGCCGTCCGGAGTCGGGTAGTCGTTGCCGAATATGGAGAGGCACTCGCGGCGGCCGATGGCCGTCTGGGTGATGAAAGGCACCAGGTTGTTGGGAATGCCTCTCGGGAGCTCGCCGATAAGAGCGGACGGGTGGGCGCCGATGGGGTTGAAATAGCGTAGGAGGATGCCTTTGATCTCGCCCTCGGTGCCGGCCGTCGCGCGGACGGTGTCGTTGAGGATGTCCTCGCACATCTGCTTGGTGTTGCCATAAGGGGAAGTCGCGGGCTTGCGCGGGGACTCCTCCGTCACGGGCACCTTGTCGGGCTCGCCATAGACGGTCGCAGAGGAAGAGAAGAGGACATTGTGGCAGCCGTGGGCCGAGGCGGCCTCAAGGACGTTGAGGAACGAACTCAGGTTGTTTTTGTAGTACATCACCGGCTTGGCGACGCTCTCCCCTACGGCCTTGAATGCGGCGAAATGGATCACGGCATCAATCTTATAGGCCGAGAAAAGGGCTTCGGTCTGCTCCTCCGAGCAGAAATCGGTCTTGACGAAGGGGATGTCGTCCCTGCCTGTAATCTTGCAGACGCCTTCGTAGCCGGTCATATCGCAGTTGGAAAGGTTGTCGGCGACAACGACGTCATAGCCTGCCTGGATGAGCTCTACGCTCACGTGGGACCCTATGAATCCGGCCCCGCCGGAAACCAGAACGGTTTTTTTCATCTGATGCAATCGGTTTTAGCGTTAAAACGTAATTGCAAATATAAATAATATCATTGCTACTTCAAAATTCTTCCTTTGCACAATATTTGCTATCTTTGCTGGCTATTGATATTAGTAGAATATGAAGATACACCTTATGGCCGCAGGCGCGGCGCTCCTTTTTCTCGGTACGACGGCATTCGCCCAGAAGTACAATGGAGTGATAGACAAGACCGTAGCGACAGTAGGCAACGAAGTCATCACCATAGCTGACATCGAGGACGAAGTCCGGATGATGAGGGCCCAGGGCTATTCCTCCGACCACAACGTCCGCTGCGAAGTCCTTGAGCGTTCTATGGAGTCCAAGATCTTCCTTATGCAGGCCCGCATCGACTCCCTTTCCGTCAATGAAGATATGGTCGCCGGCGAGCTCAGCCAGAGGATCGACCAGATCAGGACCTCCCTCGGAGGCGACAAGGAAGTCGAGGAGTATTTCGGCAAGCCGCTCTATAAGCTGCGCGCCGAATGGAAGGAAGCGCTCCGCAACCAGAGCCTTACCCAGCAGGAGCAGTCCCAGGTGGCGTCCGCCATCCCCGACCTCACTCCCTACGACGTGAAGCAGTACCTCGACAGCGTCGACATCGAAGACCTGCCAATGGTCCCCATCAAATACCAGCTCAGCCAGGTGTGCATCTACCCCGACCGTGAAGCGGCCAACCTCGCTGTCAAGGAAAAACTCCTCGACCTCCGCGAGAGGATCATCGCAGGCGAAAAGTTCTCCACGCTCGCCCGCATCTATTCCGAAGACCCGGGCAGCGCCCGCAAAGGCGGCGAGCTCGGGATGGCCTCGAAGTCGATTTTCTGGCCGGCGTTCTCCGACGCGGCGATGTCGCTCAAGCCCGGCATCATTTCCCAGATAGTGGAGACTCCGGACGGATTCCACATCATCGAAGTGCTTGAGAAAAAGGGCGATATGTTCAATGCCCGCCACATCCTCATCAGGCCCCAGTACACCAACGCCGACCGCGAGAACGCATTCCATAAACTCGATTCCCTCAGAAACGAGATCAACGTCGGCGCGCTCCCCTTCCCCATCGCGGCGCGCTTCTACTCCGAGGATCCTTCCACCAAGACCAACGGCGGCCAGATGGCCGACCCGCAGACCGGCAGTACCTATTTCGAGATAGACCAGCTGAAGCCCCAGGACTACGCGGCGATAAAAGACCTCAAGGAGGGCGAAGTCTCCGAGCCGGTCGAGTCCCTCGACAACGAAGGCCGCAACGGCAACACCGTCTACAAGATCATCAAGGTCGACAAGATCATCCCCGCCCACACCGCGACCTTCAAGGACGACTACAGCCAGATCACCCAGCAGGTCAAGATGGATATGCAGATCAAGGCCATCGACAAGTTCCTCTCCGAGAAGATCAAGTCCACGAGGATAGTCATAGACCCGATGTACGCCGACTGCCGCTTCGACAGGGCCGAATGGGCTGAAAAAATCAAGAAGGACTGATGGGAGGCTCTCTCCGCAGAATCCTGCTGCTTTCCCTTTCACTTCTGATGGCGGCAGCGGCTTCCGGCCAGAAAAAAGACAGGTCGGACAGCCTCGTCACGCTCATCAGCGCAAAGTCGGCGCAGCTTCTCGAAGAGAACGGCTACCACTACAGGAAAGTCATCGGCCCCGCCCGTTTTTTCCACAACAACACCTACCTTCTGTGTGACACGGCCCTGTGGAACACCGACACCCGTATCATAAAGGCCTACGGCCACGTCAAGCTGATCCAGGAGCAGACCACCCTGACCAGCGAGACCGCCGACTACGTCATCGACGAGGATATGGCGAAGTTCCGCGGCTCGACGGTCCAGCTTGAGGACAAGGACAAGAACGTCCTCCGCACGCGCTATCTCGACTACAACACAAAAGACAGCGTCGCAATATTCCAGAGCGGCGGATCGATGCGCGACAAGGACGGCCAGATCATAGAAAGCCGCTACGGCTCCTACGAGGCGAAGGAGAAGAAATTCACCTTTATGGACAACGTCAATATGTACACCGACTCGGTGTTCGTGAAGACGTCCCGCCTTATGTACAAGTCCGATGAGAACACGGCCTATTTCGGCTACGGGACCGACGCCTGGAAGGATGAAAGTATGCTCTCGGCCGACGACGGCTACTACAAGCGCGACATCGAGCTCTTCTTCTTCCGCAAGAGAGTCCATATAATGAACGACAAGCAGGAGGGCTGGTCGGATTCCCTCTACTACGACAGGGGGCTCTTCACGGTGGAGATGCTGGGGCACGCGGAGGTGATGGACACCACGCGCAACGCCTACGGACTTGCCGGACGCATTGAATATATCGACTCGCTGTCGCGTGTCCATATGACGCGTGACCCGGCGGTGATGTCCGTCAGCGAAACTGAAAGCAAACGCGACACGCTGTATATCGGAGCCGACACGCTGATCTTCCTGTCGAAGAGAAAGTGCGACATCGCCGAAAGCGAAATCAAGGACG
>JAFZME010000097.1 GCA_017553405.1 Bacteroidales bacterium
CTGGGGCCCGATCTGCTGGGTGCTCATCTCCGAGATCTTCCCGAACACGATCCGCGGCGCCGCCGTGGCCATCGCCGTCGCTTTCCAGTGGATCTCCAACTTCATCGTGAGTTCCACCTTCGTGCCCATGTACACCTGGAGCCCGGCATTCACCTACGGCATGTACTGCTTCTTCTGCCTGCTGGCCGCGTTCTTCGTCTGGAAGCTCGTCCCTGAGACCAAGGGCAAGACGCTGGAAGACATGACCACCCTGTGGCGGGAAAGAATGAAAAAATAGTTATATTTGTTCCCAACAAAACACTAAAACACCATGGAAGAAGAAAAAAAGAACCCGATGGACCTCAACGGTGACGGCAAAGTCACTCTCGGTGAGAAAGTCCAGTACTATGCCGGCAAGGCCGGTGAAAAGGTCGAAGAGAGCGTGAAGAAGGTGTACGACGGCGTCAAGGAAGACGCCAAGGACGCCCTCGCTGACGCCAAGGTTCTGGCCGGCAAGGCCAAGGCCAAGGGCAAGGAGGTCTATGACAAGGCCGCCGACAAGGCCAAGGACCTGTACGCCGAAGCCAAGGAAGAGGTAGGCGAAGCCGCCTCCAAGGCCAAAGCCAAGATCAACGAGATCAAGGAGAAGAAAGCATAACTTCTTCCGGACATATTCGAATGACCCCGACGCCGTTTGCGCCGGGGTTTTTTTGTGCTTCTAAAATTTTTAATTATCTTAGTGTAACAATAACAAACTAAAACTCTGTCACTAACCATGGAAACTCAAGACACCCACTCCCCGTACGTAGAGCACAAGGACCTGAAAGTAATCTTTGTCGCGGATAACAGCTTCTCCATCAGGTGGGAGAAAGCCAAGGACAAAGAAACGCCCACCTGGCTGATTCGATACGTGGTGGCGATCAAGGAAACCGACAATCCGGACGACACGTGGCATATCGTCCAGGGGCTGGACATCGACTCTTTCACCTTCACGGATCTTAAGAGCTACACCAGGTACTCTTGCGTCGTGTTGGCCTACGACGAGGACGGCCATGTGACCGCGTATCCCGGAGTAGACTCCTGCCTTACCGTCACCACCAGATGGAACCGCCCCTCCCCGACCGCCCCGGACTCGACAATCAAGGTGACGGAAGTCAAGCAGCACAGCATCTCCATCCAATGGAAGATGGCGTCTGACGAAATCACAGAGGAGAAGGATATTCTTTACATGCCTATTATTGGCGAAAAAGGAGTTCGCGGGAGCTCGATGATTGTCCACGAGGAAAAGGGCATCTGTAACTATACCTTCACGGGACTGAAGATGGGCACCATCTATACCATCTCGATATGGGCTGTAGACCAGGCGAGTCATATGATGATATATCCAAACTTCGACGGCATGGACGTCCGCACGCTGGGCCCTGACAACTCTGCCCCGACCATCAAGAACAAAGGTATCGTGGTAACGGACGTCCAGGCGCACAGTATCTCCATCAAGTGGGAGAAAGCCACCGACAACGTCACCCTGCAAAAGGATCTCCTTTATTCAATTATATTGAAAGAGGCCGACGCTGATCCACATGAACCTGCAACCACCATTTACGAAGAAAAGGGCATTTGCGCCTATACCATCAGGGATTTGAAGAGCAACACCGCCTATCGCATCGATGTAGACGTCGTTGACGAAGCGAGATGCGTGTCAGACTATTACGATTTCCGCGGCGGCTTGATCGTTACGACCCTGGAAGACAAGTCCGGCGACACGTTGGCTCCGACCGTTCGGGACAGCCAACTGAGAGTTGTGGACAAAACCAACCATTCTATCACCATCCGGTGGGAAGAGGCCACTGATGAAACTACCCATTGGTCTGACATCCAGTACATCGTCGGGATCCGCAAGGCCGGCACCCGCGATATGTGGCGTATCGACCGCGAGGGAAAGGCTTTCGACATGCACACCCTCCAGAATCTGGAGCCCGACACGACCTACGACATTTTCGTGAAGGCCTATGACAAGGCTGGCAATGTGCTCCAGTACTCCGGGCCGGACGCATACCTTACCGTCACCACTAAAGAAGGAGACATCCAGGCTCCGACTGCCCCGAGCAAGCATTTGAACGTCAAGGACGTCACCGAAACCTCCATCGCCATCGAGTGGGAGCCCGCGAAGGACGACGTAACCCAGGACAAGGACATCCGCTACATCGTTGCGCTCACCAAGGCCGACGACAAAGAGGACCCCTGGCGCGTTGTCCATCAAGGCACCGACTTCCACAAGTACACCTTCAAGGATCTGAAGCCGAACACCCGGTATTCCTTCTTCGTGATGGCCTTCGACGAGGCCGGCAACATGATCCAGTATCCCGGCCTGGACAGAAGCGTAACCGTCGAGACGCTCAGCTGGTAGCGCGGCCGACAGTTTTTCTGACATATTTTCTGATATATACTCCCGATTTTCTAAACAAATCGGGAGTATTTCTTAAATTTTTGCAATAATATTTGTAGATTAAAAATATTCTTTGTATATTTATTTCGATATTGCGCTATGAATATTTATTAATATTATTATTCACGTATAATTTTACGAATAATATTCATTACCGTTTCATCACTGCTCAAAACCTACACTAAAACCCAAGCAATTCTGCCTCAAAACACAAAGTAGGAAGGAGCCTATGATCCTTCCTACTTTGCAGCCATGCTCCCCGCTGTATCACTCACCGGGAGTACCCCCGTTCAAACCACCTTTTAATTCTAAAACTTAAGTATCATGGAGTATCACTTCGAAAAACCGACGAAAGACGTCTACTGCAACGGTCTCTATGTCCATTCCGGAAAGGACAATGACAAAGAGGAAGCCCTGTATCTGATCGACAACCTTCCCGCCGCATTCGACATCGACCATTTCACGCTGTCGATGGAAATCTACATCATGTGGAGCGCGACCGCCGCGGCGCAGGACCAGAACATCATCACCATCGACTCCTCCTACCGTGCCTTCAGCCTGGTCACGAAAAACCAGAACTTCTACGTCCGGGTAAACAACGGCGGCACCTATTTCGACACCGGCATTCCCTATACGCTCAAGAAATGGACGAAGATCGACGTCGCCTACAACCAGGGCGTCTTCACCATCAACGGCAAGACGTTCAAGATCGGAAAACTGGTCAGCAAGGGGAACAAGACCATCTCCAGCACGGATTTCGGCCGCGGCAGGAACTTTAACGGACACATCCGGAACCTGACCGTCACCAGCGAGAAAGTCGCGAAACTGCCGGAACTGCTGAACAAACCGGAAGAAGTTTACTGCAATGGTCTCTATGCCGATGTCAAGGACGGAGAGAAGTCCAAGTACTGGCAGGTCAATCTCGGCGAGAATTTCAACCGCCACGCCTTCGAACTCTCCTTCGATTTCAAGCCCATGTTCGACGAGAAGACCGCGCAGACTTACGGCAACATCATCACCCTGGACAGCGGCTGGCGGGCCTTCAGCCTGATGACGAAGGGGAATACCCTCTACGTCACGACGAACAACCAGCGGAATTATTTCAACACCGGCATTCCTTACAAGCTCGGTGAATGGATGCATGTTGACATCTACTATGGCGGCGGCTGGGTTTGCGTCAATGTTCCGGCAGGCGGCAAGAACTTCGCCGTCGGCGTCCTCAATGACGGCAACCTGGACAACACGCTTTCCACCAAGAATTACAGCAACGGCAAGTCCTTCAAGGGCTATATCAAGAACGTCGTCGTCAACAGCAAGTACGTCAAGCACACGCCGAACATCATCCTGAACAAGAAGGCGGAAGTCGAATGCAACGGTCTCTATTACTATGACAACAAGGATAAGTGCAAGTTCCTGAACGAGTGCCTGGGCGACAAGATGAACCGGAAGGATTTCCACTTCAAGTTCGATTTCATCGCCCATAAGGGAACCGACAAGAACGACACGATCTTCTCGTTCGACACTTCCTACAGAGCGATCGGCATCATCATCAAGGATGACAAACTTGCCATCCAGACGAACAACCAGAGAAACACCTTTGCCACCAAGACCTCATTCAAGTACGACCAGTGGCAGACGGTCAACCTGTACTACAATTACGGGAC
>JAFZME010000001.1 GCA_017553405.1 Bacteroidales bacterium
AGAGGCCTTCGAGGCTGCCGCCGGTCACCGGCTCGATGGCGACGTCGGAGGCTTCGAGGGCTATGCCGGCTTCGCGGGCGAGGATGAGGAGCTTGCGAAGGGCGTCGCCGCCGCCGAGGTCGACACGGGGATCCGGCTCGGTGATGCCGTCGCGGCTGGCCTTGCGCACCAGCGAGGAGAAACTCTCCTCCGCACGGTACTCGGAGAGTATGCGGTTGAGCGTACAGGAGACGACGGCCTCGATCGAGACTATCTCGTCGGAGGCGTTGGCGCTGCGGGAGATGGACTCCAGCACCGGGAGGGCGGCGCCGACGGTCGTCTCGTAACGGAGCGGGGAGCCGCTACGGAGCGAGGCGGCCTTCAAGGCGGCATAGCTGACGAAGGGGACGGCAAAGGAGCGCCTGTTGGAGGACACCACGCCGAATCCTTTCTCGAGCAGCCTCTCGTAGTCGCGATATATCGTGTGGCTGTTGGTGCAGTCGACGAAGAAGGCGCCGTCGGCCTCTTCCTGCAGTACTTTATCCACAAACGGCGAAGCGTCACCTCTGGCGGCAAGGCTTTCAAGCGCTTTTGACGGCTCCAGACCGCCCTTTTCGACGAGCGAAAGCTTCGACGAGGCGATGCCGCAGACGACAAGGCGCTTGCCGGTCCTCTCCGCCACGCCGGGCGCGCTCTTGCCAATCGTCTCAAGCAGGGCTGAGGCGACTGCCCCGGCGCCGGCTATGAAGAGCCGGATGTTGCGCACGGGCGCCGTCTCGAAGAACTCCCGGTGGACTGTCTTGACGGCCTCTTGAAGGACGGCGGGGGCGACGCGGATGAGCAGGTCGCTGCCGGAAGGCTCGCAGGAGACGGGCTGGATGCCGCTGTGGCGCAGGGCGCCAAGAGCCCTGTCGAGGGAATCGGCCGGATCTTCGAGGCCGCCTCCGACAAGCGTGATGAGCCCGTCCTCACGGTCGGCTACGCCTATCCACCCGGGGACCGCCTCCTCGCCGGAGACGAGCGTCCCGCCTGCGGAGGGGGCGAAGGTGTCGAGGATACGGAAGCCGATGCCAGCGTCGCGGGCCGGGGCCACGGTCGGCGGATAGAGCACCTTAGCACCGCCGTCGGCCATCCTCAGCGCCGCGGAGTAGGACATCAGCGGAACCGTCCTTGCGGCTGCCGCCTTCTTGGGGTTGGCCGTCATTATGCCGGGGACGTCGGTCCATATTTCCAGCGAATCAGCGCCTGTGGCGGCTGCGTAGAGTGCCGCGCTGTAGTCGGAGCCGCCGCGGCCGAGAGTAGTCGGGACTCCTTCGGGGGTCGAAGCGATGAACCCCGGGGCGACGAAAATGTCGGCATCGCCGGCGACAGCCTCCCGTATACGCGAATAAGTAAGAGGAATATCCCCTTTGACTATGCATTTTCTGGAATCAACCCACACCGTGCGGAAGCCCTCGCAGGAGAGCTTTCGGGAGAGTATTGTCGTGGAGAAGAGTTCGCCGAAAGTGACTCTTTCGCTCTCCGGGGCGGCCTTCATCGCGGCAAAGAGCGTCTCGAAGTCCTTCAGGGCGGCTTCCCGCTGCTCTCCGGTGAAGAGGCGGCCGATAATCCGCAGGTGGCGGGCGTGAATCTCCTCAAGCTTTTTTCCGTCGCCGGAAAGGAGCGCGTCGGTGCAGCCGCTGATGGCCGAAAGGACGAGAATTATCCTCCCGTCCCGCGCCGAGGCCTCCACAATATCGAGCACCCGCGAAATCGCCGTAGCGTCCGCGACCGAGGATCCTCCAAATTTCAGAACTTTTAACATCGGACTTCAAAGGTAACATATTTTTAGTTAAATTTGCACTCTATGATGACGCTGTCCATATTCAGTTTTATGCAGTTCGGCCTTGCGGACGTGCTGGACATAATTATGGTGGCTCTCGTCATCTTTTTCGTGTTCAGGTGGATCCGTGATTCCTCGGCTCTCAACATCTTCCTCGCCCTGATTCTCCTCCTTATCATCGAGGTCATAGTCTCGGCCCTCGATATGAAGATGATGACGGCCCTTATGAACACGATTCTCGACGTCGGCGTCCTGGCCCTCGTCGTCATATTCCAGCCCGAAATCCGCCACTTCCTCAACCGCATCGGCGGCAATTCCGCCTTCTCGCGCAGGACCAGGGCTCTTGTGACCAGGATTTTCGGCGTCAAGGGCAACGCTATTGATGGCAGCTCCGTCAACGAGATCACCGAGGCCTGCCTTGCGATGTCCAAGTCCAGGACTGGCGCACTCATAGTCCTCCCCCACAAGACTTCCCTCGACTACATCATCGACACCGGCGACAAGATCGACGCCGTCGTCAACCGCCGTCTGATAATGAATCTCTTCTTCAAGAATTCCCCCCTCCACGACGGAGCGATGATCATTGAAGGCAACCGCATTGTCGCGGCCCGCTGCACCCTCCCCATCACTTCATCGACCGACCTTCCTCCCGACTACGGTATGCGCCACAAAGCCGCCGTCGGTATCTCCGAGGAGAGCGACGCCGACGTGATCGTGGTCTCCGAAGAGAGCGGCCACATCGTCTTCGTCAACGGCGGCACCGTCACTGAAATCGGCGGCAGAAACGAGCTGAAGCTCAAGATAGGCGCATCGCTGTCGGCGGGCGCCGAGGAGGCCGTATGAGCGTGATGGCTTCAAAAGTCGAGGAGAAACTCGGGTTCGACCGGGTGAGGCGGATGGTCCAGGACCGGTGTATGACGGACTATGCCGCCGACAGGGTACAAAGTGAACTTTTCTCCGCCGATCCTTCCGAAATCCGCCGCCGCATCCTCCTGACCGACGAGATGCGCCTCATCCTTATGTTCGAGGAGTCGTTCCCGACTTCCGGCTATGTGGACTGTCTCCATTTTCTCGTCCCCCTGGAAGAGTCGGGCGTGATAGACCTCCTGTCGCTCGGCAAGCTCAAGACACTCGTCGAGACCGTCCGCAAGGCGACCTCTTTCTTCCGCAGCGTCAAGGACGGAGTCTATCCCTGCCTCAAGAAATTCTCTTCCAAAATCGAGTATTTCTCCGAGGTGCAGAGAAGGATAGACCTGCTTCTCGACCGCAGCGGCGAGATGAAGGATTCCGCGTCGCCGAGGCTTCAGGAGATACGGCGTGATATCAAGGATAAGGAGATGCTTGTGTCAAAGCGGATGGCGGCCATCCTCCGCAAGGCCCAGCAGGACGGCATCGCGGATGCCGACGCCGGAGTCGCCGTGCGTGACGGCAAGATGCTCATTCCGGTCCTTTCGGCCCACAAGAGGAAGATCCAGGGCTTCGTCTACGACGAGTCCACGACCGGCAAGACCACCTTCATCGAGCCTGCCGAGATAGTGGAGCTGACAAATGAAATTGCCGAGCTCCATTTCGCCGAGACGAGAGAGATTGCAGCGATACTTTCGGCATTTACCGAGTTCCTGCGTCCTTATATCCCGGAGATAAAAGAGTCCGCGGTCTACATCGGAGAGCTTGATTTCATTATGGCGAAGGCCCAGACGGCCCTCGATATGATAGCCGGTGCGCCCATTATTTCAGAGGACGGCGAACTCAACCTCAGGAAGGCCCGCCATCCCATTCTTGAGAAGGCGCTGCGCAAAGAAGGCCGCGAGATCGTTCCGCTGACGCTCTCCCTTACCCCCTCGAAAAGGATACTCCTCATTTCGGGGCCCAACGCCGGCGGCAAGTCGGTCTGCCTGAAGACCACGGGGTTGCTGCAGTATATGTTCCAGTGGGGTATGCTCATCCCGACGTCCGAGACCTCCGAGCTGCCGGTATTCAACCGCATCCTGGTCTCCATCGGCGACGACCAGTCCATCGACAACGACCTCTCGACCTATTCCTCTTTCCTTGAGGATATGAAGGAGATGCTCGCCAAAGCCGATGGTAGGACGCTGGTGCTCATCGACGAATTCGGCTCCGGGACTGAGCCGGCGGCCGGCGGCGCCATAGCCGAGGCAATCCTGTCCTCGCTCGAAGCCCGCGGCTCCTACGGCGTCATCACGACTCACTACACCAATCTTAAACTCTACGCTTCCGCTCCCGACAGCGCTGTCGTCAACGGCGCGATGCTCTTCGATTCGGACAGGATAGAGCCGCTTTTCAAGCTCGAGACCGGCGTCCCGGGGAGCTCGTTTGCCTTTGCGCTGGCCCGCAAGATAGGGATTCCCGAAAACGTGGTCAAAGACGCCGAAGCGCGGGCCGGGGAGGAATATGTCGGCATAGAGAAAAACCTGCGCCGGATAGCCCGTAACCGCCGTGTCCTGGATGAAAAACTCCAGAAGATACGCGCCACCGACAAGACTCTGGAGACCATCACCGGCCGCTACCAGAAGGAGCTGGAGGACATCCGCGCACTCCGCAAGAGCATCCTCGACGAAGCCAAAAAGGAGGCCGAGCAGATAGTAAAGGACGCCAACCGCCAGGTAGAGGCCACCATCCGCACCATCCGTGAGACCGGGGCGGAAAAGGGCGCGACCAAAGAGGCCCGCGAAGAGCTGGGCCGCTTCATCGGCGCTCTCGGCCGGAAAAAGGAGACCGACTCCCGGGACCGCGACCAATATCTCGAAAAGAAGATACAGGACCTCGAGCAGAGGCGCGAACGCGAAAACCGCAGGAAGCGCATCCGTTCCGGTCAGGACCCTTCGGTGCCGACTCCGGAGGAGGAGGCCGAAAGGAAATTGGCGGCATTCCGCAGCGGCCCGGTGGCCGTCGGAGAGAAAGTCCGCCTCAAGGACAGCGGCCTTGTCGGCGAGGTCGTGAAGGTGTCCCAGAAGGCCGTGTCGGTGGTTATGGGCAATATTACGACGCGCGTTTCCCGTGACCGCATAGAGAAAGTCACTTCCAACGAGTACCGTTCGGCGGTGAAGGAGATTTCGCACGCCCCGCTCTTGCGCCGTGATCCGGCGATAGAGGAGCGCAAACTCTCGTTCCGTCCGGAGATAGACATACGCGGCGAAAGGGTTGCCGATGCTATCGAGAAAGTGGCGCGCTATATAGACGACGCGATAATGCTGGATGTTCCGACCGTGAGGATTCTCCACGGCAAGGGCACCGGCGCCCTCCACGAGGAGGTGCAGAAATATCTCAAGACCATTCCTGCCGTGTCTTCCGTGCGGGACGAGCACGTTCAGTTCGGGGGAAGCGGTGTGACCATAGTGGATTTCGGATGATGGCGGGTATGACTAAGAAACAGTGCGGAGCGCTCGGCGAAAAACTCGCCGGGCAGCACCTCGAGGGCCTTGGGCACACTATCCTGGAGCGTAACTACCGCGCCGGCCACCTGGAGGTGGACCTCATCACCAAAGCCGCCGACGGTCTCCATTTCGTCGAAGTCAAAAGCCTTATCGCTCCCATAGCGGAGGATCCGATTTCCAAGGTGGACTCCGCCAAAAGGAGGAGAATCACCTCCGCCGCCCTGCACTACCTCAACTGCGAGGAGGCCGGCAGCGGACTGGAGGTGTTTTTCGACATAGTCACCGTCATCTTCGAAGGAGACACCCGCACAGTCACCTACTACCCCTCCGCGTGGATTCCAATGTACACATAATTGATAACCGATATGAATCACAATTACTGCATTATAATGGCCGGTGGCGGCGGATCGTCGTTCTGGCCGGTGGCAAGGGAAAACAAGCCGAAACAGTTCCAGACCACTCCGGACGGTGAGAAATGCTTCCTTCAGGGCACCTACGCGAGATATTCAAAGGTGTTCCCGAAGGAGAATATCTATGTGGTGACGCTCTCGCGCTATCGTGATCTCGCCCTCTCGCTGCTTCCGGGCATCAGCGAGGAGAATCTTCTCCTGGAACCGTATTCCCGCAACACCGCCCCGTGCATCGCCTACGCCACATACACTCTCCTGCAGAAGGATCCGGAGGCGATGATGGTGGTCTCTCCGTCCGACCTTGTCATCAAGGAGGAGGATTTATTCTTCCATACGGTCACCGACGCCCTTGAGAAGGCGTCAGGGCACAATATTCTTATGTCCATAGGCATAGTCCCGACCAGGCCCGACACAGACTTCGGCTACATCCAGGCCCTCGGCGGCGATGTCTCCTCCGAGCCGGGGAAGCCTCTCAAGGTGAAGACATTCACCGAGAAGCCTTCCGCCGCCCTCGCAGAGGTGTTCGTCCGCAGCGGGGAGTTCTTCTGGAACAGCGGTATCGTGATCAGCTCCGCCGACACCCTCCGCAGGGAGATGGAAGAGCTTATTCCTGAAGTCACCCGCCTCTTCGTCGGCTGGGAGATGAATCTCGGCACTCCGGACGAGAAGGCCTTCATCGAAAGGGCCTACGCCGACTGCCCGAAGGTCTCCATCGACTACGGCGTGATGGAAAAGACGGGCATCGCCTGGATCTATCCCGCCAAATTCGGCTGGGACGACGTTTCCTCGTGGAACGCCTTATATGACGCCCTGGGCAACGGCAAGGACCCGCTTGTCTTTTCGCCCGAAAGCCTCGTCTCCGACTCAGACGGCTCCCTGGTCTTCAGCAATGTCAAGGGCAAGGTCGTCGCCGTCAAGGGCCTCAAGGACTTCCTCGTCATCGACACCCCCGACGCCCTCCTCGTCTGCCCCAAGAACGAGCCAACCGTCCGGGAGTTCCTCTCCAAACTCTCCCTCCCGCAGTACAAGAAGTACCGCTAGCTTTCGGCCACGTTTCAGGCCCGAAAACGTGCCCCAAACGCCAAAAAAGCGATTTTGGGCACATTTTAACCCTCAAAACGTGCCCCAACTTGAAGGAGACACGCTCGGCCAGAAGGCCTCGGAATGACAAAGGTTTATTGATCGTCGCCTTTCTGCTCGTCTGGGAAAGGGAGTTCCTCAGGGGACTTGATATAGTCTATGGCTTTTTCGGGAGAGACGACACTGTGTCCGATGCGCTTTTCAAAGTCTTCTCGGGCCGTCTTGGCTACTTCGGCACCCTCTTGCGCAATCGAAGCGTTTTCTGACAACCCCTCCGGATTGCGGGCCTTGCTGAGTTCCGTTGCCGATTCCTCCGCAAGGGCATTGAGTAGCAACTCCATATTGGTCATATTGTCCCGCAAGTTTTCCTTGGTGAGGCCCTTGTATTTCTTGTACTCTTTGGTGGTGAGCCCGCTCCATGTCTTGGACATCAGGTCTGTCAGGAAGGCGAAATCTACTTCCTGGGTAACGCCACCCCGCTTCCATTCATCCGTGAGCCCTTTGCGGATTTCTATTGTTTTAATGCGTCGCGTAATCCAGGCTTCGGAATAGCCCAGCCGACGATAATCTGCAATAGCTTGATCAATGCTACGCTCAGGATCTATTGCTTGATTAATACGTTCTGCTGCCACTTGAGCCATCCAAATCTTGATGGGCTCTGCTTTCTTGGAAGGAATAGATTGAATGATTCGCAGCATTCCCTGCATATCTGCGACGTCGGTACTATATCTTTTTCCGTCTTTGGGTGACACCATTTTCAGTTGGAGACAATTTGTCACCAACTCATTTCCTTCTGCAAGAAGCCTCTCTTTCAATTTACTCCAATACTTTCTAGCTGTGTTATAATCCTTGCTTTCGGTTAAGATACCACAAACATCAACAATGGAGAAGAACCATTCCTGCTTTTCTTCATCCCATGCTGTCCGAACTTTCTTGTTCTCGAACAACTGTATTTTTTCAAGGTCAGACATAATCTCTTCGTTTTCCACAAAGTTAATCCAAAAGCACAGTGCGTGCAAATCTTTGCAAGGTTTTTAATCATAATCTAAATTGCTATTTTTGCGAGTTAAATCATTCAATGGGGTATATGAAATCTGCATCTTGGAAGATATCCGAAGTCCTTACAATCGCTGCGCTCCTTTTAGTCGCGTGTGATGGACCCACTTCGTCAAAAAGCGGGAGTTCCTCTTCGACACAAGCAAAGGCCTATACGGTTGCTGCAGACCAGGTAACGACATCCAGTGCCGTTTTGAAGGGAAGGGTTGTGATGGCGTCATCAGTGGCGCCTGACTTTAAGATAGGATTCCAGTATTCGAAGTCGGCGGGTATTATGCCGTCGAACTCCACGACCGTCAAAGCGACCGTCAAAGCGACTGCTTCAGATGCGAATTATAAATTCTCGGCGAAAATTACGGGCCTTGAGCCGTCAACGATCTATTATTTTTTCAGCTTTGTACATCAGAACGGCTCGGACACCTACGGCGAGACGATGTCTTTCACGACAGAAGACATTCCGATCCCAGCCCCTGAAGGTGCTGTTGATCTTGGTATTGTGATGACCCGGACCGACGGAACCAAATATAATCTTTATTGGGCTGAATGTAATCTTTGTAAAGACGGATTTGTCAGTTCTCCGGAGAAATACGGCGACTATTACGCCTGGGGCGAGACGGACCCGAAGGATAATTACAGTTGGTCAACCTATAAGTTCGGCAACAGTTCTTCCGGGTCATTCTCAAAATACAACACCCAGGAGTCCTATGGCTCGGTTGATAATATAACTGTCTTGGAAATCGGCCCTGAAGGCGATGACGCAGCATCTAAGATACTAGGAGGCAAGTGGCGTATGCCGACAGACGAGGAGTGGACAGCATTGCGCACAAATTGTACGTGGACCTGGACGAGTAATTATAACGACACGGGCATAGCGGGAAGAACCGTAAAGAGTAACGTATCAGGCTACACAGACAAGAGTATCTTCCTTCCCGCCGCTGGCTACTGGTACGATACCAATCTCGACAATGCGGGGTCAGGCGGCTACTACTGGTCTTCTTCACTCACACCGGCCCTCCCGGAAGATGCGAAGTGCGTCTTTTTCGGTTCCGGCGGTGTCAGCAGGTACTCCTACCGCCGTTACAACGGGCACTCTGTGCGTCCCGTCTCAGAATAAGGGCAGTCTTGGACTTCAAGCCCGGACTGCCTGCTGACTGCGAATGCGGTCAGCGTCAAAACCTCAAGTCTTAGGCGAAGCCCTCGGAATGATAGTTGAGGTTTCCTGGCTGCGCTCGAAATGACAAGAAGGGGCGTAGGCTATGACAAAGCGGGGATTGTTGAAAAAATTGTGGAAAACTGATTGAAAATCAGAAAAATAATCGTATATTTGCAGCCCGCAAATTGTGCGCGGGTTAGTTAATATATTAATAAACAATTAGTTACACCACATGCCTGGATTAATTGGAAAGAAAGTCGGAATGATTTCCGTCTTTGGTGCTGATGGAAAAAATATTCCATGCACCGTTGTTGAGGCTGGTCCGTGTGTTGTCACGCAGGTGCGTACGGTAGAAAAAGATGGTTATGCCGCCGTACAGCTTGCCTATGACGAAAAGAAAGAGAAGCACACCAGCGCGGCCCTGAAGGGTCACTTCGAAAAGGCAGGAACCACTCCCAAAAAGAAACTGGTCGAATTCCCGGCCGATTTCGCGGGAGAACTCAAGCTCGGCGACACCGTCACGCTCGCTGACGTCATCACAGAGGACGTCACCTACGTCGACATCGTCGGCACGTCTAAGGGTAAAGGCTTCCAGGGCGTCGTCAAGCGCCACGGATTCGCCGGTGTCGGCGGCCGCACCCACGGCCAGCACAACCGCCTCCGTCACCCCGGTTCAATGGGTGCATCCTCCTGGCCTTCACGCGTATTCCCCGGAATGCGTATGGCAGGCCATATGGGCGATGAGAGAGTGAAGGTCTTCAACCTTCAGGTTGTCAAGGTCATCCCCGAGAACAATCTTCTCGTTGTCAAAGGCTCTGTTCCCGGAGCCAAAGGTTCTTATTTAATTTTGGAGGCGTAAGTTATGGAACTGAATGTTTTGAAAATCGACGGTACCCCTTCCGGAAAGAAGGTCGTCCTTGACGAAAAAGTGTTCGGTATCGAGCCCAACGACCACGTCATCTGGCTCGACGTCGTCCAGTATCTCGCCAACCAGCGCCAGGGCACTGCCAAGGCAAAGGACAGAAGCGAGGTCGCTTATTCCACCAAGAAGCTCGGTCGCCAGAAAGGCGGCGGCGGCGCACGCCACGGATCTCTCAAGGCCGGCACATTCGTCGGCGGCGGCAACATCCACGGCCCCAAGCCCCGCGACTACCGCAGCAAGCTCAACAAGAAGGTCAAGCAGCTCGCCCGCTTCTCCGCCCTTTCCTACAAGGCCAAGGAAGATAGCATCGTGCTTGTAGAGCCCTTCGCAATGGAAGCCCCGAAGACCAAGGAGTTCCTTTCCATCCTCTCCGCCATCAAGGCCGGCGACAGGAAAGTCCTCTTCGTCCTCCCTTCCAACTCCGAGAACATTTATCTTTCATCCAGGAACCTCCCCAACGTAAAGGTCATCACCGTGGACGAAATCAGCACCTACGAGATTATGAACGCCAAGTCGCTCGTTCTCGTTGACGGCGTCCAGGACATCCTTTCATCGAGGGTAAAGTAAAGGAGACGCAGCAATGGGAATTTTAATCAAACCTATAGTCACGGAAAAACTCACGGGTGAGACCGAGAAGCGCAACCGCTACGGCTTCATCGTTGAGCGTTCCGCCAACAAGATCGAGATCAAGAATGCCGTCGAGCAGGCTTACGGCGTCAGCGTCGCTTCCGTCAACACCGTCAATTACAACGGCAAGCGCAAGTCACGCTACACCAAGGCCGGCATCCTCCGCGGCAGGATGAACCACTTCAAGAAGGCCTATGTCACTCTTGCAGGTGAAGACAAGATCGATTTCTACGCTAACATCTAAAGGAGACTGAACTATGGCAATCAAGAAGTACAAACCGGTAACTCCCGGTCAGAGAAACAAAGCCATCAGCGCTTTCGACGAGATTACTGCGAAGAAGCCCTACAAGGGTCTCCTTACTCCCCTTAAGTCAACAGGCGGCCGCAACAACACCGGCCAGATGACCGTCCGCTATCGCGGCGGCGGCCACAAGAGGATGTACCGTATCATCGACTTCCTCCGCGACAAGGATGCCTGCAAGGCCACTGTCCTTACTGTTGAATACGATCCTAACCGCAGCGCCCGTATCGCTCTCGTCCAGTATGAGGACGGTGAGAAGAGATACATCATCGCTCCTGCGGGCATCAAGGTCGGCCAGGTTGTCGAATCCGGCAGCGGTGTCGCTCCCGATATGGGCAACTGCCTTCCTCTCAGCGAAATTCCTGTAGGTACGCTCGTCCACGCCATCGAGCTCCGTCCCGGCCAGGGTGCCGCAATGGCACGTTCCGCCGGTACGTTCGCTCAGCTGGCTGCACGCGAGGGCAAGTACGCTATCCTCCGCCTCCCTTCGGGCGAGACCAGGATGGTCCCTGCTTCCTGCCGTGCGACCGTGGGCACCGTGTCCAACGCAGATCACAACCTGGAGTCCGACGGCAAGGCGGGACGCACCCGTCACCTCGGCCGCAGGCCTCACAACAGGGGTGTCGTTATGAACCCCCACGATCACCCGATGGGTGGTGGTGAAGGCCGCGCTTCCGGTGGTCACCCTAGGTCCCGCAAGGGTCTCCCTGCAAAGGGCTACAAGACTCGCAATCCTAAGGCGATTTCCAACAGGTTCATCATCGAAAGAAGAAAGAAATAACGGAATTAAACTGAATTAGTATGAGTCGTTCACTTAAAAAAGGACCGTATATCCAGGAAGCCCTGGAGAAAAGGATTCTCGCTATGAATGATGGCGCCCACAAGAAAGAGGTCGTCAAGACCTGGTCCCGCGCCAGTATGATTTCCCCTGATTTCGTCGGTCACACCATCGCAGTCCATAACGGCAACAAGTTTATTCCGGTCTATGTCACTGAAAATATGGTCGGCCACAAACTCGGAGAGTTCGCTCCCACGCGTACTTTCAGGGGCCACTCAGGCAATAACAAGAAATAACGTTTCAAGCTATGGGAAAAAGAAAAAGATTAATGGCTGAGAGGCTCAAAGAGGCCAAGAAGCAGACCGCTATAGCGAAACTTAAGGAAATCCCCACCTCCCCCCGCAAGATGCGCCTTGTCGCTGACACCGTCAGGGGAGTTGAGGTCAACCACGCACTTGATCTCCTCAAATATTCAAAGAGGGATGCATCCATACGTCTTGAGAAACTTCTCCGCAGCGCCATCGCCAACTGGGAAGCCAAGAATCAGGACAACTCCGGCGAACTTGACAAAGGCAATGTCTATGTCAAGACCATTATGGTCGACGAAGGCCGTACGCTCAAAAGGATCCGCCCGTGCCCTCAGGGCCGCGCCGGCAGGATTCGCAAGCGCTCCAACCACGTCACCATCATTCTCGACGTCAAGAAATCAGCAGTGGAGGAATAAGCTATGGGACAGAAAACAAATCCAATCAGCAACAGAATAGGTATCACCCGCGGTTGGGATTCCAACTGGGTGGGTGGCAACTACCCTGAGAAGATCAAGGAAGACTACGACATCCGTCAGTATCTTCAGAACCGCCTTGCCAAGGCAAGCCTTTCCAGGATCATCATCGAAAGGACCCTTAAGCTCATCACCGTCACCATCCACGCGGCCCGTCCCGGTTTCATCATCGGCAAGGGCGGCCAGGAGGTCGACAGGCTCAAGGAAGAGCTCAAGAAGGTCACCAAGAAAGATGTCCAGATTAACATCTTCGAGGTCAAGAGGCCTGAGGTCGACGCCACTATCGTGGCCGACTCCATCGCCCGTCAGATCGAAGGCCGCGTGTCCTACCGCCGCGCCATCAAGATGGCTATCGCCACCGCGATGAGAGTCGGTGCCGAGGGCATCAAGATCCAGATCAGCGGCCGCGTCGGCGGTGCCGAAATGGCCCGCAGCGAGATGTTCAAGGAAGGCCGTACTCCTCTCCACACTTTCCGTGCAGACATCGACTACGCTCTCGCAATCGCGAGCACCAAGGTCGGCGCCCTCGGAATCAAGGTTTGGATCTGCAATGGCGAGAAGTTCGGCAAGCAGGATCTTTCTCCGAACGCCGGTATGGCCTCTTCGCAGGCCCCCGCACAGGGCGCCGGCCGTCGTGGAGAGCGTGGTGGCCGTCGTGACGGCCGTCGTGGCGGCGAACGCCGCGGCGGA
>JAFZME010000098.1 GCA_017553405.1 Bacteroidales bacterium
AGGCCCTCCAGCCTGCGGCCGAGCTTGTGGCGGAGTGCCGCCGCATCGCGGAGGAGACGGGCGCGCGCATCACCGTGACCGACGACGTCGACGCCGGCGTCAAGGGCTGTGACTTCATCTACACCGACGTCTGGGTCTCGATGGGCGAGCCCGACGAGGTGTGGAAGGAGCGCATCGCCCTGCTGAAGCCCTATCAGGTCAACGCGTCGCTTATGGCCCGCACGGGCAATCCGGCCTGCAAGTTTATGCATTGCCTGCCGGCGTACCACAACCTCGAGACTCGCGTCGGCCGCGACGTCTTCGACAAGTTCGGCCTCGACGGCGTCGAGGTCACAGAAGACGTCTTCGAAGGCCCCGGCAGCATCGTCTTCGACGAGGCCGAGAACCGTATGCACACGATCAAGGCCGTAATGGTCGCGGCGCTCGGCGACTAAATCCTATTTCACTGCACGGAAGGGCGCTCTGCTGTTGATGTTGATGTAGTAACCGGTGTCGACTTTTTTGTAGACCGCATCCGAGCACACTGCGACCCACGCAGTCTGAGTGAAACCGGTATCGGTGTCACAGCTCCAGTAGTAGCCGTAGCTGCCGGAGTACATCAGAGTCCCATTGTAGTCATAGTAGCCGACGGCCGGAAGGAAGTATTCTATTCCGGCATAGGCTTCATTGTCTGATCTGCCGACGCATCCGTTGACACCGTTGCGCGGCTCCCAGGTCCAGGTGAGGGCTCTTGCGAAAGTGAACCATTCCTGGTTGGTCGGCAGTCTCCCTTCGGTAATCTTTGACGGCGCATCGGCCCATTTGGCGTATGTGCCGGCCTGCTCGCCGCTGGTCGCCCCCACATTGCAGGCGGCAATCTGGAAGCCGAGCCCGAAGTCGAACCAGGAGCGGATGCCCTGGGTGACGTTGATGGTGGCGGTGAAATCGTCGAGGTAGCGGACCGTGACTTTCGCCGAGCGGACGATATTGGTCTTGTTCTCAGCGAAGGTGAGCTGAACGCCGTTGGTCACGGCCATAGTCTGCACCCAGTCGGCATCGCTTTCGTAGGTGGGCTCGACAGATATGCGGGACCAGGCGACTACGCATTTGACGAACACCCCGCTTTTGGCGGTATAGTCCGTTGAGACGTTGGGGTTTTCTATACGGATCTCCGGGGCCGTGTAGGTCTGGATTATCTTCACGCGGGAGACTTCGCTGCCATAGGAAAGTGTCAGGATGCCTTCGCGGTCAGCGCCGGAGTTGTTGTCTTCAATATTTATATGGTATTCCGTACTTAAATAAGGTCTTACCGGCTGCATCCAGTCGACATTGCTCGATCCTTGTATATCCCGCCAGACTACTGAGTCATCCAGGACCCTGTAGTAGATGCTGGTCCCGTAGCGGCGGTTATAATCGAATGTCACCACGTCGTTATCCACGATGATCTTGGACTGGATGCCGGTCTGGGTGACTGTAAGTTCCTTCCAGACACTGCCGTCCGTGACCCGTATATGGCCGACGCGGGGCTCCTTGGTTTGATTCTCGCTCAGGATGCTGAACTTCGCGGTCTTGGTCTCGCCGTCGGAATTCCACTCGTGGCTGTAAGGATGGAGCCAGTCGACATCAGTGGTGATAACTTCGTTATTGCTGCCGTAATCGATGCGGTAGCAGAAGGTTGCAGAATAATTAGTATGGAAATCCACCGTCATCTCCTCGGGGTCTAGGGTTATAATCGGTGCGACGCCGCCCTGATTGACGGTATAGGAGACGTTTGTCAATACGCCCTCATAGTACTTGGTGTATTTGATGTAGATTGCTCCGCTGCGGGGAGTGGTGCTCTCGTTCTGGTCGACGGTAAATCTGAGCGTGTGGACGTAATGGCCGGGCTCGCCGGGTTCCTCGCCGGGCTCTTCGGTGAACTCCTCGCCGGACTCCTCGGGCTCCACCCATTCCGTGTCGACGCGGACGTTCCGTATCCAGCTGTCATTGCTTCCGGCGTCGAACCAGCAGGATTCCCTTTCACCAGCTATGGTCAAGGGAACGCTCACTTCCTCCTCGAGGAAACCGGCGGATGCGACGGACGGTGTGAAGGTAAATGTGGGGGCTTCGTAGGTCTGTGTGACGGTGACCTCCACTTCGGGCGCCGGAGCGCCCGAGCCGTAGGTGTCTGTATATGAAAGGATTAACTTGCCGGTGCGGGAGGCGCCGGTGTTGTTTTCTTCCAGATGATAGTGAAGCTTGTACCGGTTGCCCCCTTCGCTGGAAAAGTAGGCGTTCATCCAGCTTGCGCTGTTGTCATCGGCCCTGACTTCGAGACGGTATGTGCTTACGGGATTGACGACGGTGACTGTGATGTCGTCGTAGCCCTTATATCGGTAATTCTGCGTCACCTGCGTGACGGAAGGGATGATTGCGCGCCCGATCTTGCGGTTGATGGTGACATTGAGGTCGTTCGCGCCTTCGGCCTGCAGGGAGACGACGCCATAGCCCTCTTCTATCCCCGCCGGGATGCTCACGCTGACCTCGCTCTCATCCCAGGTGATGGTCGCCTCCGCAAGGAGCATCGAACGGTCCCTGATCGCCGTGACGGCGCACCAGGGGAGTGCGGGCGCAACCGTGAACGGAATCTTTACCACGGCCGCCTCGGCGCCGATTGTCGCCGCGTTGCCTTCAAGGGTCGTGGATATGGTCGCATAGGGGGCCTCTTTGAACTTGTCGATCTTGCTCATCGGCTCTCCCGCGATGGTAAGCACTTTGCCGGAAATGCTCCAAGTGGCCTTCAGCGTATTGCCTTCCTTGGTAAATATCTCCGGCTCTTCCTCCCACCACCCCTCCTCGGGCTGCCCGTCGGACTTGATCGGGACGACAATCTGGTCTGCTGTGATATTGCACTTGGCGTATGAGGTTATCTCCCCGTCCATCTCGTCGGCACCATAGACCACATTGTCATAAATATGCACCGCCTCGCCGAGGTTCTGTACAGTTATATAACTTTCCTTGACGTCGGGATCGATGGTCATAAAATAGCGCATCATCCCATCATCCTCCAACGTCCAACTGCCTCTCAGTTCCGTATACACCGTCGATCCCGGCCCGGGCTCATCGCCGTTATTGTTGTTATCCTTCTTGCAGGCCATCACAGCCGCGGCCGCGAGTATCATCATCAGGAATATCTTCGAGTGTCTCATAGTCAATTAGTTTTGCGTGTTACCCCAATCTCCGAAAGTTAATCACTTTTCTCCACAAGACCAAATCATTCAAATCGAACGTCACCCTTTGTCATACCGAGCGAACGCGAAAAATTTCGCTTTTGTCATACCGAGGCCTTCAGGCCGAGCGTATCTCCCCTTTGTCATACCGAGGCTTTCAATGCCGAGCGTATCTCCTTTTCAGGGAAATAAAAATTTACGTTTTCCCGGGTACCCCAAGAAAAAATTCGGATTACCCCTGAAACTATTTTTGTTTTTTAAACTCGAATCGGGAGAAATACGATATTATTGTTGCTCGGCTCTCCTCATCGTCGGAGTGCCGGGCATTCTTCACAGTGAAGGATGCAGTTTGTTTCACTAAAAACTCAATTACTATGACAAAGCGTCAATCACCAATGAACGAGTCGGCCGGGAAATTCGCCTGCCTGCTCTACGATTCAACACTCAAGACTGTTCTCGGCGTTCAAGAAAATGAGGAACTATTTATTGAAATCCTTGAATTCTTGATTCCAGGAAAGAGGATTTCTTCAATTATTTTTGACAACAAGGAGAAACACGGTTTGGTTGTTTCTGAAAAAGTGGTTATTTTTGACCTGTTATGCCAAGATAAGGAAACGGGAGAGGAGTTTCTGGTCGAAGTTCAGAACGCGCAGGACAAGACGTTTAAGGACAGGGCTTTGTATTATTCACTTGTCCCCGTGAGGGAGCAGTTGGAGAAGAAGCAGACAGAGGAAGACAGTGAGAAAAGAGGGAAGATGGATTACTCCATCAGGCCGATATACGTGATAAGCCTTCTGAACTTCAACTTGGATCACGAGTCTCCCGATGCGCTTGAGGGCGGTTATGTAAGCAGATACGACTTGCGGAACATACGGAACGGGGAGAAGATGACGGATGCCATCAACTTCATTTTTGTTGAGATGGACCGTCTTCCTTACTCGAAGGACGAGAAAGAAAAGTGCAAGAGCAGGCTTGAGAAGTTTATCTTCACATTCAAGTTTATGCATACGTTCGAGGAGTTCCCGCCTGAGTTCGAAGACGACAGTATGCTGGAGAAGCTTGCAAACGCCTCTAAGTTGGCAAATATGTCAGTGCTACAACGAGAAGAATACGATAAAGCAATGAAAGACGAATTTGCAAGACTGGTAGAAAATAACTTCGCCCGCGAAGAAGGCAGGGCTGAAGGGAAGGCGGAAGGGATAAAAGAAGGGGTCGCACAAAGCAAAGCAATAATCGCCAAGGCGATGCTGGCCAAAGGATTTGACGTTGCGACTATTGTAGAACTCACCGGCCTCTCGGCAGAGGAAATCGAGGCGCTGAGGTAGCGTTCTCGGCAATGATTTTATGCGCGGTGCGCGGCTTCGGTCGGGCGCTGCGCGTCGTTTCGCTGCAGGAAGCATTGGTGCGGAAACCCTTCGAACCGCAGG
>JAFZME010000099.1 GCA_017553405.1 Bacteroidales bacterium
ATGATTTTCCATTCTCCGTTCTTCGACCTTGTCGGCGAGAGTTTCCCCGACTTTTTCTATCCGACCTGCGGCAACCTCAGGATAGACTACATGTATGTGTCAAAGCCCATGCTCAAGGCCTGCTGCGACCTCCAGCTTGAGCCCGACAAGTATACGACCCGCGAGTATTCCGGCGTCAGCTCCTTCTACATCCCGTCCGATCACTATCCCATCATCGCGGACTTCAAACTATCGAAAATGAAGTAATTCTAATATGAAAAGACCATTATTCCTGCTATGTGCATCCCTGATTTTCATTCTTTGCGGCTGCAATAAGAATGAGAATCTGCGTCCCGAGCGCAGCGACTACATCAAGGTGTACGACGGCACTTCCAAAAAGCCTCTGGACAACATCCAGGTCCCCTTCGAGGGGGCCGAGGACGGCCAGATCCACGTCTTCACCAACGTGGATCTCAAGTGGAAGTACTTCTGGGACCAGGCTGATGAAAATGCCGACTGGTTCACCGTCAAATCCGTAGAGGAAGTCGAGCCGGGTCACATTGTCCTGACCTACGATGCGGCGTCTCTGCTGGATCTCAATTCGCTGTCCCGCCGCTCGGCCAGGCTCAGTTTCTCCTGCCCCGCCCAGTCCTTCGGAAAATTCCTTTCCGTCAATCAGGGCTATGAGCGCCGGTTCCTCGAGGATTTCTCCTACCAACCGGAGGGGCACCTCACCATCACAGGCAAACAGACGTACACCACTAGAGAGTATTCGGAACTAAGCCGCGATTATTTCGACTACATTTCTTTCAACGCGTGGGCCGACACCGACAACGAGTTCCTCTCGAAGAACATTACTCTTGACATAACCGTTTCCGGTGGCCAGTTCTACGACACCGCTACCACGACATTCCGTGTCAATGTCCCTCTTGCCGATGCGGCTGATGCGGGCAATTTAAAGAGCCTGCTCCTGATGGGTAACGGAGTGCAGATGAGTTCCAAGACCACATTCACATTCTCGACGGCCAACGACGACCAGGTCTATGTCCACGTTGACAACTTCGCCGCCTACAAGGTTTCCGAGGCCGAATTCGGCGCCCTGTTCGAGGATGAAGACTTCGGAGAAGAAGAAGAGGAGATTGACTGGATATGAGAAAGTTTATAACCATAACACTGGCGCTTTTGGCGCTCCTCCCCGCGTTCGCCCAGAGCCGCAAGATCAGCGGTGTCGTGCGCGATGAAAACTCGGAGGCCCTTGTCGGCGCCATCGTGGTAGTCAAAAGCGGCGGCCCGGAAGGTGCCGTGTCCGCTTCCACGACGACCGACGCGTCCGGCCGTTACTCCGTAGACTGCAAGGACAGCGACTACCTGTCCGTCCACTTCCTTGGCTATGCCGAGAACGTCTTCCCCGTCAAGGGCCGCAAGAGCATCGACGTCACGATGTCCCCCGACGCCAACCAGGTGCTTGAGGAGACTGTCGTCATCGGCTACGGCGCCGTCAAGCAGGCCGACCTTACAGGCTCGGTCACCAACGTCAGGATGTCCGAGATTCGCAACGAGCCGGTTCTGTCCGTAGACCAGGCCCTCCAGGGCCGTGTCGCCGGTATGGAAATTACGTCCACCGACGGCGAGCCCGGCTCCGATGCCGTGATCCGTATCCGCGGCTCCCGTTCCATCACCGCTTCCAACGATCCTCTGATCGTTGTCGACGGTGTTATGGACGCCGTGACCTCCCTCAGCGACATCAACCCTTCCGACATTGAAGCCATATCCGTCCTGAAGGACGCGTCGTCCACGGCCATCTACGGCGCCCGCGGCGCCAACGGCGTCATCATCATTACGACCAAGGGCAGCTCCGACACCCCCGATTCCGGGACCAACATCGCCATCAATTTCAAGGCGACGGCCGGCTTCTCGATGCTCCCGCGCAACCTCGACCTGATGAATGCCGAGGAGTACGGTATCTACCGCAACGAATATTTCCAACACATCGGCACCTCCGCCAGTATGGATATGAAGACCCCGCTGAGCGGCCTGTCCGTCAAGACCCCGTTCACCAACGGCGAAGGCACCGACTGGATCAAGGATGTCAGCAGGATCGCCCCCTACCAGAGCTATTTCCTGTCGGTCAACGGTTTCAGGGGCAAGACGAAGTTCTATGCCGGCGTTTCCTACAATGACGAGCAGGGTATCATAAAGGTGAGTGGCAAGCGCAACCTGACCGGTACGCTCAATGTGACCAACGATGTCTTCAAATGGCTCAGGCTCTACGCCAACCTCCGCTACCAGTATCGCTGGCAGGACAACTTCCTCTCCGCAATCGGTGGCGGCGGCATCTATTATGCCGCGCAATATCTTTCCCCGCTCATCAAGCCCAGCGACTCCTATAACCCCCTGAGCCAGTCGGCGTCCACCCAGGACAACGCCGTTGTGCGCCTGAAGGAGAACACCGACAAGACCGACCGCAGTATGCTCAACATCGCCGTCGGTGCCCACATCAAGATTCTTCCCTCGCTGAAGTTCAAGACCAAGTTCAGCTACTACTTCTTCGACCGTCAGCGCTACAGGTACACCCCCTCCTCCCTTCCTTCCAGGACGGATGCAATGGGCGGCTATGCCCAGCGGCAAAACTACGGCGAGCAGAGCATCTATGTCGAGAACACCCTCGAGTACTCCCTCGACAAGAGCGGCCACCATTTCGACGCGACAGCAGGACAGACCTACAAGCATTTCACGAGCCACAACTTCACTCTCGGAGGCGAGGGCTTCATTGTGGACGACGTCAAATGGAACAATATGTCCGCCGTGGCCGACAAGGAGAGCTATGGCGCCAGCACGGAAAAGGTCGTCAAGGAAAAGCTTGCATTCTTCCTCCGCGCCAACTACAATTACAGGAAGCGCTACTACTTTACATTCACCGGCCGCGTGGACGGAGCGTCCAACTTCGCCGCCAATCACAAGTGGGGTTTCTTCCCCTCCGGCGCTTTCAAGTGGGTTCTGGCCAACGAGCCCTGGCTAAAAGGCGTCAACTGGCTCGACAACCTCTCGCTCAGAGTGAGCCTCGGCCAGTCCGGCAACGACCTCAACCAGGCCTACCGTTCCCTGGCCAGGCTTGACTCCGGTTCCGGCGGCTATCCCTTCGGCGGCAGCTACAGCCAGGAATACTGGCAGGCCCGCATCGCTTCCCCCAACCTCACCTGGGAGACGACCACCTCCGGCAACCTCGCCCTCGACTTCGCGGTCCTCAACAACCGCTTCAGTATGACCTTCGAGGCCTACCGTTCCGTCACGAAGGACCTTCTCCTCACCGTCAAGGTCCCCCAGCACACCGGCTACGACAACAAATACCAGAACATCGGCCGCACGACAGCCCAGGGCGTCGAACTTACGCTCAATTCCCGCAACATCGTCAAGCGCAACTTCACCTGGACGACTTCGTTCACGATTTCCCATTCCAGCTCGATAGTCAACAATATCGGCGCCGAGTCGGAGGTCTCGTCGAGAAACTCGCCCACGGGAGGCTATATGACCATCGGCTACAAGGTCGGCTACCCGGTCAACGCCTACTGGGGTTTCCAGTATGCGGGCGTATGGCACAACAAGGATGAGATCGAGCGCAACAAGATCACCCACGCCTATGCCAACGACGCCGCTTCGACGAAGCTCGGCTACCCCATCTACATCGACCAGAACCACGACGGCTCGCTCAACTCCAAGGACATCGTCTTCCTCGGATCGCCCGACCACATTATTTCCGGCGGTCTTCAGAATACGTTCTATATCAAAGGCCTGTGGATAAGTTTATATCTGACCTACGCCTACGGCGGAAAGTGCTTCAACTATGCGGAATTCTATATGGCCGGTTCGCGCCGCACCAACCAGTTCCGCTATATGGTCAATGCGTGGCACCCCACGAAGAATCCCGAGTCCAATCTTCCGCGTGCCGGTATCTACGACGGCAATTCCGTGCCGAGTTCCTTCCTTGTTCACGATGCTTCCTACCTTCGTTTGAAGACACTGACCGTCGGCTACAGATTCAACATCAAGAGCAAGGTCATCCGCGAGCTCGAAATCTCCTGCTCGGGTGAGAACCTCGCCCTTCTCTCCAACTACAACGGCTTCGATCCTGACGTCTCCTCCGGCGGCACCAACGGCTACGACAACTCCTACTATCCGAAGCCGCGCCGCGTGGTGTTCACCCTCCAATTCAAATACTGATGTGCCGTATGAAAAAGTTCATTATATTAGTTTCGGTTATGGCAGGCGCCCTTCTGGCGACCTCCTGCCTGCAGGAAGACACGTCGGCTATCGTGAGCCCCTATAAGTTCTTCGAAACTCCGGCTCAGATCCGTGCCGCCCTCAACGGCTGCTACGATCCTCTCAATTCTATCCACGACCTGCGTTACTACATAGCGATAGAGGGCGCCTGCGACATCGCCTCCACGCCCAGTTCCGCCCAGCCTGACGCCCGTTTCGACATCAACCCGGCCCGTCCTGGCGCCGGCAACAATGTCTGGCCGCAGTGCTATTACGGAGTTCGCAAGTGTCTCAGCACCCTGGCCGGTATTCACCGATCCTCTCTGGACGAGAGCGATAAAGCGCCCTACGAGGCCGAGTGCCGCATCCTCCTTTCCTATTATTACTATGTGCTCACCAGTTTCTTCGGCGACGTTCCGTTCTATGAGGACTACGTCGAGAACGAGGACGATATGGCCCGCATAGCAAAGCTCGGCCGTATGCCCGCCACCGAGACGCGGCAGACGCTGATCGAGGAGCTCAAACTCTATGTTCCATACCTTGAGCAGATCCGCACTTTCGACATTCGTGTCAACGGAGTCAACTACAACTACTGCGGAGCGGCAATGGGGTGGATGATGATAGCCAAACTGGCCGCCTGGAACAAGGACTGGGACGACGTCATTATGGCGTGCGAGCACCTGGAGTCCATCTATGGCGATCTGACACAGTATCCATATTCCGACGTCTGCTTCCGCAACAAGCACACGGCGGAATCCATCTTTGAGATCAACCACGAGTGGGAGGAAGGCGGTATTGACTATACCACCTATAACAACACGGCCCTTTCCGCCATTGTCATTCCTTACAGGACTGAGGAAGACAAGAAAGTTGAGAATATGTACGACGGCGTGATAGTCCCGGAACTGGGCAACAAGGCCTATAGCTACAGGCCGGTAAAGCCGTCCAGCTATATGAAGACCTACGTCGCTCCTTCCGGCACCGGCGATATCCGCCGTGAATTCAATTTTGCCAGCAGCTGGAGTCACACCAGAATTAATCCTGAAACAGGGAAAGAAGAGACTGTCACGGAGAATTTCAACAGCGTCTGGATGGGCCATAAGTTCTGGTGCTTTGGCGTCTATCATAACGACGACAGCAACAACTACAAGATCTTCCGCTATGCCGACGCGCTGCTTCTTCTCGCCGAGGCGTGGTGCGAAAAAGGCAACTTCCCCAAATCGATAGAGTACCTCAATAAGGTACGTGCCCGTGCAGAGCTCACTCCCTATTCCTTTGTCGGTGAAGTCAAGCTCCGCGGCGAAATCCGCGACGAGCGCGCCCGCGAACTGTTCGGCGAGTGGGGCCGTAAATACGACCTCGTCCGCTGGGGTATCTGGTACGACCAGGTGGTCGCCTATAACACCTACAACCTCGTGCAGGAGAATGTGCGTCCTTGTCACGAGTATTATCCTATCCCGGACGTCCAGTGCGCCCGTTCCGGCCGTATCCTCTCCAATCCGGAATACGACAAGTATAACCTTTCAGGATCAGACGAATGAAAAAGATTGCATTAATTATAGCGGTCCTGCTTGCCGCAGCTTCCTGCGAAAAGAAAGCCGAGTACAACCAGACACTCGGGCTTCTCTCGGAGTACAACATCCTTTCTGCCAGCGGCGGAAGCACCCAGGTGGCGGTGTTCTCCAACACCTCCTGGACCGTGGAGATGGACCGCCAGGTCGACTGGGCGTCCATCGACCGCTTTGGCGGCACCAAGTCCGGCTACCTGGTCTTCGATTTTGATGTCAATTACGGCCGCGCACGCCGCGTGATCCTCGTGTTCCACGCCGGCGGCGAGACCCGCACCCTCAATATGTATCAGAAAGGCGGCCTGTCGGATTCCGACTGCGATCTGGACCTTGACGCCACCACAGTGGAAGCCCCGGCCGAGGGTATGAGCACTATCATCCCTCTGGACACCAACCTCTGGTACAATCTCGACGAGATGTTCCTCACCCTCACATATCCCGGCGATGAGCCTGAGACCCCCTGGGTCACCCTCGAGAGCGTGGAAAGGGACAAGATTAGCATCGTGATCGCCCCCAACGAGACGGGGGTCGCCCGTACTTGCAATATGAGGCTTTCCCACACCGATGCCGGTGCCTACGACTCCACCGAGGGCGACACCATCCATTCCAACACCGTCAAAGTCACCCAGTCAGAATAGCGTATGAAAAAGACAATTATATCCGTATTTGCATTTTTCGCGATACTGCTTTGCTCATCCTGTGACAAGAACTATCACGAGGTCTTCGCCCCCGACGAGCTCGGTATGGCGGAACACGAGTTCCTTGTTGAACGGGATGGGGGAGACTTCGATGTCACTTTCCTGGCCAACAAGAAGGGCTCCATATCCCTGATGGACAGGGACGACTATTCCTGGGTGCAGTTGGGCACGGGTTCCTTCGGATCGGACGGCACCCTTTCCGTCCACGTCGATCCCAACAACGGCTTCAAGCGCCGCGCCGACATCCTTTTCTCCACTTCCACCCGCAAGGACACCGTTTCCATATTCCAGAAAGGGGCGGTCGAGGAGAAGTTCTATATCGCCGCCAGCTCGATGATGGTCTACAACGGCACGGGCGAGCCCTCCACCGTGGCGACCGACATCAACATCCCCATCGACGAGGTCACCACGGAAGTCCGTATTTCCGGCGCCGACGAGTGGATCAAGGACTGCCGGCTCACCAGCAGCTCCCTCACTTTCTCCACCACCGACAACACGGACCGCAGCTATATGCGCCGTGCCTACATCGTCCTTTCCTATGTGGACGGATGGAAGGAGAAACAGTCCGAGATGCTCACCGTCATACAGGCGCGCGCCGACAATAATATCGGCAGCGTCTTCACCGCCGAAGACCTTCGCAGCGTGGCCACCGTAGGCGGCTATGCTCTTCCGGACGATGCGCTCATCGAGGGCTACATCGTGAGTACGACGGAGGGCGGCAACGCCGGCGACGCCCAGGTGTCCGACTATCAGCAGGGCACCGGTGTCATCGACTACACCCTCACGAAACGCACCTCCTACCTTGAGAGCGCCGACGGACGGTATGGATTCAGGCTCATCGCCGCTCTGTCTTCCACCGGAGAGTACCAGAATGATTTCATACGCTACAGCATCATCTGCCTCAAGGCAGGCGGGGCCGTCGTAAAGAGATCCGAAACTGAGCCTTACTGCTATACGATCGAAGGCGTCAGCTCCGACAATATCCTCACCAGTGCGGACGGTACTTCTTCTATGCCCTGGAAGGAGAAGCACATCGGCGAGCTCACCGACGACGACATCAACACCCTCGTCAAGATAAAGGACTGCGAAATCGCTATGCGCAAGGGGCCCTTCACGCCCGTAAACGAGGGCTACACCAGCGCCTGCGGCTACAACCGCCTGGCCAAGTATCCGATTCTTATCCGTGACATCGAGGGCGGCAGTATGTATATGTTCACCAATATGTCCTGCACCTACCGCCGCACCGGGGAGACTCTTCCCTACGGAAGCGGCGACATCACCGGCATCGTTGTCCACGAGCCGTACTACAGCTTTGAGAAGAACGGCAACATAGGCCGCTATCAGCTGCGCCACCTCGTCCGCGAGGAAATCGACCTGAAGCAGGATTTCGCCGACAATTTCTCCGGCATCATCACCGAATTCCGCTATGCGAAATTTCCCGGCGAATTCGACGAGACCGTCCTTGAAAACCCCATCCTTGCAACCAAGGGCAACGGAGAACTCTGCCACACCTACGGTTCCGTGAGCAATTTCTCTCCCACTTATTTCTATATAGGAAAATCGGGAAGCAAGTATAAGAACAAATATGAAGAGGGCGCCGGGATTGAACTCGACGAAGGCGGCATCTATCAGCCCTGGGTCGACAACGGCACCGAATCCTCCCAGAACACCGACGGCAAGGGCTGGTTCAAGGACAACCTCAAGCTGAGCTGGTCCAACAAGTACTGGTGGGATTCCGGCAACAGCCGCGGCTATTGCTGGCTCGTCAATTTCAGCACCGAAGGGATTGTTTCCGACAAGGTCTCGATGCAGTTCGCTATGTACAACAATTCCCAGCAGGCGAGATCCCCGCGCTACTGGAAGGCCCAGTACTCCCTCACCACGACCGACACTTCGGCGGACAGCGACAGCGAGTGGACCGACATCGGTGAATTCACTGTCCCGGATGTCGCCATCTGGGCCAGCCAGAACGACTGGCAGAGCCTTGCCCCGCGCGTCTACGACTTCCCGCTTCCTACCGAGATACTCGGCAAGCCGAGCGTGAGCATCCGCCTTATGCCCCGCAGCAACAGGGCTGCGTCGAAGTCCGTGGACTCCTACGACGACAACACGATAGCCAACAACAGCGGCTACAACACTATGGATTATTTTGCCGTTCGCTACAACAAGTAGAATATGAAAAGGTTCATTCTAACAGCAATTCTTTTGTTGCCGGCGCTTCTTGCCTGCAACAAGTCTTCCGATAATGTCGGCGAGGGCGCGACAAGCGTAGTGCTCAGCCTGGAGAAAGTAGACCTCCAGGTCGGCGAGACCGCCACCATCACCGCGACGGTCCTTCCCGCGTCTCTCGGGATGGGCGTCACGTGGAGCGTGCTGGACGACACCTATGCCGAGGTGAACGACGGCGTGGTCACCGCGAAGGCCGAAGGTGTGACCTATGTGGTCGCCACATCCACCGACGGCAGAAAGAAGGCCGCCTGTATGGTCAGCGTCAACCCGGTCGTGGCCTACACCATCACCATCAACGACGAGATGGGCCGCAGCGTGAGCGCCATCTACGGCTACCCGGGAATGAATATGAAACTCTCCACCTACACTTCCGACGGCGAGCAGCACGAATTCACCTGGAGTGTGGAAGACCCGGATGTCGGTTCGGTCGACGAAGACGGCAACCTCACGCTAGGCGCTGCCGCTTCTGCAGACGAGTCCTTCCTGTACGACGCGCAGTCTTACCTGAGAGTGGTCAGCGAGGACGGTCTTGGCACCAGGATCCCCATCAGGAGCAGTCTCCTCAATGGCATCAGGGTTGACGGTGACTATAAGCCCGTCGGCAATGTCATCCCCGTGGAGGAATCCTCAAGCTACGTAATAGAGGTTCTCTATATGCTTGACGAGATTCCCACGATGATTCCGGCCGACGACATCCGTCTGGAACTCAGCAACAGCATAGAGTTCTCTGTTGAAAAGGCCGAAGGAGTGTACACTCTCGTAACGAGCGCGGGTTCGGATGTGTCGGCGACTCTGAGCGTAATCCCTGACGGGATGACGGAGAAGTCCGTGATCGCCGAGTTCAACATAGCCAAGACCTTCCCTGTAAAGGCCTATCTGGTCACCACTTCGTCTTCTACCCTGACCTTCACCTGGACTGAAGGCCACGGCGTCGACGACGACACCAGCAAGCCCTACACCATCACGCTTTACAGCGATGAGGAGTGCAACGACTTGGTACTGACCTACAACATTCCTGCAGGTCACACCTGCTGGAGGGGCCGTCAGCCGCGCTTCATCTTCACAGGCCTGGATGCCGGGACCAACTACTGGTTCAAGGTGCTTGACACCAACGGATCGGAGCCTCTCGAAAGCGATGTGATCCCTGGTGCGACCGACGCCTTCACGATTGTGGAGCCAAGTGAAGACCCTGCCGCCGTGGGCGACATCATCCTCGCCGAGGACTTCAGCGAGCTCTGCTGGATGGCCGACGAGGTCTCCCAGGGCGTCGGCTACGACGTGGGTTCCAACACCAAATCAACCTACCAGGACAGGACGGTAGACGATTTCAACGGAACCTCGGGCAAGTACTGCAGCCCTGAGCGTATGGTCACCAAACAGGAGACGGCCAGGAAAGCCTCCGGTCTTCGTCTCGGCAAGTGGGCACAGGGCTACGCCGAACGTCTGTATATCGGCCCGGGCTATGTGTTTGTGAGTACGTATGGCTACGGTACGCACCTGATCACCCCTAAGCTCAACAATATCCCTGAAGACAAAAAGGCGAAGCTTGAGGTGACCATCCACGCTGCCGGCTATCAGAGCGGCTACGAGGCCGTCCTTGCGGTCCAGAAGAGCAGTGTCAACTTCACTGCTATGAATTCCAACAACAAGACCAATAAGGACAAACTTGATCTTGACACAAATAAGGCGACCATCACCTACACAGGCGGCTTTACGACGCTGGGTGAATTCACCGTCACCCTGGAAGGTGTGGAGAATGGAGACCGTATCGCTTTCGGCCCCACTCAAACAGCCGTAACATCCGGAGGTGAGGCCCAGTACGTCAAGACCAACGCCAATATGATGCTCATCAGCGATATGACGGTGAAGATACTTGAACTCGAGGATAAATAGCGATGTCAGGAGCACGTCTGCTTACGATAGCGTTTTTGCTTCTGCTCTCCTGTGCAAGGGAGACGGAACCCGGGCCCGGGCCTGACCCTGAGCCCGGGCCTGAGCCGCCTCCCGAGGAGCCTGTCGTTGTCCCGGAGGGCGGTATCCCCGACGCGGAGGCACTCCGTGCCTTCCTGGAGGACCCGTCCGGCGAGGTCTTTCTGATGAAGGACATAGACCTTCAGGGCGAGTCCGTCTCGGCGGCTTCGTTCTCCGGCGTTTTCGATGGGCGGGGACATATAATCTCCAACCCCGGCGCGCCGCTCTTTGCCTCCAATTCGGGCACGCTGAAGAACTTCACTGTCGAGGGCTCCTTCGAGCCGTCTGCTGACGTGTTCTCCCCGGTGGTGCTGAATAATTCCGGCACCATCGAGAATGTGACCAACTGCGCCTCCGTGAGCATTTCGCGTTCGTCTGCCGCCACCGGCAGCGTCGTGATCGGCGGCATAGCGGCATATTCGTCCGGCCCGATAAGTTCCTGTTCCAACGAAGGGGACATTTCCTACGTCAACTCTTCTTCCGTGAAGGGAGTCGGCATCGGCGGCATCGTTGGCTACCTGACCGCGAAAGCCAGCGACTGTATCAACAACGGCAAGCTGACGCTGCAGGCCAGCCACCCGTCCGGTCCGTCGGCAATAGGAAGTGTCTCCAACGCACTCACAAGCATTGGCGGTATCGCCGGCTACGGATACACCGGATTCTCCGCCGAAGGCTGCGGTAACCGCGGAGAAATCGACTTCACTTTCACCGCCATCGAGTCCGTTACCGCAGAATCGGAAAGGCACCAGATCGGCGGCATTGTCGGTTCTCCCTGCGGGGATGTGCGCTCCTGCGTCAATGACGGCCCTCTGGATGTCAAGGCGGTCACCACGAGCCATACGGTTTCTACCAACTGCGTCCTGCTCGACGTCGGCGGCATTTGCGGCGGTGAATATTACTCTCCCGGACAGAAAGTCTCCAGCATCGTCTCCTGTACCAACAACGGAGAGATAACGGTCGATTTCGACGCCACCGACGGCAATACGACGGTCGCCGGGATTGTCGGCTGGCCCAACCTGGAGTCCTCCTCTGTCACCAATCGTACTGAAGATTGCGTAAACACTGGCACTATAACGGTTTACGGCAACGGGAAGGGCCGTTTCGGCGGCATCCAGGCAGGCACCGGCTGCATCGTGAACTGCCGCAACGAAGGGGACATCATTGTCGAAAGCACAGCCGCCAGCTCCACCGCCGGCGGCATCTGCGCCTTCCGCGCCCTTGCCCAT
>JAFZME010000100.1 GCA_017553405.1 Bacteroidales bacterium
GCTACAGCCCAATAATAGTGGAAAAGAAGAATCATCTTGGCGGTCACGTAGCTGAGTGGCATAAGCTTTTCCCGGATATGACTTCGGCGCAGGAGCTCGTGGAGCAGATGACATCCGAAATTGCCGGAGCCAATATCTTCCTCGAGACAACCGTCTCCTCGCTTAACCGTCTTTCCAACGGTTACAGTGTGGTCCTGTCCAACGGTATAGCGATAGCCTGCCGCGCGATTCTCATCGCAACCGGCTTCCATCTTTTCTCTGCAGAGAAGAAGGAGGAGTACGGCTATGGTGTATATAATCAGGTCATTACCAATCGCGACCTCGAGCATTGGTTCAACAATGGCAACGACGCTCGCATAGACGGACGCGAGATGCGGAAGATAGGTTTCGTCCATTGCGTGGGCTCACGCGACCTCAAGGCCGGCAACTCCCAGTGCAGCAAGGTCTGCTGCGTCACCGCCATCAAGCAGGCCATCGAGATGAAGGAGAAGTTCCCCGACGCGGAGATCTACTGCTTCTATATGGACCTGCGCCTTTTCGGCAAGAAGTACGAGGATTTTTATATCAACGCCCAGAAGGATTTCGGCATCCACTTCATCCGCGGGCGCGTTTCCGAAGTCGGCGAGACCATCGACGGCTCCCTGCAGGTCAAGGCCGAGGACACCCTTTCCGGCAAACCGCTGAAGGTCACTCTTGACCTTCTGGTGCTTATGGCCGGAATGGTCTGCAACCCCAGGACCAAGGAGATAGCCGGTATGATTCACGCCGACATCGACACCGACGGATTCCTCCGCAGCCGCAACAATATATATAATATAATGGAGAGCGACAGGCCCGGCATTTTCCTCGCCGGGACCTGCACGGGCACCAAGACCGTCCCGGAGACCGTCGCTGAAGCGCGTGCCGCCGTTCTGTCCATCCACAACTACCTCAAGAAATGACGGACTTCGGCTTCACAAGGGCAAAGAGTTCCACCATCAATCTCGACAATGTGGACACGAGCCTCTTCCGCAAAATGCTGGAAGTGGAGCCAGACGTGCGCCGTTGTATGGAGTGCGGCAGCTGCAGCGCGGTCTGTACGGCCGCTCCCCTGTCGGGGATGAGCGTGAGGAAGGTCATCCACGCCCTTGAAAGGGGCGTCGACATAGCCCCTATGCTCTCCGGCTGTATGCTTTGCGGCAAGTGCACGATGGTCTGCCCCCGGGGGATCAATACCCGTCACCTTATCCTTTCCCTCGAAAGGTATTATAAGAAGAAGGAGAACGTATGAGACCAGATTTCCATCCGTTCGTGATCCCCTTCTGCGCCGGGATGTTCTTCGTCCTGGGCTACTGCTTTTTCGGGATATTCAACATTATCTTCCATCTGCCGCGCAGGGACAGGCGCCGTTTCCTCGTGTCGCTCATCAACCCGGTGACGGCCTGGAAGAATATCCGCGACATATTCCTCAATTGCCTTATCCACGTCAAACTGTGGAAGCGCAATCCACTGCTCGGCTATATGCACTCAAGCATAGCCTTCGGCTGGTTTATGCTGATTGTGCTCGGACATCTGGAAGTCTTCCTGTATGCTCCCGGCCACCTTTCGAAGTTCTACTATCCGATTTTCTTCAACTTCTTCGTGGCCAAGAGCGAGGAGACCATAGGCGGCGCGGTGCTGTTCTTCCTGATGGACTTTTTCCTGCTGGTGGTGCTGTCCGGCATCACCCTCGCCATCATCAAGAGAGTGCGTTCCCTTTGGTTCGGGATGCGGAGGACCACGCGCCCGAGCGTGCTGGATATGGTCGGGATGTATTCCCTCTGGGCAATATTCCCGCTGCGGCTTCTCGCTGAAGGATTCACCGCCCACATCAGCGGCGGCAGTTTCCTCATCATCCCGCTCAACTGGATGGTCCGCGGCTTCCTCGGCAACGAGATCAATATGGTCCCCACCTGGTGGGCCTATTCGATAGCGCTGAGCGTGTTTATGTTCGTGCTCCCGTTCACCAGGTATATGCATATTCCGGCGGAGATGCTGCTTATTCCGCTGCGCAACGCCGGTCTGTGCATACGGCACCCGCGCAAAGGCTTCGCCAAAATACAGGTTCTCAGCTGCCCGGGCTGCGGCGTCTGCATCGACGCCTGCCCGATGAGCGCGAAGAAGGCCAACATAAAGGATACGACGGTCTATCTCAACCGTCAGATCCGTCGCCGCAACGAAAAGCGCATTGAGGAAATATCCGACAAATGCCTTATGTGCGGCAAGTGTACTGCAGTCTGCCAGGTCGGAGTCGACGGGCCCGTTATCCGCCAGGCACAGCGCTCGCTGCGGAAATATGCCCTCGGGAAAGACTACTCGGCAGCCGTCTCCCCCACTCCGGTCGGCAAGGCCGCCGTGGCCTATTTCGCCGGCTGTATGACGCAGCTCACCCCCGGCATTTCCAAGGCCGTGGAGTCGCTGCTCAAGAAGGCCGGCGTGGACTACACCTTCATCGACCGCGAAGGCGGCCTTTGCTGCGGTCGTCCGCTTATGATGGCCGGGCGCATCAAGGAAGCCCGCGAGCTTATGGAAAAGACCAGGGAGATCATCCTGGCGAGCGAATGCAGGACACTGCTTCTCAGCTGCCCTATCTGCTACCGCATATTCAAGGAAGAATATGACCTTGAAAAAGAAGGGATCGAGGTTATCCACCACAGCGTCTATCTCTACAATCTTGTACAGGGCGGACGGCTCAAGCCAAGCCGCAGCGACATCCACTTCGTCTATCACGATCCGTGCGAGCTCGGACGCGGCAGCGGCATCTACGAAGAGCCGCGCAAACTGCTCCGCACCTCAGCCTACCTTGTAGAAGCCGCCAAAAACCGCGAGGAGAGCGTCTGCTGTTCCGGCTCCCTCGGCAGCCTTACGCTCGGTTTTGCCGACCGCAAGGAACTTACCGAGGCCGCACTCCGCAACCTCACCTCCGACATCCCGGATGCGATAGCGACCGCCTGCCCTCTTTGCCGCAGCACATTCCGCCGCTATTCCGACATCCCCGTCTCCGATATCGCAGAAGTAATCGATTCAAGAACATAATATTATGGAACCCAACAACAACCAGAAACAACTTCAGATCGAACTTAAGCCCGAAGCATCCCAGGGGTCTTACTCCAACCTGGCCATCATCAGCCACAGCAAGAGCGAATTTGTCATCGACTTCGCCACTATGCTCCCCGGCCTGCAGAAGGCCCTTGTCGGCCACAGGATCATAATGACTCCCGAGCACGCAAAGAGGCTTCTGGGCGCATTGCAGGACAATCTGCAGAAATACGAAAACCAGTTCGGCAAGATAGACCTCGGCGGCCTTACCTTCAACCTGAACGATTTCATCCAGAATAACGGAGCAAAGTCGTGACAGACTTGTTGAATATCAAGGCTTTCGCTTTCGACGTCGACGGTGTGCTGACCGATGGCGGGGTGTTCTGCAACCTCGAAGGCCAGCTCTTTCGCACCTTCGACGCGAAAGACGGTTTCGCACTTCGTATGGCGGCTATGCAGGGCTATCCGATGGCCATCGTCACCGGAGGACGCTCAAAAAGCATACGTGCGCGCGTCATCACTTCCGGCTTGAAACCCGAAGATGTCTATCTGGGCTCACGCGACAAGATGGCCGACCTGCGCAAGTTCTGCAAGCGCTACGACCTGTCGCCCGACGAGGTGATGTTTTTCGGCGACGACCTGCCCGATGCCGAGGCCCTCAGGGCCTGCGGCTGCGGAGTGTGCCCCTCCGACGCCACTCCGGATGCGAAGGAAGCGGCCGACATAGTTTCGGAATATCCCGGAGGGAAAGGATGTGTCCGCTTTGAGATGGAGCGGGTTATGCGTCTCCAGGGCAAATGGAATTTCGACGTACCGACCTATAAGGAACTTTTCTGATGCTCAGCGGAAAAAAATTCATCCTGTGCAGCGCCTCGCCTCGCAGGCAACATCTTATCGCGGGGATGGGGCTCGATTTTGTCGTCGACACCGGCAACACATTCACCGAAAGCGTCGAAGATGGCGTTCCGTTCCGCGAAATCCCGGTCAGGATGTCCGAAGGCAAGTCCCTCGGCTTCCACCGCCCGCTCGAGGAGGATGAAATCCTCATCACGGCCGACACGATGGTCATCCTTTCCGACGAGATACTCGGCAAACCCGCAGACCGCGACGATGCCGTGAGGATGCTCCACGACATCTCCGGCCGCGTCCACGAAGTCGTGACGGCGGTGACTCTCCGCGACGTCCGCAAAATGAAAACCTTCACGGACTCAGCCCTGGTCCATTTCGCACCGCTTACCGACGAGGAAATCGAGTTCTATGTGGACAAATACAAGCCTTTCGACAAGGCAGGCGCCTACGGCATCCAGGAATGGATCGGCTACATAGGGATAGAAAAAGTAGAGGGGTCGTTCTACAACATTGCAGGACTCCCCTCTCAGAAACTCTGGAAAGAGTTGAAGGAATTTATTTGATCACTCCAAGCTCACTTCCCACCTTGACAAATGCGGCAATCGCCTTGTCGAGGTGTTCTTTTTTGTGCGCGGCGGAAAGCTGGACGCGGATGCGCGCCTGGCCCTTCGGCACGACGGGATAGTAGAAGCCGGTCACGAAGATGCCTTCCTCCGCC
>JAFZME010000002.1 GCA_017553405.1 Bacteroidales bacterium
AAGCGCTACACCGCCGATATCGCCATCACGGAAGAGACCGTGGCCGGCGCCGTGTCCTTCACCCTCCAGGTGACCGACTGGGAAGATGCCGAGGAGAATCCTGTCTTCGGCGGCCAGGAAGTGGTCTCCGTCAAGGACAAGTGGTCCGTAATCGGAAAGATTATGGGTTCCAACTGGAACAAGGACTTCGTAATGACCGATGGCCAGGACAACACCTGGAGCATCGACATCACCTATGCCGCCGGCGACGAATTCAAGTTCCGTTTCAATGGCGCCTGGGACTACCAGTACGGTATGTGGAACAACGAAGAGCCTTCCGCCGACGTCAGGACAATCGAGGCCGAATGGATTGCGGCGACCACCGAGACTCATCCCACCTATCACCTTGCCAGCGGCTCGGCTGAAGAGCCTAACTGCAACATCGCCCTGCCTGCGGCCGGGCAGTACACCCTCAAACTCGTCACCTATGGCGAGGGCGCCGGTGACCTTTATGTAACCGCAAAGAATTAAAAAATCCAATATACTATGAAGAAAGTTTTACTTCTTTTAGCCGCTGCCGCCCTTTTTGCAGTGAGCTGCAACAAGGAGGCCGCTCCCGTCGTTCCCGATGAGGGCGCACCCGTCAAATTCACGGCCGAACTGAAATACCAGTTCGACACAAGGGCCACCTCGTCCGCATTCGAGGTCGGCGACGAAATCGGAATTTTCGCCGGAGCCCCTATCGCACGTTACAATGTCAAGGGCACCGTCGCTACCGGTGGAGCCGTCAACCTCGCTTCCGCCATCAACTGGCAGGCCGGCCAGACCGCCGCGACGACGTTCGCCGCCTACTATCCGTATGATGCCGAAAAGACCCCGGCCAATGCCGCAGAGCATCCTTTCGTGATCGGGTACAGCCTTCCCGTGGCGCAGACCGACGCGGCCGCTGTCGCCGCTGCAGACCTTCACATCGCCAAGGTCGCCAATGTCGCCGTAGGCGAGTCCGTCGCGCTCCCGTTCTCTCACGCTTTCTCGAAGATTTCCGTCACTGTGACCAAGGAAATCGGTGCTGCCGTGACCAAGGTTGAGATCCTCGGCTCCAAGGTGGCCGGTTCGGTTGACCTTGATGCCCAGACCGTTACCGTTTCAGGTGATGCCGCCGCAGTTACGGCTTTCGCCGGCGCTTCCACTTATGACGCCATAATTCTTCCTCAGACAGTCGCCCCTCAGATCCGCGTGACCGTGACCGGCAACACGACCTATACCTTCTCGCTTGACGGCAGCGCAATGGCCTTCGAGCCGGGCAAGGTCTACAGCACGACTGTCCATATCTCCAAGAATGCTGCCCAGCAGAACCAGGCCAGCTTTTCCGCCGGTGCCATAACCGACTGGACCGCCGCTTCCAGCATCTCCTTTACCAATCCCGTGGCTGCCGCCGGCGATGTATGGAGCGTTATCGGCACTGTCAACGGCTCTTCCTGGAATGAGGATTTCCCGATGACTCAGACCGCCACGGGGACCAACCCTGAAGACGGTACCTGGGAAACCACCATCACTGTAGCTGATGGCGCTGACGGTGACAACACCGGCGACGAGTTCAAGCTCCGCTGGGCCGGCGACTGGGGATCTGCATCCAATGGCAACGTCGTCGCTGTCGGCGGCGATCCTTCCTGGTGGTTCTATGACGGGACCAATCTCCAGGGCTGGCAGGCCAATGCAGGAAATATCAAGTGCAAAGAGGCCGGCATCTACAAGATCACCCTGTACTATCCTTCCTGCAAACTCGATGTCGTAAAACAGTAAGCAGATATGAAAAAGATATTCATCCTCGCAGCCACGGTCCTTTTAGCGGCCGTTGCCTGCAACAAGGGCGGCGAGAGCCCCGTGGTCCCTTCAAAGGGCGGCCCGGTACGCTTTGCGACCAACCTCAACAGCTACACCGTCAAATCTTCCCTCGCGGAGAATGACCAGATCGGCGTTTTCGCCGGAGCTCCCATCACGCGTCTCAATGTGCTCGGTACGGTGACCTCTTCCAAGGGCGTCGCTTTCGCATCCGGTTCCGAGATCTGCTGGCAGGCCGGCCAGACGGCCGCCACGACCTTCGCGGCCTACTATCCCTACAGCGCGAGCTGCAACGCGACCGCTGCCGATCCGTTCAAGTTTACCTTCACTCTTGCAGCCGACCAGAGCAGCGCCGAGGGTGTCGCTGCGGCAGACCTTCTGACCGCCGTGGCCTCCAATGTCGCAGTCCCTGCCGATCCTGAAGCCGCCGAGCCCGTCACCCTGACGTTCACTCACCAGGGCGCCAAGTTCGTCGTGAACGTGACCAAGGAGATCAGCGCCGCCGTCGAGTCTGTCGAGATCCTCGGCACCAAGCTCACCGGTGTGGTCGATATGGCCAATAAGACCGTTACGGACCATTCCGGCGACGCCGCTTCAATCATCGCCAACCGTCCCAACAGCGCTGCCAACACCTTCGAGGCCATCATCCTCCCTGCGGCAGACATCGCTCCGCAGATCAAGGTCACCGTCGAGGGCGGCACGACCTACACTTACTCTATGAACGGCACTATGACCTTCGTCGCCGGCAAGCAGTACACTGCCACGGTCAATATCGCCGCACAGGCGGTCTCCACTGACGCCGCTTCCTTCTCCGTCGGTGACATCACCGACTGGGATGTGGTCGCCACCCCTCTCTCCTATGGCGATAACCCTGTGGTCGAAAGCAATGTCTGGTCCGTAATCGGCCAGGTCAACGGGCTCACCGACTGGACCGAGGACTTCCCGATGGAGCAGTCCGCTACCGGCACAAATCCCGAGGACGGTACCTGGGAGATTGATATCACGGTTGATGAAGGTCCGGATGCGAACGGTGAAGGTGGAAGCGAGTTCAAGATCCGCTGGGCTGCCCAGTGGGGTGACGGTACTCAGCCTGTTTCCTCTTCCAACGTCGTTTCCATCGGTATGAACCCCGAGTGGTGGTATGCCGACGGCAAGGGCGATAATGACGAAGGTCTCCAGCTCTGGCAGGCCAACGCCAAGAACATCAAGTGCAAGGAGGCCGGGACCTATCATATAACCCTCTTCTATCCTTCCTGCAAGGTTTTCGTTGAGAAAAAGGTACCCCTTGAGCCCTGATGTTTAACTTGCGGAATACGGCGCTTTGTGTCCTCGCCGCCATCCTGATGGTGGCGGCGGGGTGCACGAAGCACGGCCTTTCGACGGACCCGACGCTCGTGCGCTTCACAAGCACGGCGAGAGGGTTTGACGTGAAGGCCACCGACGTCACGCTTTCCGACGACGACGAGGTCGGCATCTTTGCCGGCGAACCTTTCGCCGTCGGAAACGTGCGCGGCGTCGTCGACGGCAAGTCCATCTTCCCCGACAAGGACCTGTACTGGGAGGAGGGACAGAAAATTGCCACCCGTTTTTCCGCCTACTGTCCTTATATTCCCGAAATTTCGGGAGAGATATTCCCCTTCTCCGTGTCGGAGGATCAGAGGTTATATGCCGGCTACACTGCGTCCGACCTCCGTACCGCTTCCGTCACGGTCAATCCGGGTGATATCGTCAATTTCATATTCGAACACCGCCTGTCGAAGATAATCCTCGACATAGATCCGTGCGGCAGAGTCATAAGCGATGTTTCGCTTGCGGATGTCTATCGCGAAGGAACTGTGGATTTGGCCACCGGCTCGGTCTCAGGCCTGTCGGGACGCGGCCCGGTCCATACGGGCCTTATGGCTGCTTCCGCGGAGTCGCGCGCCTATGTGGCCCTGTTTATGCCCCAGGCCGTTCAGCTGGGGCTGACCGTTACGGCAGACGGCAAGAAGTATCGCTTCTCCCTTGAGGAGCCGCAGGAGTTCCTGCCCGGGTGCGCCTATCGTGCGTCTCTCAGACTGGACGATGCCATTCTTATAGACACATCCGTCAGTTTCTCCGTCTCAGTGACCGACTGGGAAGAAGGGGAACCTATGGAATTTATGCCCGTGCAATGAGAAAGAGCGTAATCATACTCGCGGCATTGCTCGTTTCGGCCCTGGCCGTTCGGGGGCAGGAAATCCCGAAGCACGAATTCCAGCTGGAGGGGTTCGGGGGAGTGTCGTCTTTCAGGTTCAACACGCAAGGCGCATCCAACGACACCGGATTCGGCGGCGGAGGAGGTTTCCTCTACACCGTCCATTTCCATCCACGGTGGGGTTTCACCACCGGTCTTGAAGCGTCGTTCCACCAGGCGTCGCTGCAGTATTCCTATGACTACGGCGCTCTTTCCGGCAAGTGGGATTCCGACAGCAACCTGTTCGTCTCCTATCTTATGGGCCTTGGCGAGAAGCAGAGATATACTCAGCTCCGCATCCCGTTGATGGTCCAGTATATGTCGCCCCTCGGCGCGGGCGGCCATCATTTTTATTTGGCGGCCGGCGGCAAACTCGGTTTCAAGCTTGCCGGCAGCTATTCCCAAAACGCCCTGACCTATCATCATACTTATCAGCCGATCGTCCACGAGTACGATTTCACCCTGCCGTGGTCCGAAGAGGCGGAAGGTATGGATGATCCTCTGGTTTTCTACCAGCAGGTCGGCGGTCTTGCCCCGGCCGAGGAGTCCGGCAGCTACTCCACCCGCGGCCGCTTCGGAAAACTTTTCGATTTCCTCGCGTCCATCGAACTTGGCGTACGCTGGCGCCTCAAGGCGGCTCTCGCCCTTTACACCGGCATATTCATCGATGCAGGCCTGGTTTCCCAGGCTGACGGCGGTTCTCCGCTCGTGACCGCCGACGGCACCGGCGCGTCCGTCCTTTCCTCCTGCGCGGCTCCAACGCCCTCGGTGAAAATCACCGACAGCAACGGCAGCAAGAGGGTTGAAGCCACAATTCCGTCCTACAGCGAGAATCTCACCTCGCGCCCGAAGACCATCGGCTTCGGCCTCAAGGCCCGCCTTGCTTTCGGTCGCGGCTCGGTCCAGCGTCGTGGCGTCGAGGAAGAACTTCCCGCGCCTGACACGACCGCCGTCGCCCCTGTCGTTATCATCGATACGATAAAAGCCGGCCCCGTCGTCATCACCGACACTGTCAAGGCCGGCCCCGTCGTCGTTGTCGACACTATACGCGCGACCAACACGTTCGTCCGCGTCATCCGCGACACCGTCACCATCGTCAAGGAAGTCGAGGTGCCGGCAAATTAACCTATTGAATCTGCAGGAACTCTATCTGTTCCCGGGGATGAAGTCCCTCAGCGATACCCGCTTTGTCACGTGCTTAGGAAAATCTCTCTAATGCTCTCCAAAAGGGATTCTGCTTTGAGGGCCGGGGTTTTCATTGCCTTGAACAATTCTTTACCTGGTAGGTCGTCGGAAACAATTTGAACAAAATCCTTCATATCTTGCAACAGCTTGGAAGGGAGCTCGACTTGTTGTACGGAATCAAGGAGGGCTGCCATACGGAAGACGTCTTTCTTGTGCTTTTCAATGTCGTAAGAGTCTTCATCTTCACCTTCGGCCTTACGCCTGGTCATATCCAGATAGGCTTTGGCTTTTAGACAGATCAGACTATAGGGATTGGCGTAGTGTACTCCGTCAACCAGCTCACTGTTGCTGATTGTAAAGTTGTAATAGTCGTCATCCAGCAAAATGGCCGATAGACTTGAAAGTTCCTTTCTTACAGGGATGGGCGTGATGTGCGCATCGGCAGGAAAACCGATTAGTCCCAGATTTCTGGAGAAGAGTTCAATCTGTTTGGGGAAGGAAGAATCGGCAGGTTTAATGAAACGGAAGAACTCGTGTTTTCGACCGGATTTGTCCATATGTTCACCTTCTCCACGTTCTCGCTGCTGGTATTGGCCGGCAACGACGAATTCCCAGAACCGCTTGACAAAGGAATCTGTCAGGGCTTCCACAATCAAGATAAGGTCGATGTCTTTGGTGGCGCGGGGTTCCTGCGCCATCATCTCTTCATAGATATTGCAAGCTGTCCCTCCTATGATTACATAGTTCCCTTCGTAACCGGCGAAGTAGTCCTTGAATTTGTCCAGACCTTTTACCATTTCATATCTTCCAATAAGACTCTCAGTTCTTTTTGCGTGCGTTCATCCTCGTCGTCACGCATAGACAAATATAATGATAGTTTATCAACAAAACCACCCTCTGACAGTATTTCAGGTGCATATTTCCATACTTCTATCCTGTTTTCACCATATTGCGGATCTGTTTTGGGTTTTATGGTCTGATACCTTTTTTTATCAATGGCTGTTATCTGGTAATTCGTTTCCACAAGCATCCCATATTCTGCCAGGGCGTTTTGGCCGCAAGTAATGCCCGAAACACATTCATCAGTATATACTATACGCAGTACAGGAGATGCTAAAAGCGGGAAAGCCTTTTCCCAAAGTTCTTTCTTGTCAAAGAGGAAATTTAGGACTTTGTATTTTCCGCCTTCATACTTGGCGAGGCTATGAGCACATAACCATTTTACAGCGCGTGTTATTCCGGCCGGAGAGACGCGGAGAATTTTTGCCAAGTCCTCCCCGTGTTTTCCTTCCATATTCTCCTTCTGTAGATGGTACAACAACAGTAACTGGGCTGTAGCGGGAATCTCGTCATAGTCAGTCTGATTATTGTCAGTAACGCTCTTTCTTCCCAGATCTGTCAGGAGATCCGGGAGAAACAGTTGTTTGCCGGGGATAATAAAATTAATCCGTTTTTGAATCATACGCAGAACGTTGTAAGAGGCCGCTTTTTCCATAACGAATGCGACTACTCGGACGTTTAATGCTTGCCTTATACGGTCGGCCTGCAACCGCATCTGCGCCGGAGTGCTCTCCTCACCATCCTGATGACATATTAGAAATACTTGTTCTTCAAACAGTATAGTTTTATAAAAACCGAATCCCTCGGTCATTATCAGCGGAAGGTGCAGGCCTTTCTTATCTACAATTTCAATCGCCGGCCTAATCCCCGTCAGGAGTTGGATATACTCAACGGCCTGTTTGATATTTTCATACATAATGCATAATTTCTTTATCAATGAAACTGTGCAAATATAAGGATAAACGATTGAAAAGCAAAATAATCCTGAATTGTTTGTGGGTAAGATGCTCCAACTAGGAAACATCTCGTAAGTTCGTAGTAAAAGAAAAAGAAGTTGCGTCAGTCGCACAGGCTTCAAATTGCCAATCTCCTAAATCCCTAATATTATATCAAATAGGGTATAAAAATTAATATAATAGTGTAGGTTATACCCTAAAGGGTATATTGTGTGGCGGCGCTGCCCATTCGTCTCTGGCGGACCGCCTCGAAAAGAAGAATAGCAGCAGAAACTGATACGTTGAGCGAATCCAGCGTCCCGAGCATCGGGATGCGGATGTGGGCGTCGGCGGACTGGCGCCAGACGGGACTCAGTCCCGTGGACTCCGTCCCCATCACTATCGCCGTGCCGCCGGTCATCGGCGTGTCGTAGTAGAGTTTTGAATCCTGCAGCTGCGCTGTGAGGATTTGTATTTTGTGGGCCTTGAGCCAGCCGATGGCGTCGTCCGATGCGCAAGCGACGCAGGGGACTGTGAATATGGCGCCGAGGGATGCCCTTATGAGATTGGGGTTGTAGAGATCCGTCAGGGGATCGCAGACAATGACGGCGTCGGCCTTGGCGGCGTCCGCGCTGCGGAGCACCGCACCGAGGTTGCCGGGTTTTTCGACCGCTTCGAGGACTACAATCAGCGGATTCTCCCGGAGGGGGATGTCCGTAAGTTTCATTTTGCGGCTGCGGACCTCGGCGACGATGCCTTCCGTTCCCTCGCGGAAGGCCGCTTTGGCGTAAAGCGCGCGCGGGATTTCCACGACCAGAAGGTCAGGGTTGGCCTCAGAGGCTTTCTCCAGCAGGGCCTCGCAGTCGGGGAAGATGTCCCGGCATAAGAATATGGTCTCCGGGATAAACCCGGCTTTGAGCATATTGCTTATCTCGCGGCGCCCTTCCACCACGAAAAGGCCCTCGCTGCGGCGCAGGGAGGACTTTTCCTGGAGGACCAGGAGTTTTTTGAATTTCGGATTTGAAGCGGAGCTTATTTCTTCGCTTTTCATTGGTCAGAACTTTTCAGGCCTCATCATTGGGAAGAAGAGGACGTCCTGGATCGTCTCTGCGCCCGTCATAAACATAGTCAGGCGGTCGATGCCCATACCGAGGCCGGAGGTCGGCGGCATTCCGTACTCGAGTGCGCGGACGAAGTCGTAGTCGATGAACATCGCCTCGTCGTCGCCCTTGGTCTTGAGGGCGGCCTGCTCCTGGAACCTCTCGAGCTGGTCGATGGGGTCGTTGAGCTCGGAGTAGGCGTTGGCGAGCTCCTTGCCGCAGACGAATAGCTCGAAACGCTCGGTGAGAGTCGGATCCTCCCTGTGGCGCTTGGTCAGAGGGGACATCTCCACGGGATAGTCGATGACGAAGGTCGGCTGGATGAGGTTCTTTTCGCAATATTCTCCGAAAATGGCGTCTATCAGCTTGCCTACGCCCATCTCGGGGGAGACCTCGACGCCGAGCTTCTTGCAGGTTGCGCGAAGCTCTTCTTCATTCATCCCCTTGACGTCGACTCCCGCGTATTCCTTGATGGCCTCGAGGATGGGGAGCCTGCGGTACTTGCCGCCGAAATCCACCTCGTTGCCCATAATCTGCACCTTGGTCGTGCCGTTGACGGCGACGGAGACTTTCTCGAGCATTTTCTCGACAAATTCCATCATCCAGTTGTAGTCCTTGTAGGCCACGTAGATCTCCATACAGGTGAACTCCGGATTGTGAGTCTTGTCCATACCCTCGTTGCGGAAGTCCTTGGCGAACTCATAGACTCCGTTGAAGCCGCCCACGATGAGGCGCTTGAGGTAGAGCTCGTTGGCGATACGCATATACATATCCACATCCAGCGCATTGTGGTGGGTTATGAACGGGCGGGCCGTCGCGCCGCCGGGGATGCTCTGGAGGATAGGAGTCTCAACTTCGAGGCAGCCGGCCTCGTTGAAATACTCCCTCATCGCCGTCACTATCTTCGACCTTTTGACGAAGGTCTCCTTGACCTGTGGATTGACTATGAGGTCGACATATCTCTGCCGGTAGCGGAGCTCCGGGTCGTCGAAACTGTCGTGGACCGTGCCGTCTGCGTCGGTCTTCACGATGGGGAGCACGCGCAGCGACTTCGAGAGCACAGTGAGCTCTTTTGCGTGGACGGAAAGCTGGCCCGTCTGGGTGATGAACGCGAAACCCTTGATGCCGATGATGTCGCCTATGTCGAGGAGTTTCTTGAATACGGTGTTATATAAGGTCTTGTCCTCTTCGGGACAGATTTCATCCCTTTTTACATAGACCTGGATACGGCCGGAGGCGTCCTGAAGCTCCATAAAGGAGGCGGCGCCCATTATGCGGCGGGACATAATGCGACCTGCTATGCAGACGTCGGTGAAATTCTCGCCGTTGAAGTCTTTGAGTATCTCAGCGGTGGAGGCGTTGACGGGATAGAGTGCTGCAGGGTAAGGGTTGATGCCAAGCTCCCTCAGGCGGGAGAGGGATTCCCTGCGCAGGATCTCCTGCTCGCTCAGATTGTTGTTGTTGATTGCCATTATATCAGTTCGTTATGCTCTTTCATATCCTTGATGCGGAGCTGCACGGAGGAGCTGCCGCGGTAGAAGTTCTCGACGATGGAGTAGCAGATGTCCACCGGGTTGCCTTCCTTGATGTAGTCGTAGTATTCCGACATATTGAAGGCGATGGCTGGAATCTGGCGGTAGGGCTGGTTGCCTTCCACAAGGTCCAGTCTCATATGGACGCCTTCCGCTCCGACCTTGCGGCCGTTGCCGGAGTCGTAGACGTCTTCCGTGATGAACGCCGGGTTGGAATTGCCCGGGCCGAAGGGCTGGAACTGCTTGAGTATACGGAAGAACTTCGGGGTTATGGCCGAGAAGTCGATCTTGGAATCGGCCTCCACTATGGGGACGAGCATTTCCGGCACTATCTTGCCGGAGATGAACTTGTCCATCCTTTCGGCGAACTCCTGCAGGTGCTCTTCCTTGAGGGTAAGCCCCGCCGCATACACGTGGCCGCCGAAATTCTCCATAAGGTCCGCGCAGCTTTCGATGGCCTCATAGAGGTCGAAGCCGCGGACGCTTCTCGCCGACCCCGTCACGAAGCCGTTGGACTTCGTAAGGACGACCGTCGGCTTGTAGAACGCTTCCACGAGGCGAGAGGCCACGATACCCACTACGCCCTTGTTCCACTCGGGGTTGTAAACTATCGTCGCGTGCTCCGAGCAGAGGGCTTTGCCGCTGCGGACCATCTCTATGGCATCCTTGGTGATGCCGCGGTCGATGTTTTTGCGCTCGTTGTTGTTGTCGTTGATCTTTTCGCCTATGGCTATGGCTTCCTCGTCGGTCTTGGCCGTGAGAAGTTCTACGGCGAGACGGCCTGACTCCATACGTCCGGCAGCGTTGATGCGCGGGCCGATCTTGAAGACTATGTCGTCTATCGTGACGTGGCCGACTTCAAGCATCGAGAGGTTGATCATCGCCAGCAGACCCTTGCAGGGGTCGCTGTTGAGGCGCTTGAGGCCGAAGTGGGCGAGGACGCGGTTTTCTCCTGTCATCAGGACAAGGTCCGAGGCAATCGCGACCGCGAGGATGTCGAGCAGGGGCTCCAGCGTCTCGAACGGGACGCCGTAGCGGGCCGAGTAGCCCTGGACGAGCTTGAACCCGACGCCGCAGCCGCAGAGGTCGTCGAACGGATAGTGGCAGTCTTCGCGCTTGGGGTCGAGGACGGCGACCGCCTTCGGAAGTTCTGCTTCCGGAAGATGGTGGTCGCAGATGATGACGTCGATGCCTTTTTCCCTGGCATATTCGACCTTGTCGATGGCCTTGATGCCGCAGTCGAGGGTGATGATGAGGTTGCAACCGGCTTCGGCGGCGGAGTCAATGCCCTTGTAGGATACGCCGTAGCCCTCGTCGTAGCGGTCGGGGATATAGAAATCGGCCTTGTCGGTGAAGCGGCGGATGAAGGAATAGACGAGCGATACGGCTGTGGTCCCGTCGACGTCGTAGTCGCCGTAGACGAGGATCTGCTCGCCACCCACGATGGCCTCGTGGAGCCTCTCCACGGCCCTGTCCATATCCTTCATCAGGAACGGGTCGTGAAGGTCGTCAAGGGAAGGGCGGAAGAAACGGCGCGCCTCCTCGAAAGTGCTTACTCCGCGGTTCACCAGGAGCCCGGCCAGCACCCGGTCGATGCCGAGCTCTGCGCTCAGGCGGCTGACCTTCTCCGGGTCGGCGTCAGGTTTCAGTATCCATTTGCGTTCCATTTCCATAACTTGCAAAATTAACGAAAATATCCTTGAGGTCAAAAAAGCGATGTTGATTTTTTTATATATTTGTAGAGATATGATTAAGATACATCTTTACTCGCTGGCGTCGCCGCTTCACTCGGAGGTCATACGCTCTGCTGCAGGCGACCGCTTCATCAAGGACATCGCCGCTCTCGGCAAAGTTGAATTCGTCTTCCACGACGACTTCTCGCTGTGGGGTACCTCCCCAGGCTGCGAAGTCCTCTACATCCGCACCGGCGGCACTGAAGGCCTCTTCCTGAAAACATTCTTTTCCTCTGTCATTCCGAGCGCCCCTACTGTCATTCCGAGCGCCCCTACTGTCATTCCGAGCGAAGTCGAGGAATCTCCTTCCTCCGCACCCGCTGTCATTCCGAGTCCCGAAGGGGCGAGAGAATCTCTTCGCTTCACGCTCCTCACCAGCGGGGAGAGCAACTCCCTCGCCGCATCGATGGAGATACTCTCCTTCCTCCGCCTCCGCGGCATCCCCGGCGAGATTCTCCACGGCACCCCCACGGACGTCGCCGCCGCCCTGGCTGCTTTGAATGAAGAGCAGATTTCTCCACGCGCTTCGCTTGGTCGAAATGACATTCTTGTCGCGCCCGTCGCTGGGGCGTCACGCCTGCTCGAGGGCGTGCGGCTGGGCGTCGTTGGGCGGCCGTCGGACTGGCTGATAAGCAGCGACGTGGACTACGCGAAGGCTAGCGGGCAGTTCGGCGTTGAGATTATCGACGTGCCGATGGAGGAGCTGCTCGACGAGATCCGCGTCGGTGGATTCTCCATCCCCGACGCGATACGCCTAAATCCCCTCAATGTACCTCGCTTCGGCGCCCCGTTCGCGGCCGGCGACTTTGACAAGGCGCTTGAGGTTTACGGTGCGCTTTCACGCATAGTGAAGAAATATGGCCTCCAAGGACTGACGGTCCGATGCTTCGACCTCCTCGGGACGGTCGGCACGACGGGCTGTATGGCGCTCGCCATCCTCAATGCCGAGGGGATTACGGCGACCTGCGAAGGCGATGTCCCCGCGATGGTGACTATGGCCATTGCCAATAAACTCGCCGGCACATCCGGCTTCCAGGTCAACCTGTCGCGCATACGCGACGGCCGCTACCTCTTCGCCCACTGCACCGTGCCGCTCGACATCGTGAAGTCATACTGCTACGACCGCCACTTCGAGTCTGGCATTGGCGTCGCGGTTCACGGAGAATTCGCCGAAGGCCCGGTGACCATCTTCAAGGTCGGCGCCGGTATGGACCGTTTCTTCGTCGCCGAAGCCATCCTCGAATCCAACCCCTACGACAAAAACCTCTGCCGCACGCAAGTCGTTTTAAGAACCTCCGCCGACCTCGCGGCGTACTTCCTCCGCGAGCCGCTGGGCAATCACCACGTGATTATCCCAGGCCGCCACGCCGCGGCGATTCGTGATTTTGTGGAGGGTAAGTAGTTGTATATCAATAATTTAAGCATTTTTTCTTTGCGCATAAACTAGCAGAGAGAAAGCGCTTAATACGCTAAGCATCAGCCGCTTAGCCTCCACGGCTTTCCTCTTATTCCGCGAACTCGCGGAGTATGCCGAGGATGACGCGGGAGGCGGCTTCGAGGCTTTCGAGGGGGATGAACTCCATCTTGCCGTGGAAGTTGAGGCCGCCGGCGAAGATGTTGGGGCAGGGAAGCCCCTTGAAGCTGAGGTTGGCGCCGTCGGTGCCGCCGCGGATGGGCTGAATCTTCGCTTCGATGCCCTCGGCCTCCATCGCCTTGACAGCCTTCTCGATAATATGGTAGTGCGGCTCGACCTGCTCACGCATATTGTAGTACTGGTCCTTGAGAACCAGCGTCACCGTGCCCTCGCCGTATTTTGAGTTGAGAAAATCGGCCACCTTCTGAATCATTTCCTTGCGGGAAGAGAACTTGGGACGGTTGTGGTCGCGGATTATGTAGGCGAAGTCGGCCTCCTCCACGCTGCCGTTGAAGGATATAAGATGGAAGAAGCCTTCGTAGCCCTCCGTGTACTCCGGGCGCGCCATCACCGGCAGCATCGCGTTGAATTCCTGGCCGATGAGGATGGCGTTTTTCATCTTGCCTTTCGCATAGCCCGGATGGACATTGCAACCCTGAATATGGATCTTCGCCGATGCGGCGTTGAAATTCTCGAACTCGAGCTCGCCGATCTCGCCGCCGTCCATAGTGTAGGCGTAGTCTGCACCGAAGCGCTTCACATCGAACTTTACCACTCCGCGGCCGATCTCCTCGTCCGGGGTGAAGCCGATCTTGATGGGGCCGTGCTTGAATTCGGGATGCTCCACGATGTACTGCACGGCATTCATTATCTCCGCTACGCCAGCCTTGTCGTCGGCGCCGAGGAGAGTCGTGCCGTCGGTCGTGATAAGCGTCTGGCCCTTGTAATGGAGCAGCTCCGGGAATTCGGAAGGCTTCAGGAACAGCCCGGGAACGCCCTTGAGGGCGATGTCCGAGCCGTCGTAATCCTTGATTATCTGCGGCTTGACGTCTTTGCCTGAGGCATCCGGCGCGGTGTCCACGTGGGCGATGAACCCCACTGCGGGAATCCCGTCGCCGGCGTTGGATGGAATCGAACCCATCACGTAGCCGAACTCGTCGAGCGTGGCCTCGACTCCGAGGGCGAGGAGCTCGTCGCGCAGCATCCGGAGCAGGTCCAGCTGCTTCGCCGTCGATGGCTGGCTTTCCGATTCTTCATTGGACTGAGTGTCCACCGACACGTATCTCAGAAATCTGTCTAAAATCTTTTCCATATCATTTGGCTTTTTTCGAACTGAATATCATATAGAACACGAGCCCGAGGAAGACGGGGATCGCTACCCATTGTGCACCCTCGGAGGCGCTCCAGGCAGTCATCATCCAGTCCACTTTCGCGAACTTGAGGATGGCGCTTACGACTCCCATCAGCGCGCCGCCGGCGATGAAGCCGGAAGCAATCAGGGTGCCCTTCTCCTGGCGGGCCGCATTGACTGCGGCATCCTTGCTGCGGGTGGAGACAAGCCACGAAATGGCGCCGCCCACCAGCAGAGGCAGGTTGAGGTCTATGGGGATGAACATTCCGAGAGCGAATGCGAGGGCCGGCACCTTGAAGAGCGTAAGGATAATCGCAATCAGCGCTCCGATGCCATAGAGCATCCACGGCGCCCCTCCGCCGCTGCACATAGGCTCGATGACAGCGGCCATTGCATTGGCCTGCGGCGCGACAAGGGCGCCTTCGCCGGTGAAGCCGTAGGTCTTGTTGAGCACCAGCATTACGGCGCAGACGGTCACGGCCGACACGGCGACGCCGAGGAACTTCCATCCCTCCTGCTTGCGCGGGGTGGAGCCGATCCAGTAGCCGATCTTGAGGTCGGTTATGAACGATCCGGCGACGGAAAGGGCAGTGCAGACCACTCCGCCTATTATGGCGCAGGCCGCCATCCCGGCGCTTCCCTTCAAGCCGACGGCCACGAGGACAAGCGATGCAAGGATCAGCGTCATAAGCGTCATACCGCTCACGGGGTTGCTGCCGACAATAGCGATGGCGTTGGCTGCAACAGTGGTGAACAGGAAGGATATGATCGTGACCACCACCAGACCGATAAGCGCCTGCCAGATGTTGTTGACCACGCCGCCGAAGGCGAAGAATGCGAATATGCAGAGAAGAGTGATGGCGATGCCGAAGACGATGGTCTTCATCGGGAGGTCTTCCTCGGTGCGGGGAACATTGCCCTCGGAGGCCTGTCCGGGCTTTTTCTTGAATTCGCTCGCGGCAAGACCGACGGCGCTCTTGATGACGCCGAAGGACTTGATGATGCCGATGATGCCGGCCGTGGCGATACCGCCGATACCTATATGTCGCGCGTAGGTCTTGAAAATCTCCTCCGGAGCCATAGCGGCGATAAGCTCGTGCGTCGCTCCGGGGGCCAGTATATCAAGCACGGCACCTCCGGGAATCAGATTGAGCAGCGGCACAATGATGAGCCACACCAGCAGGCTGCCGCAACATATAATAAAGGAATACTTGAGTCCGACGATATAGCCAAGGCCGAGTACTGCTGCGCCGGTGTTGAGCTTGAGCACGACCTTCGCCTTGTCGGCGATGGCTGCACCGACGCTGGTCAGGGTTGTGGAAATGGTCTCGGCCCAGGCTCCGAATGTCGCTATGACGAAGTCGTAGATACCGCCGATCAGACCGCTGATAAGCAGCGTCTTGGCACCGGCGCCTCCTCCTTCACCGCTGACGAGCACCTGGGTGGTCGCCGTGGCTTCCGGGAACGGGTATTTGCCGTGCATCTCCTTCACGAAATATTTGCGGAAAGGAATGAGAAACAATATGCCGAGGAATCCGCCGAAGAGCGACGACAGGACCATCTGCAGGAAGTTGACCTGAAGGTTGGGGTAGAGCAGGTTGCCCGCCGCGTCGGTCTTGCCCTGCAGGATATAGATTGCGGGAAGGGTGAATATTGCGCCTGCCACAACGGCACCGGAGCATCCGCCGATCGACTGGATGATGACGTTCTGCCCCAGGGCTTCGTTCTTGCGGAGGGTGCTGCTCACGCCTACGGCTATGATGGCAATCGGGATGGCCGCTTCAAAAACTTGCCCGATCTTCAGCCCCAGATAGGCAGCTGCGGCGGAGAAGATCACCACCATAAGCAGACCCATCATCACCGAATACAATGTTACTTCCGGATATTTCTTGCCGGCTGACAGGAGGGGCTTGTACTCCTCTCCGGGCTTGAGCTCCCGCTGTGCGTTTTCCGGGAGCGAGACTTTTTCTTTGGACATAGGTTCTCTTGATAGTTTCTAACCATACAAATATATATAAAAAACACCCTTTTGGGGTATTTTTGTGCGTTTTTTTGAGTTTGATTGAAATTTTGTCAAAAAAAATTTGTGGGTTCAAAAAAAGTTTCTACCTTTGCAGTCCCGTTTGAAAAAGGAGCCCTTTCGAGGGCTTTTTAAGCGGAAAGATCTTTGAAAATACTGAGAGAGAAACACGAGAAAAGCAATCAACAGAAAGAGAAGTCTGTAAAATGAAAGAATGAGTTTTTTCGTTTTATCGGGGCCTGCGAGGGCTCCGGAGGGATTGCAATTTCATTAGATTCACGGAGCCGTCGAGTGAGACGGTTTCCGATAGGCAACTTTAGGAAAGAAAGTTAGAGCGAACGGAGGATGCCTAGGCTATCCGGAGGCGAAGAAGGACGTGGTAAGCTGCGAAAAGTCGCGGGGATCTGCAAACAGGAATTGATCCGCGAATGTCCGAATGGGG
>JAFZME010000101.1 GCA_017553405.1 Bacteroidales bacterium
ACCGGCTGCTGGAGATGGAGATCCCGGTGGAGTTCTTCGTCCCGGTAAGGATAGCGCTTGCGGGGGTGCTGCTGTTTGCCATCAACAAGGCGATGCGCTACGATATGAAGATCCGGCGGAAGGACTGGCTCAAGTTCCTGCTCCTGTCGCTCTGTATGCCCTTCGTCTATTTCGTGGCGGAGACCTACGGGCTCAAGTTCACGGAGTCCCCGACCATCACGTCGCTCATCATCGCGACCAATCCGCTGTTCTCGATGGCGGTGGGCCTGCTGATTTTCGAGGAGAAATTCAGCCTGCTCAACGGCGTCGGGGTGTTCGTCACGCTCGCGGGCCTGTGGATGGTGACCTTCACCCGGACGGAGATAGGGGAGCTGTTCTATCTGGGCATATTCATCCTGTTTATCGCCGTGATCAGCGAGGTGAGTCAGATTGCGTTTACCAAGTCATTGTCATCGACTTACAAGCCGTCAGTTATAGTGATGTATCAATTCCTGTTCGGGGCGGTGTTCTTCCTGCCGCTGTTCCTTACAAAGGGGCTCGCCGGCTTCGACGCTCCGCTCTATCTCGGATGGAAAGTGATGTATCCGACACTGTCTCTGGCGGTGCTCTGCTCGGCGACGGCATTCACCTGCTGGGCCTTCGCCATCAAACACCTCGGGGTGGCCCACGTGAGCGTTTTTCTCGCCGTGTGTCCGCTACTGACGGCCATCCTGGCGTTCCTGTTCGGGAATGAACGGCTGTCAGGGCTGCAGTGGGCCGGGATGGCGGTGGCGATGGTCGGCATCTACCTCACGCAATATGTACAGAAAACCACATAACACACTATGGACCTTAATATACACTCTGAAACTGCGCGTCTGCGGGAAGTCGTCCTCGGCTGGCCCTATTCCAACGGCCCTGTGCCGAAGCTGGAAGAGACGTTCGACAGCAAATCCTACGAGTCCGTCCTCCACGGCGTCTATCCGAAGGAGGAGGACATAGTCCGCGAGATGAGCGCCTTCGAGGCCGTGCTTAAGAAGTACGACGTCAAGGTGTACCGTCCGGAGCACGTCTCGAATTGCAACCAGATATTCTCCCGCGACGTCGGCTTCGTGATCGACGACAAGATCATCGTCAGCAACATCATCCCCGACCGGCAGGACGAGATTGACGCCTACGAGAACATCTACCGCCAGATCCACTACAAGCAGATCTACAACCTGCCGGAGGCGGTCCACGTGGAGGGCGGAGACGTCATTTTATATAAGGACTATGTCTTTCTCGGGCAGTACGCTTTCGAGGACTACCCGGAGGTGAAAACGGCGCGGACCAACCGCCTTGCTCTGGATTACCTTCGTATGCTTTTCCCGCATAAGAATATCATTCCGCTGAACCTCCGGAAGAGCGACACGGACCCCTACGAGGGGATTCTTCACCTCGACTGCACCTTTATGCCCGTCGGGCGCGACAAGGCGATAATCTACCGCGGCGGATTCCTCAATCCGCGCGACGCGGACCACCTCGTCGGCCTTTTCGGCAAGGAGAACGTCTTTGAGCTCACGGCCGAGGAGATGTACTATATGAATTCGAATATTTTCTCGATTTCCGAGGACGTGGTGGTCACGGAGGAGCATTTTTCACGATTGAATCACCACCTCCGCGAGGCCTGGGGCCTTACTGTCGAGACCGTGCCGTATCGCGAGATATCGAAGATGGGCGGACTGCTGCGCTGCTCGACTCTGCCGCTGAGGAGGGATTGATATGGACAGGCTTGCAATGATCGCCTTCGGCGGCAATGCGCTGCTGAGGGCTGGCCAGAAGGGGACGTTCGAGGAGCAACTCGCCAATGTCGAGGCCACGTGCGGACACCTGTGCCACCTGGTGCGCCGCGGCTATGGCATAGTCATAGCCCACGGCAACGGGCCGCAGGTCGGCAACGGCCTGCTGCGGCAGGAGGCCGGCAAGCAGGTCTACGGCCTCGAGGCGATGCCGATGGACTTCTGCGGCGCCGAGACGCAAGGCTCGATTGCGTACCTCATCGAGACCGCCCTTGAGCGCGTCCTCCGCCGTGAGGGCCTCGATCGCCGCATCGTCTCCCTCGTCACCCGCGTCGAAGTCTCCGCCTCCGACCCCGGCTTCGCCAACCCCACGAAGCCCGTCGGCCCCTACTACGCCTCGGTTCCCGCCGGCGGCGCTGCCGTATATAAACTCGATCCCGCGGGCCGCGGCTATCGTAAAGTCGTGGCGTCGCCGCAGCCGTTGAGGATTGCGAACATCGACCTCGTGGAGAGGCTGGCGCGGGAGGGGTATATCGTCGTGACGGCGGGCGGGGGAGGGATCCCCGTGGCGGGGCCGGAGCACAGGGGCGTGGAGGCCGTGATCGACAAGGACCTTGCGAGCGCGCTCGCTGCCGCGGAGATAAAGGCGGACGAATTCTACATCCTGACCGACGTGCCGAAGGTCTATATCAATTTCCGCAAGCCGGGGGAGAAGGCGCTCGACCGCCTCAGCGTCGAGGAGGCGCGCCGCTACCTTGCGGAGGGCCAGTTCGCCGAAGGCTCGATGGCCCCGAAGGTGAGGGCGGCAATCCGCTTCATCGAAGGCGGCGGAAAGGAATGTGTCATAACCGAGGCCGGGCAGCTCGGCAATCCTGCCTGTGGAACCAGAATATATAAATAGGTATTATGGAAATAAATCTCAAAAACCGCAGTTTCCTCAAACTGCTTGACTTCACCCCGTCAGAAATTGAATATCTGCTCGATCTCGCCGCGTCGCTAAAGAGAGACAAGAAGGCCGGCGTCGAGAAGAAGCACCTCGTGGGCAAGAACATAGCCCTTATTTTCGAGAAGACCTCGACCCGCACGCGCTGCGCCTTCGAGGTGGCGTCCTACGACCAGGGCGCGCACGTGACGTATCTCGGCCCCACGGGTTCGCAGATCGGCGTCAAGGAGTCCATGAAGGACACCGCCAGGGTCCTCGGGCGCATGTACGACGGCATCGAGTACCGCGGCTTCGCGCAGAAGACCGTCGAGGAGCTCGCGGAGTACGCCGGCGTTCCTGTGTGGAACGGCCTCACCAACGAGTTCCACCCGACGCAGATCCTCGCCGACTTCCTCACGATGCGCGAGCACGCCGGCAAGCCGCTGCGTGAGGTGGCCTACGCCTACCTCGGCGACGCCCGCTTCAATATGGGCAACTCGCTGCTCGTCGGCGGCGCGAAGATGGGGATGGACGTGCGTATCGTGGCGCCTAAGGCCCTCCAGCCTGCGG
>JAFZME010000102.1 GCA_017553405.1 Bacteroidales bacterium
GCCTTCCGGCGGCTCCATCACTATCATAGCCGTCACCACCCTCAACGACGGCGACATCACCCACGCCATCCCGGACAACACCGGCTACATCACTGAAGGCCAGCTCTTCCTCCGTGCCGATTCCGACACCGGCAAGGTCATCATCGACCCCTTCCGTTCCCTGTCCAGGCTAAAGCAGCGCGTCCAGGGCAAGAAGACCAGGGAAGACCATTCACAGGTGATGAACGCGGGTGTCCGTCTCTATGCCGATGCGCAGAACGCCAAGACCAAGCTGGAGAACGGATTCGACCTTTCCGACTACGACCACCGCTGCCTCGCCTATGCGAAGGAATATGCCGTACGGCTTCTCTCCATCGATGTCAACATCAAGATAGACGAGATGCTCGACACCGCCTGGGAGCTGTTCGCCAAGCACTTCTCCCCCGCCGAGACCGGCATCAAGCAAGCCTTCATCGATAAATACTGGCCCAAATAATGATCAAGTTCCAATACAACAAGACCTCCCTGGGCGAGATCGGCAAGCAGCTGAAAGTCCGCAGGAGAGCGCTCCCCACCCTTCAGAACAAGGAGAGCGCGCTCAGGCTTGAGGTGCGCAAGGCCAAGGACGAAAGCGACGCCCTGGAAGCCGCGCTGAAGGAAGGCCTTGAAAAGTACGACTATATGTCCGCCCTCTGGAACGAGTTCGAGCCGGGTCTCATACGGATAGAGGACGTTGAGCTGAAGACGGTGAAGATTGCCGGCGTCAAGACCCCCGGGCTCGGGGAAATCCGCTACTCGCTGAAAAAGTTCAACGCCTTCACGGCTCCGGCCTGGTATTCCGGCGGCGTGGCCATACTCAAGGAGCTCTCCCGGCTCGGCATCGAGTCGGAGATTGCCCTCGAGCGTGCCCGCATCCTCGATTTCCAGCGCAAGAAGACCACCCAGAAGGTCAACCTCTATGAAAAGGTCCAGATTCCCGGCTATGAGGAAGCGATAAGGAAGATAAAGCGGTATATGGAAGACGAGGAGAATCTCTCGAAGGCCTCGTCAAAAATAGTCAAAACCCGCCACGAGGAAGAGGAGGCCTCCGCTGTATGATAGCACGGATGACCAAATACTCCTTCATTCTCCTCAAAGGTGAGGAGGAGGGATTCCTCCGGAAACTCCGCGAAAACGGCCTTGTGGACATCACGCGTGAGGCAAAGCCGGTGGACGAGCGCTCCGCGGCGCTTCTTGCCGAAGCGGGGCGCAGTAAGGCTGTCATCCCGGAAGCGAAAGCCGAGCTTCAGGCTGCATCTTCCAGGCTGGAAGCGGCCCGGAAGAAAGCCGAGGCAGTCAAGGCCTGGGGTGCTTTCACCGATGCCGACCTCGCCCGCCTCGACGAAGCGGGGCTTCAGCTCCACTGGTATTCAGTGGTGAAGAAAAATTTCGATGAGAGCTGGAAGGAGATCTGCCCTCTTGAGGTAATCGATTCTTCAGACAAAGTCCGTTTCGTGGCCATTACAGGAAAAGGTGAAGAAAACCCGCTTCCGATCAAAGAGATTGACGCTCCGGAATGCGATTATTCAACTGCGTTGAAGGATGTTGCGGCCGGGGAAACCGAGGTTGAGAAGGCGAAAGCGAAGTTGGAAGAGCTGACGGCGGAGGAGGACAAGCTCGACGCCGAGTATCAGAAAGCCCTTTCGGAGCTCGACCTTTATCTCGCCGGAGTGGCCGCAGTGCCGGCCGCCGACGGAGCCCTCTCGACCTTTGTCGGCTACGCTCCCGCTGAAAGCGACGCTGCCGTGACCGCGACTCTCGACGAGAGCGGCGTGTTCTACCTCAAGGAAGCGGCGGTGAAGGAAGACAATCCCCCGATCAGCTTCCGCAACAACCGTTTCGTCAAGATGTTCGAGGTGCTGACGGATATGTACGGCCGGCCGGCGTATGACGGGTTCGACCCGACTCCGTTCATCTCTGTCTTCTTCCTGCTGTTCTTCGCCTTCTGTATGGGCGATGCGGGTTATGGCCTGATACTCATAGCGTTAGGCTTCGCTCTCAAGAAAGTGAAGGGATTCAGCGACCTCTCGCCGCTCGTGGTCACTCTCGGCATCGGCACGTTCGTGATAGGATTCCTTTTCCACACTTTCTTCTCCATAGACATATCGACCTGGAGCATCTTCGCTCCAATCAAGAAGATATTCCTGCCGTCCAAGATTGCCGGCTATGACGGGACGATGGTCCTGTCGCTGATAGTCGGTGTGGTCCATATATCCCTGGCAATGGTGGTGAAGACCATAAAGGAGACTGCCCACAAGGGCTTCCTCGGCTCGCTCGGCACCTGGGGCTGGACGCTCCTCATTGTAGGAGGCGTCGCTGTAGGCGCGGCGTTCCTCGCCGGAGTCCTCGACTCGGCCGTGACCAAGTGGGTGGTCATCGGTCTCGGCGGGCTCTCCGCGGTGGGGATATTCCTCCTCAACGACATCCACCGCAATCCGCTCATCAACATCGGCGCAGGCCTGTGGGACACCTACAATATGGCTTCCGGCATTCTCGGCGATGTCCTGAGCTACCTCCGTCTCTATGCTCTCGGCCTTGCGGGCAGTATGCTCGGAATGGCCTTCAACAGCATCGGATCGATGATCCTCGGCGACGGCCACAACGTCCTCCTCTGGATTCCTTTCCTGCTGATAGTGATTGTCGGACACACGTTAAACATAGCGATGGCCGCCCTCGGCGCCTTCGTCCACCCGCTGCGACTCAACTTCCTCGAGTTCTTCAAGAACTCCGGCTACGAGGCCGCAGGACGCAAATATTCACCTCTGAAATAACAATTAAAACACAACATTATGGATCTCATTTTAGGTTATCTAGGACTCGGACTGGTGCTCGCACTTGCAGGCATCGGCTCATCCATCGGCACCACAATCGCCGGCAACGCGGCCGAAGGCGCCCTCAAGAGGCTCCCGGAGAAGTCAGGAAGCTATATGATTCTCTCGGCCCTTCCCTCAACCCAGGGCATCTACGGCTTCGTCGCATTCTTCCTTCTTATGAACAAAGCTGCCGTCGCAGGACCGCTCGTCTTCGGCATCGGCCTGAGCGTCGGCCTTGTCTGTATGCTTTCCGCCATACGTCAGGGCCAGGTCTGCGCCAACGGCATCGTCGGCATCAGCCAGGGCCACAACGTGATGGTCAACACCCTCATCTACGCGGCTCTTCCCGAATTTTATGCGATTTTGGGCCTCGTCGGTGCAGTTATGTCCGCTTTAATGCTCTAAAAATTTGCATCTTTAAGTAAAAGAGTCTATATTTGCGCGCTAAAAATTGAAGAGGCAATGAAAAATGGAATTCATCCCGAAACCTACCGTCTTGTAGCTTTCAAGGATATGTCGAATGACACCATCTTCGTCACCCGGTCCTGCGCCCCGGCCAAGGAGACCATCGAGGTCGAAGGCGTCGAGTACCCGCTGGTGAAGCTGGAGATTTCCAACACTTCCCACCCGTTCTACACGGGCAAGGTGAAGCTCGTTGACACCGCCGGTCGCGTCGATATGTTCTACCAGAGA
>JAFZME010000103.1 GCA_017553405.1 Bacteroidales bacterium
CCAAAGATCAGCCGAGACGGTTGGCCTATTTGTTTTATTTCTGAAAATGACTACTTTTGTGAATGGGCTCTCAGATTTGTCTATTGAGAGGAGGAATGATTAATATTCAATTAGTTATACACATGAAGAAGTTTCTTTGTTTCCTGTCCGTATCGCTGATGGTGCTGGCCGTCTCTTGCAAGAAGGATGAAAATAAGGCTGGGGAAGCTGGAACGGAAGGGAGTGAGCCCACCGTTCTCGGCTTCTGGAAAGTCGAGTCCGAAAATGCTTCCATAAGTGGCAATTCCGACCTGTGTTACGCCTGGTATAACTATTATTATAGTGAGTATGATGAGCTTGGGATATACAGCATATTGTTCCTTCCGAATAACGACAAGGATAATTGGAAGAATTATGACTATGCCTATTTATGCCTGCCTATATCATTGGAAGGCAAGGAACTCAATCTTACCGACAACTTGATTGATCCGGAAGATGATGATCTGGATTATCCTTTCTATGCCGGGACAAAGACAATATATATCGGAAATCAAGCATATACCGGCACGATGTCATTGAATGTCGACATGTCGGAAAACACCGTAATCTTCAAGCTTGACGGCATCAGCCCGGATGGAGATAAAGTCAAAATCGAATATTCCGGCCACGCCACTCCTACGGATACGCCCCCTTTCTATTACACTGACTTTTTAAATTAGATCAACGAATCTCTTTGCTGTTCTACTATACAAGCCATCGGTAAGTTTCTGATGGGCGTAGAAACATATGAAAGCAGACAATAAATGCAATAGAAGCGTCGCCCGTCGCGATGACTGGAAAACAGAGCCGATGCCTGAAATGCATGAGACTTTCGTCCTTAACCGCGTCGTTGAACAATCTCTTAGATTGGTGGACCCGTCCACCCTATGATTACTACAACGAGTGGCTTTCGGAAACCTGCGATGCCCTGAAAAAACGCCTTAATATTCCATTTTTGTTATCTTTGTTTGCTATGCTGATTCTAAATAATCCAATATCACGGGCTGCCCTAAAAGAGTATGCCGCCAACACTTTTGGGGATATGATTAAATGTGTCGCGGACGTGGATAAGAGTTTGTTGGCCATTGATGCTGATTTGCACGCAGACTTGGAGCGATTGTTATTGGAGAATGGTTCGCAGCAGTCGGCCCTCTGGGGCTTCAACCTCTATCCCGATGAAACGGGAGAAGATTTTATCGAATACGATTCCCTAATCAACATCCGTTCCTGGCAAGGCAATCCATCCAGGGATGTTTTAGACCAGGAAGTAAGAGAAAAGATTGCGAGCATTGTTAGAAAATTCATATTAGAATAATGCAACATCAAGCCCTTGAAAACGGCCGGTGGGCCGAGTTGACTTTCCCGCAGCAGATGGCAAACATCGGCAGCGAGACTTCTCGTATATATAAGGCATTAGAGGCCGGAAAAGAGGCTCGGGCCGAAAGTGCTTTCGCCCGTTTTCAGGAACTGGTTGATCTAACTATCAAGTATGGCAGAATCGATGCCTCTCCCATTCTCCGTTCTGCAATGCTTGAAGAGTTATGTCGCCTTCGGGAGTTCTACTGCAAGGCTTTTATCGAACGTAACCTCGTAGAATTAGCGGCCTACAACCGTTACCTGGATCATTTTGCCTTATGTAAAGGCTGTTTTTGTTGATAAAATTTAGCCGTTATACAGGGATAACTTCTTACGTAAGATGCTAATTTCTTGCTTTAATATGAAAAGGATTGTACTTCTTATTTCGTTGGTGCTATCTTGCATTTTTGCTCTTGCACAAGATAAAACGACTCAAATCACCCTTAGAAACGGGACCGTTTTATCTGGGGAAATGAAGGAAATGGATCCCCTTTCTCATGTCCTGATGAGCATCGGTGGCGTTGATGTCAAGATTGAGATGCGGAATATCGAATCCATTCAGTCCATAAAAACAAGCACCTCGACAATGACAGCAAATATTAATGACTCGAAAGAACTTCCGGATTCAATTGTTTTCCAAGTAGGGGAAGAACGTCTTGTTATGATATTAATTAAAGGAGGAGATTTTCAGATGGGTTATGACGGAAGGGGCAGTCTGAGAATGAATTCCGAGCCGGTACATCCTGTTCGACTTAGTAGCTTCTATGTCAGCCAGCGTCCACTTTCTAATGCTATTGTATCAGGTTTAATAGAGGAAAAAGTAATTGGTTCAAAGAATAATAGCTTTAATACACCTAAGCGTGTGAAAGCTATTGATATTATCAGCCGTTTAAATCTACTGATAAATAAGTCTTTCAGACTACCAACAGAAGCCGAATGGGAATTTATCGCAACGACCACCAACAAGCATAGGCTTTATTATTGGATATTTGAAAGGGAGTTTTGTTTCGATCGGTTTTGTTCATATCCTAACAATAAAGATCCGTTAATCAATCCACAGGGGCCGTCCTACGGATTAGCTTTTGTCACAAGAGAGTGGAGTGATATTTATTACAGACATGGTGATGATGAAGGATACCGGCAAACGTCAATAAGAGTAGTTCTTCCGATAAGTGAAGTTCGGTAAACGAAAGATTTTATGAAGGTATCGACTCAGAAACCTACGATGCCTTGAAAAAATGAACGGCGTCGCCCCAAAAGTCGTAGCCGATGGGGATTCCCCACTACATCGTTTGCATGATCAGGTCGCCGGGCGAGAGGACGGCCTTCGGGACAGGAGTGTTGTCGAAGGAGCCGTGGAAGGAGGCGGAGGAGAGTTTCTTCTGATATTCAGCCCAGCCGACGGGGACCTGTTTGTAGGTGCCGGTCGCAAAGTCATACTCCGTCCTGATGCACTGAGGGAATCGCTCCGGAGAATATTCGCTCCTGTAAGGTGCCGGGCCGGGGACGAGGGCGAATATGAACGGGAAGGTGGAGTTCATCAAAGGAATACATCCATCAGGCACACTGTAGGGATTGGATAGGAAAAACCCGAGGGCGCGATAGATATATTTCTCCTTCTTCGTAAAAAAGGCCGGTCTGTCCCAAAGCAGAGATTTGCCGGTAGCTGTCATTACACTGCCATAGATAAGGGCATTCAGCCTGGCGGCGCGCTGCTCCTTAGTCTCGAACGGGAGCGGCTCCGGGGAAAGAAAGGACGGCATAGCAATACCCGTAAAACCGGGATATGCAGGAATGAACAAAGGCTTCGGCGGGACTGACAGAGAATCCGACTTCACAACAAGGCCGTCAAGAGGCGACGCAGGGAAATCCTGCGCCCGCAGCGACACCGAGGCGGCCAGGAGCAAAAAACAGATTATGAGCAGCTTATCCCGCATGAAAACTTACGCGCAAGTTGTATAGGGGTTGCCGCAGAGCCAGGAGGACTCGATCCAGCCGGTGCCGGCAGCGCATTTGACTTTGGTCCATTCGCCGTCAGGAGTGATGTCCATAGGACGGACGGTCATTTCCTCCACCTTGATGGTGGCGACCACCTGGGCATCGGACGAAGGGGCGGCGCGCAGCTTGAGCGTCTGCCCGCCGTAGTTGCGGGTGCGCATCCCCAGCACAGAGTAGTGGATCCACGCGCCATTGGAGATGTCCAGAGGGCCGAGCTTGGTGCCGAATATCTTCCACCAGCCCTTGACAGGCTCGCATATCGTGAACATCCAGTCGTCACTGCCACGGAGCTGGCCGAGGAGCTCTCCACCGGGGCTCTTGCGAATGTTGGTCACCGAATCCTTGTCGAGGATATAACACGTAAGGGATGCCACCGGCGAGGCCTCATATGGCATATACTCAAAGGAGCCGTCGTCACGGGGCAGTATATAATCATAGAACGTGTGCTCTTTCTCGACATCGATTGCATCGTCATTGGAGCAGGGCAGGAAGAAATTCACAATGTCGTCATAGACTATCCCCTCCGGCTCGTCCATCGGCGTCATCTTTCCATCCGAAGCGACAGCAAACAGGAACAGGCGCGGAATCGTGTCCTCATCTTCATTGACCAGTTTCACGGCTGCTCGTACAACTCCCTTAGGATGCTTCCAGACCTTGACCTGCATCTCCTCACGGTGCTTTCCCATAACTCGCAGCATTACGTAATCCACCTCCGGCTGATAATCGAAAATCGTCCCCTTCTGCCCCCCCTGCTCCATTGCAACGCCCATCTGCCTCACCAGGGAATTATCCTTAAAATTGTCGCTGAAAGCCTTCAGTACGCCTTTGGCGTCAATAGATTCGGCGACATAACTCTTGCCGCGCCAAGACTGCGCGACACCGAAAACCGACTGGGCCCGCAAAGGGGACACCATCATTAAAAATAAAAGTATGGGAAGAAGTCGTTTCATTTCACTCATGATTTGTCATACTCCGCAATATAAGCTTTTCAATCAGAATTAGCAAACCATAAGCATATGATCCCACGAATCAAGCATATCAAGGCTCTTGAAAATTATATCCTGCTAGTTGAGTTTGACAGCGGGGTCAAGGTCTTGTACGATGTCAAGGATGATATCCGCACCCTGAAGGACTTCAAGGTTCTGGAGTCTGAATATGGATTGTTCAATAATGTACAATTAGATTCTTCCAGGACTTGTGCTTATTGGACGGACAGAGTTGACCTGCCGTCAGACACATTGCTGGAATATGGGAGTGTTGTGAGATAACACCCCTGTCACAGATTGACGATCATGTCGTGGTCCGACGACACCTCGCCGGTGCCTCTCCCGCCAATAATCGCTGATCGATTATCTCTGTAGAGTCAGGATCCCATCCAGGAGATCCCTGCATAGCCGTTTACGTCTGCGCGGGGTTGCGGTTGCATTATATATAATAAATTCACTCTTTCCTCTAAATTCCTACTCTCTCCAATAACCTCCCGATTCGTGCTCTGAGGCACTTCTGGAGGGGGTGCCCTAGATTCGATCAAACTCTTCAGACTCCAGACCAGTTCGATTATCTGCAGTGTAAACAGCAGCATTTACAGAACCCCCTTCAGTTATGTGAACGGAATACCCTACAGAGGTGAAGGTTGAGTTCCTAGTGGGTAGAGACCCTTCCTTTCGTATTCGGTAGCGGGATGCATATCCAGTGTACGTATCGATCGGGATTTGTCGTCTTGCCGATGATGGCGATTTGACCACTTCCGGCGGACACCATGGAGAAGGAGGGACTTTAATTCACTAAAAAGGGGATGTGAAAGAGTGCTATATCAGAATATATCCATATCGGCGATGTCAAGGAGCTTCAGTAGACCTTCGATAAGGTTAGGGATATCAACGTTTAGCCTACTAACAGGCCAGCCATTTCGGCTGGCTTTTTTGTTTCTATGGCATATTGTTCAAAAATTTAACCTAATACATTACTTATTTATAGTAAATTAACCGGTTAATTTGTTTTATTAATTAATTATTTGTACCTTCGCGTCGTGAAGGTGAATAGTCATATTGAGAATGAGTACGCCGCGGGGTGTGCCAGGGTAAGCGGTGGTTGCGTCGCCTACCATGGCGCATTGCAATACTATGCTCTGCAGACGCAGCAGTTTAATACAATCTATCTGCATTCCGATAAACGGTTCCGCCCGTTTGTTATTGACGGTGTCGCCTATGAGTACCATCCTCTTAAATTCACCTACAATGTAGTCATCAGCAAGGACCCGGATGGGAACCCCATTGCCGTCACATCCCTTTCACAGACGGTGGTGGACTGCATCCGCCATATCGACTTGGCAGGAGGGCTGGAAGAACTTCTCTATGCGCTTTCGTCCATCCCTTACGGGCAGTTGAAGGAGAAGGACCTTATGGTTTGCCTGGAGGCATATGACAACGCTTCTCTCTGGAGCAGGACTGGGTATCTGCTCTCACTCTTCCAGAGTACCAACGGTATCGGCCAGCGTTTTATCGACACCTGCCGGATAAAGGGTAGCGGAGTAAAGAATAAGATAACAGACGGAGACAAAGCCCTGGAGTTTGTCCCCAAGTGGAATTTGTTCGTGCCCAAGGATTTGGGTAATATGATAACGAAGGGAACGGAATATGGTACAGAAATCATATACTAAAAAGGAACTTCGCGTTCTGATGGAAGCCACCGGGTATCCTATGGCATCCATAGAGAAGACCATGCGCCTTTTGGAACTGCTCAAGGCGATTAATGCAGATACCTTTCTTGGTGAGAACCTGACGCTGAAGGGCGGCACCGCCATTAATATCATCCACTATAGCGAAATCCCCAGATTGAGTGTGGACCTTGACTTTGACCTTGCTCGCAACACCCCTAAAGAAGAGATGTTAAAGGTAAAGGATGAGGTCTCTTCCCGTGTCCGGGACTTGGCTGCATCGATGGGTTACTTCCTGAACGACCCTCGCCCCAACTACGCGATACATCAGACCGAGCTGTATTACAAGAGCGCTACCGGAAACCGCGACAAAATCAAGTTGGACATCAACTGCCTTTCCCGCTGTCATGTGTATGAACCTGTAGTTAGGGAAGCCCGGAATCCATTCCTCCAGAAAGATGTTTTCCCGGTACGGATACTCTCAGAATATGAACTATTCGGAGCTAAGTTGAAAGCCCTTCTTGAACGGAATACTCCTAGGGATATTTTTGATGCTTATACGCTTGAACAGAAAGGATTATACCGGGAAGAGGAGTCCATTGCGCTCATTCGCAAATGCATTGTGTATTATCTGTCTCTTTCACGTGGTGTTGACCTTGACCAGGCACTCGAAGCCATTCACAACCGGCCGATACAAGACTTTAAGAAACAGCTCTTTCCGATGTTGAAGACAGGATACGGATTCGTTGACCGCGACCTGATGACATCTGAGGCGGTCAAATGTGTATCCCGTTTCTTGGACTTTACAGAGAACGAAGTCCAATACCTTAATAGCGCCAAAGCAGGGTCATACCGCCCTGAGTTGCTATTCGATGGCCACGCCGCAGAGCGAATAGCCGAGAATCCCGCCGCCAAGTTCTACATTACTAGAAAAGTTTAACCCCACTGGATATATCTTGCAGGCCCTTCAGGTAATACACAAAGTTCGATAATTTATCATAGTAGTCTACGAAGCAATTGAAAGTCAGCCATTCAAGGCTGACTTTCTTGCTTCTTGCTGGTTTGCGGTTCTGCAAGCATTGCATTTCCCGTAAATTGTAACTACATTTGTGTCAGCCCTCCCCGAAATGTGTTCGGGGGGGGCGAAATGGTTTATAATCAATTAGTTACACTTATGAAGAAGTTTCTTTGTCTCCTGTTTGTTCCGCTGATGGTGCTGACAGTCTCCTGCAAGAAAGATGAACAGAATAATAATGATAAGATACCCGTCCCGGAGGCGATAGACCTGGGGATAACCGTCAATGGCAAGACCGTCAAGTGGGCGTCGTTCAACATTGGCGCTTCCAAGCCCTGGGAATACGGCAATTACTACGCCTGGGGTGAATGTGAACCGAAGGAAGTTTATTCCTGGGAGACATATGCATATTCCAACGCGAGCGGCGATCTCACAAAATATTGCCCGAAGGAAAGGACTGCTTATTGGGATATGACGGCCAAGCCGGAGGGACCTGACGGGATTTTGACACTCTATCCTTCCGATGATGTCGCTCACGTGAAGCTCGGCGGAAAATGGAGGATGCCTACCCCGGATGAGATTGACGCCCTCCTGGCCTTGAAGGAGAACGCAGACTACACCTGGGAGCCCTGGGTCTACGCTACCGATGAGAACGGAAATGAGGCAAAGGACTCCAAAGGAAATGTAATCTATGGTTTGCGCATTACCCGTATATCTAATAGTGCAGTTCTCTTCCTTCCTGCTGCCGGCTACCGGCAAGATGCCAATCTCGTCGAAGCGGGCGCCGGTGGCGGATACTGGTCAAACTCCCTCTATTCAACGAGTGCCAACCCGCGGTGTCCAAGTCTCCTTGAATTCAATTCAAATCCTGACGACCATATTTCTATTGTGCGGGCGAAAGGCCTTCCGGTCCGCCCCGTCTACGTAGAATAACCGACTATCCTTTCAAACGCCTCAACCTCGTTGTTCTAGAAAGTTATTAGCCCTTCTACTACAGAGGATTTCCGAAAGGAAGTCCTCTTTTTTTGTTCGTCGGATGTCATTTTTTACGGTTTTCAGTACATAAAACAAAGAATTATTATGTTTTCTGTTCGAGAATTCTTATATTTGCGGTTGTTATGACGCAACAAGTACCTTACAAGGAGTTGAAGGCTTTGGGGAATGTACCTGTGAGTATGGAGGTCCTGCAAAACCTATACAAGGATTATCAGTCGCCCAATATGCATATCTCCATATTGGAAAAGAAGGGACTGCTAATCCGTTTGAAGCGTGGACTGTATGTGGTCTCTCCGGAAATCAGTGGCAAGGAACTATCCGTTGGTTTGATTGCCAACCATCTTTATGGTCTCTCTTATGTTTCCCTTCACTGGGCATTGAACTGGTACGGGCTCATTCCGGAACGAGTTGAGACTATGACCTCTATTACCACTCGTCACACCCGAGAGTTCAAGAATTCGCTGGGACGCTTCACTTTCCGGGGCGTGTCCCAGCAGTATTTTCCCATTGGCATAAAGAGTCAGGAGGATGCCGGACTACACTTCTTGCTGGCAACGCCGGAGAAGGCACTCTGCGATATGCTCATGCAAGAAAAGCATGTGCCTGATCAGTCCCTTTCCCGGCTGGAAGTCTTCTTCGAGGACGATATGCGTATAGACCTGGAGGATCTTCGACAAATGGATGGCAGCATTATCCGTCGATGTATGGAAGCAGGTAACAAGAAGCAGGTTTTGGCGAACTTATTGAAATTGATTGAGCGATGACGATATTTGACGAAATGGTGGCGGAATTCAATCCGCAGACTTCCATTGACAAGACTAACGCCCAGCACGAGGTAATGCAGCGGATTGCACTGTCCGGATTGCAGCGGGGCGGGTTCTTTGAATATGCCGCTTTCTATGGTGGTACCTGCCTCAGAATCTTCCATGAACTTCGTCGATTCAGCGAAGATATGGACTTCACGCTGACGGAGAAGAACTTAAACGTTCATCTCGAAGACTACTTCCCCGATATTATCGAGGCGTTCAAGCTGACGGGGCGCGAGGTGGAAATCAAAAAGAAGGAGAAAAAATCCTTCGGCAAGGTGGAGTCGGCATTTCTGAAGGATAACACGGATGTCTATGACATTGCCTTCCAGACAGAGAAGAGCATCAAGGTGAAGATTGAACTGGACACTGACCCGCCGCTTGGTTTTGAGACAGAACAGAAGCTACTCCTCAAGCCCTTTTCATTTATGGTGCGTTGCGTCACGCTGCCGGATCTTTTTGCCGGTAAGATGCATGCGCTGGTGTACCGCAACTGGCAAACCCGCGTGAAGGGACGCGACTGGTATGACTTCGAGTGGTATGTGGCAAACAAGGTCCCCCTTGATTTCGCGCATCTTCAGCAGCGGATCCAGGAATTCAACGGGGTGGTTCTCACAAAGGAAGAATTCATATCTGGTTTAAAGGCGCGTATAGCCAGTACCGACATAGACCTGGTAAAGCAGGATGTGACGCGTTTTCTCCGCACCGATCCGCATTCGCTGGATATCTGGTCAAAAGACTACTTCCTGCAACTGGTCGATATGATTGTGTATGAGTAGTAGGGAGGTACTGAACGTTAATTCCAATTTATCGGTAAAGTACTTCGATAAAGGATTGGATTTGTATCATCCCTTCGATCAACGAGAGGTTCGAGATTCGGAGTGTTTGGTCTACTAAAAGGAAATTTCCCAGTGAAGTTTCCTTTTTTTGTTATCTTTGTGATTGATGGAATACCTGTCCAAGCAACGATACGACGAACTCTCCGGCGAGTTGAAGCACCTTATAGGCGAGGTCTACCCTAAGGTGAAGGCGGACCTCGCGGAAGCCAGCGCCCAAGGGGACCGAAGCGATAACGCGGGCTATCGGGAAGCGCGGCGGATCCAGGCGAAGACCATCAGCCGTATCCGTTTCCTGCAAAAGATTCTGGAGAATTCCCGCGTGATTGATCCCGGCGCCCTGCCGAAAGACAGAGTCAGCCTTCTGTCCCGGGTGGAATTCACGAACCTCGCCACAAATACCCGAATGTGTTTCCAGATAGTCAGCCCCCACGAGATGAACCTCGAGGCCGGTAAAATTTCGCTGAAATCCCCGATTGGCGCGGCCCTGATGGGCAAGAAGGTCGGCGAAATTGCCGAGGCCCAGGTTCCCTCCGGAACCCTGCGCCTGAGGATTGAAAGCATAACGGCGGAAAACGCCGTGGAGGATAACTAATTGCTATTTACCCTCTATAGCCAAATGCTTCGAATCGCCCCAGAGGCCGTAGCCGATGGGGATGCCTTTGGCGGCGATGTCGAGGACGTCACTGGCGTTGAGTGACTTGCGGTCGTACAGATTGTACTTGACCATCTGCTCACGGGGCGTGATGTTGGGCATAATGACGTTGGCGCCGGAAAGAATGCCCTTTTCGCGGCCGTGGGGGTCAAGGACCTCCAGGGCGGTGGCGGCGGCGATGTTGATGTCGGGCATCAGAAGGCGCAGCAGCGCGATCATCTTGAGGCCGAGGGCGAAACGCCTTTCGGCAGATGGGTAGGGAGCGCCAGTCAATGTCAGCGGCGTCTCCGGATGGGGGTTGTACGGACCCATCCCGACCATCGGAGTATCGAACTTCTTATAGAACAGCAGGTCATCCGCCATATCCTGCGCAGTCTGGAACGGCGTCCCGATCATCGCGCCAGTGCCGGCATGGTATCCAATCTCCTTGAGGTCGTACAGCGCCCGCAGGCGGCGGTCGTAAGAATGGTCTTCAGGGTGGATCCTCCTATACAGGTCAGGGTTGGAAGATTCGATGCGCAGCAGGTAGCGGTGCGCACCGGCATCGAACCACTCCTCATAGACCTCGCGGGGCTGCTCGCCGAGGGAAAGGGTGATCCCAAGAGGCGGATCATCCCCAGTGTCGATGGACTTGATGGCTTTCAGAAGGCGGGTGATCTTACGGATAAAAGCCGCATCGCTGCGCTCTCCGCCCTGGATGACCACGGAGCCGAAGCGGCGGCTGGCGGCCAAACGGGCCGCAGACAGCACCTCTTCCTCGGACAGCTCGTAGCGCTGGCATCGGATATCGCGGCGGATACCGCAGTAGAGGCAGTTCTTTGTGCAGATGTTCGATATCTCGATAAGCCCGCGCAGATAGACTTCCGGACCGACAGCCGCCACCTTGACGCGATACGCCTCCTCGCAAAGCGCCGCCTCAAAAGCGGCATCCTCGCAGGCAATGGCCGCAGCCAGTCCTTCCCGATCCAGTGTGAGCTCCGAAAGATCCATCAGTGCAAAACTAATGTTTTCCTCAAGAAAAACAAAGCCGTGGAGCATAACACTCTGACACATAAACATTTACGCAAAATCAATTACCCAATTTAGCCTAAGCGGTTTTATGTAACACTCTAACAATCAACAATATACGCACCACGCCATTTGTCTTACCCTTGCGATTTCGCAGCGAAAATGCTATCTTGCAGCAGAAAAACAAAATGTTATGGACACGGCAGGACTCAAAAGCATCGCAGAGCAGTTCCCCCTGAAGGGAAACATCACGGAGATCACCCCGCTCGGCAACGGACTTATCAACGACACGCTGCTCGTCAGGACCGACGGGTCGGACGACTATGTGCTCCAGAGGATCAACAACGCGATTTTCCGCGACGTTGAGCTTCTCCAGCACAACATCGACTGCGCGACGGCCCACATAAGGCGCAAGCTCGCCGGCGACCCGCTCGTCGACAAAAAGGTGCTGACCTTCCTGCCCTGCAGGGACACCGGCAAGAGCTACTGGACCGACGGGCAGACCTACTGGAGAGTCTCCGTATTCATCAAGGACGCCTTCAACTACGAGACTGTGGATCCGGCCTATTCCTACTGCGCCGGCAAGGCCTTCGGTGAATTCGAAGCGATGCTTGCCGACATCCCCGAGACTCTCGGCGAGACCATCCCGGACTTCCACAATATGGCCCTGCGCGCCGCCCAGTTGCACAAGGCGATGGAAAAGGATGCAGCCGGGCGTATGTCAAAGCCGGAGGTCAAGGCCCTTCTGGACGCCCTGCTCCCCTTTGAAGAGCAGATGTGCAAGGTCCACCGCGAAGGCAAACTGCCCAAACGGATATGCCATTGCGACCCCAAGGTCAACAACATAATGTTCGATGCCGACGGCAATATCCTCTGCGTCATCGACCTTGACACCCTGATGCCTTCGTTCGTATTGTCCGATTTCGGCGACTTCCTGCGCACTGCTGCCAACACCGTGGCGGAAGACGATCCCGCAACGGACAAAGTGGATTTCCGGATGGATATCTTCGAGGCGTTCGCCAAAGGATATATAGAAGGGACAAGAAGTTTCCTCACCCCCATAGAGAAGGAGCACCTTCCTTTTGCAGCCTGCCTGTTCCCCTATATGCAGGCCGTACGTTTCCTCACCGACTATATCGGCGGGGACACCTATTATAAAATCAAATATCCCGAGCACAACCTTGTCCGCACGCAGAACCAGGCCGCGCTCTTCCAAAGCGCAATGAAAAAACGCCCCCTGATGGAGGCGTTCATCTCAAGCCTGTGACAAGGCTCCTTTAAGCTGCAGCTTGTCGCCCCGCCGCGCCTGAACGACGTTCCGGATGAAGCTGGAGAGCTCGTCCGCCTCGTTGACGAGGTCGTTGAACATCGTGCTCACGGCAAACGAGTACTCGTGGGCTTCGGAACGGGCGATATTCTTCTCGCGAAGCGAAGCGCACAGCGTCTTCACCCGTTTGCGGTCGTCCGAATCCTTTAGTTCATCGGGGTTCTTCAGGACCTTGTCCATATTTTCCAGACATTCGGCAATGAGTCCGAACAGACCGTCGGCTTCGCCGATGAGCTCTGCGGTGAGCTTTTCGCCCTCGACCTGGCGGCGAAGTATTCTCGCCAGGCCCTGGCAGCTGTCGCCGATACTCTCTATCTCGTTGATCTGGCGGAACATAAAGCGGATCTTGGCCTTCGTGGAATCGGAAAGATGGGCATCGGAAACATCGGACAGGTAGCGGCCGATTTCTATCTCCATCCTGTCGGACATAGTCTCAAGCCGGTCGACCTCATCGGCGATAGTCTGCAGATTGGCTCCCGGAGCGAGCATACCGCGGGTGACGTCGAAGATGTGCTTCGTCTGTCCGCTATAGACTCCGATTTCCTTCTGGGCCTGGAGGACCGCGATTTCAGGGGTCTTGATGATACCGTTCTGGATATAGGTAAGCTTGAACTCGTTCTCGATCTCCGACTTGCGCGGCTTTATGAGCCGGGTCACCAGCTTCTCGATCTGGGGGATGAACCAGATGAGGATGAGGGTGTTGGAGACGTTGAAGACGGTGTGGAAAGTCGCGAGGGCGAAGGAAAGCCTGGTCGGATCCTGCCCTTCGGCGGCCGGGTCTATCCCCACAAGATGGCACACCAGCCTGACTACCGGATAGAACAGGCACAGAACCCACATCACGCCGAACACGTTGAATATGAGGTGGGACAGAGCCGCCCTCCGGGCCTGGGACTTGGCCGACAGCGCAACGATGTTGGCTGTGATGGTCGTGCCTATGTTCTCTCCGAGAACGAGGGCGAGGCCGAGAGTGATGGGCAGCACGCCAGAGGTGCAGAGCACCATCGTGAGCGCCATCAGCGCTGCGGAAGACTGGGCAATCACCGTCAGTCCGGTACCTATGAGCAGGAACAGCAGGATGCTGCCGTAATTGCCGGCGTTGAACGAGCCGAAGAAGTTGACCACAGCGGGATTGCCGGCAAGATCCATCTCCTCACCCGTCAGTTTGAGAGTGCCGAGGGCGAAGAAGAGGAAGGACACGCCGAAGAGGAAGTCACCGAAGAAGCGGAATTTCTTCGTGTATATAAGGATAATACCTATCAGGAATGCAGGCCAGACGATGTTGGTGATATTGAAAGAGAACCCGGCCGACATAATCCAGGCCGACAGAGTCGTGCCGATGTTGGCGCCCATAATCACGGATATGGACTGCGCGAGGGTAAGAAGCCCGGCGTTGACGAAGGACACCGCCATCACCGTCGTCGCCGCAGACGACTGGACGGCAACCGTGACAAACATACCTGTAAGCAGTCCGGTGAAGCGGTTGGTCGTCATCGTGCCGAGCACGTGACGCAGCGAAGGACCCGCCATCTTCTGGAGCGCGTCTGACATCGCCTTCATACCGAACATCAGAAGGGCAAGCGCTCCAAGGAGTTTAAGTACTATCATAAAAGGAATATTTCAAAAGCAAAAATACACTTTTTTATGAAAAATCGTATTACCTTTACCGCAAATTATGATTCTGATATGAAACGTACTATCCTTATTTTGGCCGGGATCCTCGCAGCGGGGGTGATGGCTTTCGCACAGTCCATCGACGGTAAATGGGCTTTCTCCAAAGACCTCAGCAACGACCCTGAAATGGCAGGCCAGGCCGAAGCCAAGGTGTCCGTAGTCCTCAACCTTGCCGGCGACAGATTCACCGAGGCCCTCCATATGGAGACCAGACTGACTGAAGCTATGCTGAAGCAAATAACCGGCGGAGCGGCCGGCGCCGCATTTGAGATAGTGGCCGACGCGACCTTCGGCGGCTCCTATGTCCTGGAAGGAGACATCATAACGATGACCCCCGACAAGAAAAAGCCCCAGATCAACATCAAGACCAACATCAAGGGCATCCCTATGGGCGAGACCCTGGCAAACGCTATGACGCCCTCCGTGCAGAAGAGTATGCAGGACGAGATGGACGACAGTATGAGGTATCAGGTGATCTCCGTCACAGCGACGGAGCTGACGCTGAAAAATCTCCCCTCAGACAAACAGGTTGCGAGGGGAGAAACTTCTGAAACGATGGTCTACACCAGGCTGTAAGGCCTAGAGTGCCGAGGCGTCGATCTCGGTGATGCCAGTAAGGTTGCCGAGGGCGAAGCTGTCAATCCCCTTCATAGCTATTACGACAGTGTGGGATGCCATATTGTCGGAATAGTTGTGGGAAAGACCCGCGCTCCAGCCGGCGGAGGCGCCGTCGCCCCAGTTGACAAGACCGCCGGTGAAATCGCCCGAAATTGTCGGGAGAGTGAAAGCGCCGAGACGGTGGGTGATGCCAAGCTGCTTGAGTGTGCCTTCCTGAATAATGGTGTAGACTATCTCAAGGTCGCTGGTCTTGCTCTTGACGGTGACCTGCGCGCTGCGCCTGAGGCCTTCGTTGGCGAGGATAGCGAGTGTCGCACCGTGGGCGACCAGGGCTCTGGTCTCGGAGACGGTGATCCAGGTCACGTCTGCAGGGACGACCACTTCAAACTCAGCGTTGGTCATAAACTCGAGCTCGACGGTGCCGGCAGTGGCCGCAACGGTCTTCTCGCTGTTGTCGGAAAGGACAAGTCCTTCCTCCTCGAAGGAGAAGCGGTCCGTGTGGACCCTGAGGCCGTTGTGAACGAGCACCACAATCTTTGAATATTCGGTAAGCGCAGGACCGCATTTGACGACGATGTCGCCTTCAAGCGCGGTCTCGTTCTCCGTCTTCACGAGCAGGTCGGCCGACGAGAATACCTCGACGGTGGCCGAGCCGGTGGAGGAGCTGACGGTGTAGTGGATTGTGCGCGTTGAACCGGGCTCGACAGTGACGACAGAGCCGCAGTCGTACTCAATCGACAGGCTGCTGCCGATGGGGATGCGGTAGGAGGTGCCGTCACGGAGTTCGAGGACGAGGTCGGCGCCGTCGCGGTAGACCGCGGTGAAGAGATCGGAAGAAGCGACGTCGGTCGCTACGCCGAGCTCGGTCCAGCTCGTGCCATCGTCGTAGGAAACATACCAGGAACCGTCCTGGATCTTGAGCTGCGGGGTGATACCGTCCTCACCGTCAGCGCCGGGAGTACCGGGCTCTCCGGGGGTGCCCGGAGTACCGGGCGCACCGGGAGTGCCGGGGCTGCCGGGAGTGCCGGGAACGCCGACCGCTATGACCTTCTGTCCGCCGGAGAGGAGCCACTGCCCGTCAAGTGTCCAGTAGTAGAGGCCGTCGGTGTCCTTGGCAATGCCGATTGCGGGGCTGTGGCCCGGATCGCCGTCCTTGCCGTGGTAGATTATCCTGTTGCCGGATTTCGCGAAGACAAGTTCATAGCCGATAACGTTGCCCTGGGCATCCTTGACATCCTTGACCTCGGTCACATAGTCGTGGTTCTGGAGTGCGCGGACTGCCGCCTGAAGGGATGCGATGTTGTCGTTGATCTGATCTTCAAGGGCTGCGAGACGATCCTCGAGGGAAGTGACGCGGCCTTCAACGTCGCCCACACGGCTCTCAAGTTCGTCGAGCCTGTTGCAGGACGAAAGTGCGATAACTGTCGCAAGTGCTGAAACAAGTATCTTTTTCATAGCCGGGCTTCGTTAAAGTTTGAATGAAAGGGTGAAATCCTCGCTGCCGCTGAGGACGATGCTGTAGGTGCCGGAAGGCTGCGACGAGAAATCGAGCACGGCAGCCGTGTTCTCAGTGAGGGACTTCGAGATTACGGCGGTGCCTGATGCGTTCTTGACCTTGCAGTCGATGTCATACGCGCAGGTAAGCGTCATCTTCTTTGTCGCCTTGTCGTAAGAGAGGGAGGTCCCCGCCGCGATTTCCTCGGCGCTGGGGCCGGTGTCTTCCTTGACTATGATTTCCCACACGACATTTGACGCATCGCCATAGACGAAGCCATTGCTGTATTGTCCTTCGTAATAGACACGGAGACGGTCGCCGCCCTTGATGGGGCTGGTGATCGTGCAACTGACATTCTCAATATCCTTGTAAGGCTGATCGCCGGTGAGAGCATAGGCGATGTACATATTCTCCAGGTTGGAAATAGTCTGTGCCGAAGAGACGTTCTCCTTCTTATTACCGCGTTTGTCATACAGGGCAACCCATACTTTGCCGTTGAACGGCATTGTCGCATCGTTGTAGATATTCCAAATATTGGCAGTGAAGGATACATTCTGCCGGAAATTCGAAGTGGAGGTCTCGAGTCCCGGATAAGTTCCGTAATAACTGTTGGAATAATAATACATCAGCAGCCTGTCGGTGTAGGTCGAAGTGCCAGTTCTGTCGGGAGACAGGCCGAGGAGGGTCGACTGGTCGTATGCGAAATTCCAACCGTTGAGAATCAGGGAACTGACACGGAAGAATCCGTCGTCAACGCCTCCCCAGCCCCAGTTGACCGAGAAAAAATCCTGGTCGGAATAGCCGTCGAAGACAAACTCGTGACCACCCTCATCGTCGGCGCCGCCATAAGGCATAGGGCCGACATTGTCGAGGTTCTCCTTAAGGAGTGTAAGCCACTCGTCATCCGAATAGGACTCACGGCAGGCACGGTAGGCGCTCTTGTTGTACTTGAAATGCTTCTGCATCGCAGCAAGAAGGTTCTCGTCGAAAGTGCCGGATCCCTCATCATACCCGTACTGCATCTGGCTGGCGACACCCACATCGACCATAATGGCAGCAACAGCGGATGCCTGAGTTGAAGTGTAGTTGCCGCTGTAGTCCATAATCATATTGTTCCAGTCGTAGGCACGTCCGAGCGTCCTGGCGGCGACAGTCTGCGTCTTGTTTTTCTCATTGGTGTAGGAATAAGCCGTGGTCGTGCCTTCTCCCTTGTCGGGCCAGCTGAAATAGCGCATCACGATGGCACCGGCAGTGGCGACACATCCGGTCACTCCCCTGTTGGAACCTCCGGTGATGACCGGGCACTCATTGTTGTAGGGAGTATCCTGATACCACTTGGCGGTCGTGTACTGCTTGACCACATTGCCATACTCAGCCGTGCGTCCGCCCTTGCCGGGGTTGGCCCGCGAAGGTTCGCTGCGGACTATCGCAATGTCGGAGGCGAGGCCGTCCATCCACCAGCGGACGTTGTCCGGAGCGCCTTCATACTCGAAGCGGCCGGTCTTGCTGTAGCCCAGAATCGGCTCCACAGTGTCCTCGCCGGCCACTATGACGAAGCCGCCGCCATCGAAATTGAAAACATACCAGGCCGGCTGGGCAGCCTGGACGGCAGTGAGGGGCTTGCGGAGATGCTTGTTCTCTGCAGGCACCTTGCCTTTGCAGGTAAGCCTGGCCGCGGAAGGGCGGCGCAGGAAGTTTTCGGCGATGCTTTTTGCCGCGGACTCATCGACCGGGTTCGCATAAGCGGCCAGTGCGAGAGTCAGCGTAAGCAACGCCAGCAGTATTTTCTTCATAATTATGTGGTTTATATTCTTTTGCGTATTGCGGCGGAAGCCTCTTCATAGCCGGGCTTCTCGAGAAGGGCGAACATATTCTTCTTGTAGGCCTCCACGCCGGGCTGGTTGAACGGGTTGACGCCGAGAGTGTAGGCACTGATGCCGCAGGCGAATTCGAAGAAATAGAACAGGCCGCCGAGGGAGCGGGCGTCGAGTTTCTCGACGGAAACGCTGATCTGAGGCACGCCGCCATCGAGGTGGGCGATGCGCGTGCCGAGGGCGGCCATCGCGTTGCAGTGCTCGACTCTCTTGCCGGCAAGGTAGTTGAGACAGTCAAGATTGTCAGGATCCGAGCCGATAACGACCTCACGGGTGGACTTCTCCACGCCGAGGACGGTCTCGAACATCACCCTGTCGCCTTCCTGGATGAACTGGCCCATAGAGTGGAGGTCGGCCGTGTTGTTGACGGAGGCAGGGAAAATGCCCTTGCCGTCCTTGCCTTCGGACTCTCCGTAGAGCTGCTTCCACCATTCGGCGAAATACTGGAGCTTGGGATTGTAGTTGACGAGTATCTCGACTTTCTTGCCAAGAGCGCCGTAAAGGGCGTTGCGGACGGCGGCGTAGCGGACGGCGGGATTCTCAGGAGAGGGCACCGAGAGGGCTTTCTCCTCCTCGGCGGCGCCGGCGAGGATCTCACGGATGTCGAATCCGGCGAGCACTATAGGGACAAGGCCGACCGGAGTGAGCACGGAGAAGCGGCCTCCCACATCGTCAGGAACGACGAATGTGCGGTAGCCCTCCTGCATCGAGAGCGTCTTGAGGGCGCCCTTGTGGGCATCGGTGATGGCGACTATCCTTTCGGCGGCGCCTGCCTTGCCGTAGGTCTCTTCAAGATACTGCTTGACCACCCTGAAAGCGACGGCCGGCTCGGTCGTGGTGCCGGATTTTGAAATCACGACACAGGCTGCACGGCGCTCTGAGAGAAGGTCCATAAGCTCCGCAAGATACTCTTCGGAAAGGTTGTTGCCCGCGAAAACCACCTCGGGGGCCCCGGGACGGCGGAGCTGACGGGAGAAATTGTGGGAGAGGGCCTCGATGGCGCATTTTGCGCCGAGGTAGGAACCTCCGATGCCGATTGCAACCACCAGGTCTACGCCCTTGGCCGCCCAGTCGTCACGCACGGCTTCGCACGCGGCGATGAGACTTTCGGGGGTTTCGGTCGGAAGATGCTTCCATCCGAGGAAATCATTGCCCGCGCCGTCTCCGGCCACGAGGGTGTCGAAAGCGGCGAGAGCCTTCTTCTCATATTGCGCATACACCTCATTATCAATGAATGAGCGAGCGTCCTTAATCTCAATTTTTACCATATTTTTAAAATTAGTCCGCGAATTTATTAAAAAATCAGAATATCTGCAACGTCAGTCGCCGCCTGACAGGACCGTCTCGACCGCGGCAGAAACCTCTTCGTATGAGAATCCTCTCGACAAGCCGAAGCGTAAAAGCTTGAGTTTCACCGAAGGATCGTCCTTGAGAGTCCTGTATTTGTCGGCGATGACTTTCTCCAGCTTCGCTGAAGATTTTTCCTTGTCTATCCCCGCCACGGCTTCGGCAATCACCTCCCGGGCAATACCCTTGGAACGAAGAGCGAAGGAAATCTTCACAGCCCCCCATCCGGAAAATGCCGACTTGTCCCGCGCGAAAGCGCCGGCATAACGGGCGTCGTCCACGAAGCGGTCCCTGACAAGGGCTTCTACCACCCTTTCTGCCGCTTCCGCATCGCCCTCAAGGGCTTTGAGTGCCTTCCGGCGCACATCAAAAGAACAATACTCCGCTTTGGCGCACTGCCTCTGAAGACGCTCGAGAACCTTCTTTTCTTCCATTAGAAATCGAAACCTATTGAGATATAAAAGCCGACCTTCTTGTAGAGATTCGACCAGTGGATATTGCCTTTGATGGGGCCGATGATGGAGTCGTAGGCATACTCGAGGCCGACGCCATAGAGGTTGCGCCCATCGGAGAACTGCTTGAAGGAGACGAAGTCGCGGGCGTAGTTGCCGGAAAGGGTGAAATAGTTGTTGCGGAGGAAGCGGTAGCGAAGGTCCATCCTTGCGCTGACGAGGTAATTTCTCGTAAAAGCGGCGTTGTCGACACCGATGAAGGCGACCTGCTGGTCAAGATATCGCCCCTCGATGGAGCCGCCGATGACATTGGCGTAGGTCGGCGGGATATTGTTGCCGAAAAGGAAACGAGTGTTGAACGACGGTATCATCGCGAAATGCTCCCCTATCTGGCCCACCGCCTTGCCGAATACCTGCACCACGCCGAAGGGCCTCATCGCCTTGTCGCCGATGCGCTCCACATAGCTAGCCCTCACTCCGGCACGGAATCCGGCGGTCGGGAAATATCCTTTGTTGAAGGTGTCTCCGACCAGGTCGGCGAAGACGGACACGTAGTCCTTGGTGCCGGTGTAGAGGTCGTAATTGCCGTTGATATTGAGCTGGTCGAGCCTCGGGATATAGAACGTCTCGTTGCGCGCGCCGATCTTGAAGTCGAACTGCGACAACTTGATGTGGGAGAGATACAGCTCCTCCCTCACCGTGAGGAAGGACATATTGAACTTGTTCTCACCGATGGTGAGGGTGTTGCGGTCTACCCAGCCGACATAGGTCGCCGCATTCAAGGTCGGGCCGCGTGAAGGATTATAGGTGTAATGGAACTCTGCGTAGGGGTTCATACCGACCTTTGCCGTGAAATTGAGGGCGGAGCCGCGCAGGGCATTGGTGTTGACGCCTATGTTGAGAAGGAGGGCCACAAGCTCCTCGGTGTCCACCCTGGCGCCGAACCCGAGCTGATGGATGGGACCCTTGCGGCAGTTGATTACGAGCTTATAAGGACCGGTGGCACCGAGGAGCTCGAAAGTCACGGAATCGAAGGAGCCGGTACCATAAAGCCCGCCTACGGCCTGCTCGATCAGCCTGCGGCTTACCCAAGTGTTCTCCTTGACGGGAAGACGGCGGCGGATGTAGTAGGCTTCCTTCTCGGTGACGCCGGTGATCTCTATGTCGGAAATATGGACGGGATTCATCCCGATATCCACGGCCGGAGGGGCCTGACGGACCAGGGTGTCGGGACCCACCCACTCCTTGATGATGCCGAGGGCCTCTTCCTGCTTTTTCGCCGCGACCTTGCCGCGGGCCATTATCGTGTCGATGGCTTCCTGCGAGAAGCTCATCATATTATATTCCGGGAGTTCCGGGTGGATGAGAAGGTCGACATCCTGCATAGAGCGGCGGAAGGAGTCGTTGGCAAGCATATCGACGCTCTGCCAGACTATATCGGCGATGTTGCGTATCTGGGAATAGTCCTTGCCTTCCTGGCTCAGGTCCACGCCGATGATGAGGTCGGCGCCCATCTCGCGGGCAATGTCGACAGGGAAATTGTTGCGCATACCGCCGTCGGCGAGCAGCATACCCTCCGTCCTCACGGGGGTGAATACGCCGGGGATGCTCATCGTCGTACGCAAGGCGGTCACGATCTTGCCGCCGTGCCAGACCTTGGCGCGGCCGGAGATGATGTCGGCCGCGACGCAGGCGAAAGGTATCGGAAGGTTGAAGAAATCCGTCGAGTCCTGATAGCCCACGGAGAGGCTGGAGAGAAGGTTGTTGACGTTCTGGCCGGTAATGTAGCCGGCGGGAAGGGAGCCGAGAAGGTTGCGGCGGGCTGTCGTCTTGTTGTCCTCCGCAACGCCCATACGGATTTTGTCGACACCGCGGGTGTAGGGCCTTTCGGCCTCCTGGATGTCCTTGTAGTCCTTTTTGGAGTAATAGAACGGGAAAGATATCAGGAATTTTTCCTTGTAGCGCTTGGTCTCATAGGGGATGTTGTCCCTTGACACCTTGTCGCTCAGCATCAGCTTCCAGTCGAGGCTCCTGAGAAGGGAGTCCATCTGGGCCGGAGTGTAGCCCAGGGCGTACAGACCGCCGATCAGGCCGCCCATACTCGTACCGACGACCACATCCACAGGGATGCCGAGAGCCTCGATATACTCGATTGCTCCTACGTGGGCCGCTCCCTTCGCCCCGCCGCCGCTAAGGACGAGCCCTACGGTCGGACGGTGGGCCCGGATGCTGTCCATACGGGCGTTGATCTCCCTGATGGCATCCTTGTCGGCCTCCCCGCCCAGTCCGAAGGAGGACGAGAAGGAATCCTGCGCCTTCGCTCCGGCAAAGACGAGAAGAAGCAGCGGTATGAGAATCAGGCGTTTCATTTCTGAGCGAGTCTTGTCCCGGCAAGCAGGCCGCAAGCGGCCAGGATGTCTTCCCCTCGGGAAGCACGGATGGTACAGGTGAGTCCCTTTGCCGAAAGGGAGTCACGGAATGCTTCCATAACCTTCTGAGGAGACGGCTTGTGAGGAAACTCCGGGATGGAATGGAAACGGATCAGGTTGACGCGGCACTCTATCCCGCGGAGGAGCCTCGCCAGGGCTTCGCAATGGCGCGGGCTGTCGTTGAGACCTTCGAACATAGTGTATTCGAAACTCACACGGCGCTGGCCCGAAAAATCGGCCTTGCGGACGAGGCGGACGACTTCCGTTATCGGATAGGCCTTCTCTACGGGCATTATTTCGGCCCTTTCCTCCGGGAAGGGATTGTGGAGGCTTACCGCGAGGTGGCAGCGGCTCTTTTCTATGAATTCGCGCAGACGGGGAAGGACACCTACTGTCGAAAGGGTAATCCTTTTCGGGCTCCAGGCGAAACCCCACGGAGCCGTGAGGACATCGATTGCGCGCATCACCTCGTCGAAATTGTCCAGCGGCTCGCCCATCCCCATAAAGACGGCATTGGTCAACTCGCCCGCTTCATCGATTGCGAGGAACTGGGAAAGGATGGCGGAAGCCGGAAGCGAGCCTCTGTAGCCCTGGCGGCCCGTCGCGCAGAACTTGCAGCCCATACGGCAGCCCGACTGGGAAGACACGCACAGGGTACGGCGGTCCTCATCGGGAATCATTACGGCCTCCACGGAAGAGCCCTCCCCTACCGGGAACAGATATTTTTTCGTGCCGTCCGACGAGACCTGAACTTCCGACGGGCCCAAAAGCCCCGTCTCACAGTGCTCCTTGAGGACGGCCCTGCCGGCAAGGGAGATGTCGGTCATCGCGTCGATGGAGGACACCCTCCTGACATAGAGCCACCTGGCAATCTGGCCGCCCGTATATTTCGGAAGGCCGAGGGAGACGGAAAGGGCGGAAAGCTCTTCCGGAGTCCTGCCAAGTAGACGCGTCTTTTCCATTATTGACAATTTCACCACAAAAATAGTTAAAAATATGTCACAATTAAAGATTGTTTTCATAACTTTGTCATCTCCGGGCGAACGATTCTCCCGGGCTAACCATTAAACCGCTAAAAGATATGGCTAAAGAAGAAGCAAAGAACGGGGCTGACATTTTTGCCGCAAAGCTGAAAGCTCTGCAGGCGACGATCGACAAGATTGAAAAGGATTTCGGGAAAGGTACAATTATGAAGTTGGGAGATCAGCCCGATTGGGATGAGAGCCAGGTCATTCCAAGCGGTTCCATCGCGCTGGATCACGCCCTCGGCATCGGCGGCTACCCCAAAGGCAGGATAATCGAGATCTACGGACCGGAGTCCTCCGGCAAGACCACTCTCGCCATCCACGCCATCGCCGAAGCCCAGAAGCGCGGCGGCATCGCTGCAATGATCGATGCCGAGCACGCTTTCGACAGGACCTACGCCAAGGCCCTCGGCGTCAACATCGAGACCCTCCTCATCTCCCAGCCGGACAACGGTGAGCAGGCTCTTGAGATCGCCGACAACCTGATCCGCAGCGGCGCCATCGACATAGTCGTCATCGACTCCGTCGCCGCCCTCACTCCCAAGGCCGAGATCGAAGGCGAGATGGGCGACAACAAGGTCGGCCTCCAGGCCCGCCTTATGAGCCAGGCCCTCCGCAAGCTCACTGCCAACATCTCCAAGACCGGCACCTGCTGCATCTTCATCAACCAGCTCAGAGAAAAAATCGGCGTAATGTTCGGCAACCCCGAGACCACGACCGGCGGCAACGCCCTCAAGTTCTACGCCTCGGTCAGGATCGACGTCCGCCGCACGACTCAGATCAAGGACGGCGACGAGGCCCTCGGCAACAGGACCCGCGTCAAAGTCGTCAAGAACAAGATGGCTCCGCCCTTCAAGAAGGCCGAGTTCGACATCGTCTTCGGTGAAGGCATCTCCCACAGCGGAGAAGTCCTCGACCTCGCCGTCGAATGCGGCATCGTGACCAAGAGCGGCTCCTGGTTCAGCTACGGCGAGAGCAAGCTCGCCCAGGGCCGCGAAGCCGCAAGGCAGCTCCTGGTGGACAACCCGGAGCTCTGCGACGAGATTGAGGCCAAGGTTCGCGAGAGCCTTAAAGCCCTTAAAGATTAACCAGAATTCAATCAGATGAAAAGAATTATCGCTTCAATTGCGGCCGCCATCCTGGCCCTTTGCCTGTTTACTTCCTGTGAAGACATCGAACTTCAGGTCCGCGCAACACTCGACTGCCACTACCCTTCAGAGTGGAAGAGTCTTATCGTCGACCCCAACGGCGACGCTTATGTCTACGAAGGATTCGATTCAATAGTCCTCCACGACGAAGACATCAGCTTCATCTTCGGCGACATAGCCGACTCCTGGCAGTGCTATGGTATGTTCGACTACGGTGTCCTCACCACCAAGAACTACAACAAGCTCGACGGCAAGTACCGCTATTCCAACCACTACCTCTTTGTCTGGGATTCCGGCGCCCACACCTACGTATTCAAGGACATCAACGACCTCACTCTTGAGGAGAGGGATCAGTATCTGGCTGGCAGGTCGTATTGAAACATCTGAGAAACCGGCCGGCATATTCCTCCGGGATTATGCCGGCTTTTATTATGCCCTCGGCGCTGCGCTGCTCCGGGGGCGTATTGTTTCTGTAGAGGACAATAGCCCTTGCGGCAGCCCGGCCGATATAAGGGTGCTTCGCCAACTCGTCTTCCGGGAGCGTCCATATAGGGTAGGGCTTCGGGGCCGAACAGGTGATGAGGTCCTTGAGGCCGTCGTATTTCTCGCGGTCGAAACGGTAGATCTCCATAAGCTGCTCCGGATAGGTGTAGCCTCCGAGGCGGGTGCGGTACTCCACCATCTTTACCGCGAAGTACTTGCCTATGCCCGGAAGCGTCGTGAAGGCGGCCGAGTCGGCTTTGTTGATATCGAGCTTCGGGATGGAAATATACGGCGCAAGGCGCTGATAGACTGAATCCGCGACGACATACGACTTTGCGAAGTCTTCCTTCCGGCGAAACACACCGCCCTTCTGACGATAATTGTCTATGGAAGCCGCCTGCTTTTCCGAAAAACCAAGCCGCTGCAGGTCCTCGACCGACACCGTGTTGGGGTTGAACCTGAACGACTCCACCCTCCTCGGAGAATACTGCTCCAGCACCTTCTCCGCCACCCCCGACCTCTCCGCCCTTCTCCTCTCTGTCATACCGGCCTCTCTCTCTGTCATACCGGCCTCTCTTTCTGTCATACCGAGCGAATGCGAGCGTATCTCCTCCCCCTCTGTCATACCGAGCGAATGCGAGCGTATCTCCTCCCCCTCTGTCATACCGGCCTCTCTTTCTGTCATACCGAGCGAATGCGAGCATATCTCCTCCCCTCCCCGTATGTAAACATACACCGTATCCGGCCTCTCCTTCAGGGAGACGATACGCTCGACTGCCGCCCTGTGGATGAACAGTGCGGTCTCATAGCCGATAATAAGGAAAAGCAGGGCAATCGCCCCGATGATGAATGATTTTTTAGGAACGGCCTTTTTGCGGTCCATAGTCGCCGGAAGGGTCTCTCCCCTTCTTCTTCAAAGGGGCAGGCGCCCCTGCGACAACTATGACGAACTCGCCTTTCGGCTCCGTCTCCTTAAAATGTGCAAGCACCTCGTCGAGGCTCCCGCGGACGTGCTCCTCGTGGATCTTCGATATCTCCCTGGCTGCGCTGCAGAGCCTTTCGCCGCCGAATACCTCGGCGAAGGCAGTGAGCGTCCTCACCACCCTGTAGGGCGACTCGTAGAAGACCATTGTCCTCGTCTCCCCCGCAAGCGCCTCGACAGCAGTCTTGAATCCCTTTTTCTGCGGGAGGAAGCCTTCGAAGACGAACTTGTCGCACGGCAGGCCCGAGCTCACGAGAGCCGGGATGCAGGCCGTCGGCCCCGGAAGCGTCTCCACCTCTATCCCTTCACGGACACATTCCCTGACAAGAAAAAAACCCGGATCGGAAATCCCCGGGGTCCCGGCATCGCTTATGAGGGCTATGCTTTCACCTGAGAGCAGCCTCTCCTTTACCAGCGAGGACGTCTGGTGTTCATTGAATTTGTGGTGGGAACGGAGGGGCTTGTCGATGCCGTATTTACGAAGGAGGATTGAACTTGTCCTCGTGTCTTCCGCGAGGATAAGGTCAACCCCTCCCAGGATTTTGACTGCCCGGTAAGTCATATCTTCAAGATTGCCGACGGGGGTCGGCACTATGTAGAGCTTACCGGGCATACAAAATCAATATTTGTCGTCAATCCTGTCCATCCTGTCCTCGATCCAGTCGTCAAACTGGTCGGCGAGCCAGTCGGGATACTCCTTGTCGGCGCGGTCCTTCGCAGCCTCGATCCTGTGCTCGGCAGCCTTGCGGATGTGCTTGTTGTCTTCCCTCACGCCTTTCTCGTACTCGGAAAGCATCCACCAGGCGTTGTACTTGCGGATAAGGGTGTTGAGGGTGGGAGGACCTGCAGGGCCGTCCTTGGAAGCCTGCTCCACCTCCGCACCGGGAAGGCCGAAGAGGTTGATCCTGATCCTCGCTGTCTTCTCAAGAGCCCTCTTGACGGATGCCTTGTCGAGAGGAGTCTGGGCGGAGAAGATAATTGTCCTGGAAACACCTTCGCCGGCTTCAAGCACCGGGATGATGTCCGCGAGGCCCTCTGCAAAGAGGCCGGGGAGAACCACGGAGCCGTTGATATCGAGAAGATCGGCAGTCATAGCAACGCCTGTGAGCTTGACACCGACAGCCTTTACGACCGGGACGGAGGTCTTGATGAAAAGCTGCTTCGGATCAAGCGGGCTTTCGGCCGAAAATACGCTGGCGCCGCCTGCGACAACTATCCTGTTGAAGGACGGGCCGGCGGTCTCGACAGACTCCACGGGGATTGTCAGGGCTTCCTGTTTGCCGCCGAAACAGCCCGAAAGGCAAATGGCGGCCAAAGACAGAGCAAAGAGTACTTTTTTCATATCTGAGCGTTATAAAATTTTCAACTTCGCAATATAGCAACTAATATCCTTATTTACAAGCCGATTGTCTTGAAAAAGTCGTTGCCCTTGTCGTCCACGAGGATGAATGCGGGGAAATCCTCCACGGTGATCTTCCAGACAGCCTCCATACCGAGCTCCGGATACTCGACGCACTCGATGCTACGGATGCTGCTCTGGGAAAGCACTGCCGCCACTCCGCCTATGGTGCCAAGGTAGAATCCGCCGTGCTTCTTGCAGGCATCGGTCACCGCCTGGGAACGGTTGCCCTTCGCTATCATCACCAGCGACGCGCCGTGGCTCTGGAACTCATCCACATAGGGATCCATACGGTTGGCGGTCGTGGGGCCCATCGAGCCGCACGGATAGCCCTCCGGTGTCTTTGCCGGGCCGGCATACAGGATGGGGTGAGCCTTGAAATAATCCGGCAGGCCTTCCCCGGCATCCAGACGGGCCTTCAACTTGGCGTGGGCGATGTCGCGGGCCACTATTATGGTGCCCTTAAGGTTGACGCGGGTGCCGACGGTGTATTTGGAAAGCTCCGCCCTGACGGAATCGATGCCCTTGTCGAGGTCGATTTCTATCCCCTTCGGACCCTCGCCGGGTCTGCGGAATTCTTCGGGGATGAGCTCGGACGGGTTGGAATCCATCTTCTCGATCCACACGCCGTCGGCGTTGATCTTACTCTTGATATTGCGGTCGGCCGAGCAGCTGACGCCCATACCGATAGGGCAGCTGGCGCCGTGACGCGGCAGACGGACCACGCGTATGTCGTGGGCAAGGTACTTGCCGCCGAACTGCGCGCCAAGGCCGATCTTCGCAGCTTCTTTCAGGAGCTTCTGCTCAAGGTCGATGTCGCGGAAGGCGCGGCCGGTCTCATCACCCGTCGTCGGCAGGCTGTCGTAGTATTTGATGCTGGCAAGCTTCACCGTAAGGAGGTTCTTCTCCGCGGAAGTGCCGCCGATGACGAAAGCGATGTGATACGGCGGGCAGGCCGCGGTACCGAGGCTTTTCATCTTCTCCACCAGGAAAGGAAGGAGAGTCCCTTCGTTCTGGATGGTGGCCTTGGTCATAGGGTAGAAATAGGTCTTGTTGGCGCTGCCGCCGCCCTTGGCGACCATCACGAAACGGTATTCGCTGCCCTGCACCGCCTCGATGTCTATCTGGGCGGGGAGGTTGCATTTGGTGTTGACCTCGTTGTACATATCGAGGGGCGCGTTCTGGCTGTAACGAAGGTTCTCCTTCGTGTAGGTGTTGAACACGCCGCGGCTCAGGGCCTCCTCATCCTCGTAGTCCGTCCAGATACGCTGGCCCTTCTCGCCGTGGATGATGGCCGTGCCGGTGTCCTGGCAGAACGGGAGCACGCCTTTGGCGGCCGCCTCCGCGTTGCGCAGGAACTGCAGCGCGACATACTTGTCGTTCTCCGACGCCTCAGGGTCGGCAAGGATTGCCGCCACCTGCTCGTTGTGCGAGCGGCGCAGCATAAACTGGCAGTCGTGGAATGACTGCTGCGCCACCAGCGTCAGCGCCTCGGGGCTTACCTCAAGCACAGCCTTCCCCCCGCATCCGCAATGCCCCCCAAGCTTAACTTTCTTAACAAACTTCTCCGAACCGGGAATCTTATAATATTCCGTCGTGTCTTCCCCCAACTGAAACATCGGGGCGTATTTAAAATCTGGCATTATTGTGATGTGTTTTGTTTCTATCCTTACAAAGTTAACCAATCCCTGCGACCTTCGCAAATCTTTTGGATTGTTTGGTAAATCAGAAAAAAGTGCATATCTTTGCACCAACAAGAAAAGACCTGCGCAACATGAAGTCTTAAGTTCCTACTTGAGGGGTTAGTAGTGTTGGTGGAGCTTTTCTTTTTTTATGCCTTCTTCTCCCGAAACTCTGCTGGAACGAACTTCCAATGACGGTACGGCACTCTCCAGCGTCCACGACCGGTTTCCGGCTGGGTGTTTTCATATATGTCAAAGTCCGGGTCTCTGTTAGCCTCTTTTATAAGATTCAGGATATGCTGGAACAGTTCTTCTTTGGCTCGTGTCTTCTTGCCCGGAGCGCCTTCGCTGCCTTCTGGAGCCGCCTGATGCATCTTATTCATATGAAAGGCCATTGCCCCAAGGACTATATCCATGCACTGCTGGATGGGGTGCTTGTGGGAGTCAATCTCGGCAATATCCCAAGGCTTCAGGACAATCTTGGCATTGTGGAATAATGAGAGTTCTTGCAGATAGTTCAGATGAGCCTTGAAATCGTCGTTCTGGGAACGCGTGTCCGGAATCTCATCAAAGAACAGCTTGATTTTGGTCGGGCGAGAAGGATTGTTCTTATGATACGCCAAACCAAAAGCATGTTTGATAAACTGGTAATATAACAGGTGGTATTGCAGTGCTGTCTCGTGACCAGGAACAATCTGGGAAGATTCTTGAAACATCACCCTCATCTTCAGCTTCTTGTCTTTTACAAAGCCGAAGAAGATGGTCATCATCTGCTTGTATTTCTCCAGATAGGGAGCTGTCACCTTTGTCCACTTGATTTCTCCGAACAAGTTCAATTGCTTCTTCATGTCCTCCAGCGCGGTATTCACCCGGTAGAAATCCTTGCTCTTCACAAGCACACCGCCGTAGAAGTGCGAATAATACGTACCCTTCGACAGCGACTCGTCACAATATATCATGTACTCCCTCATAGCGTTCAAATTCTAGGGAATAAAGATAACCAATCCCTGCAACCTCTGCAAATCTTTTGTGAGGATAAAGTTCTGGTGGGTGATTCCAAATATGATTAATAGCATTCAAAAGACCATTTAATCAATGAGTTATAATGCTATAAATAACTCTTTCAAAACCTTTAACATACATTTAACATTTTTCGTTTGGTGGTCTCAAAAGAACCGCTTACCTTTGCCAACGAATCGCGTAACACGCTGATATTTAATAATTTATATTAAAATTCAATTTAAGTATGATTAAACCTCCAGCAATTATTGATAAGAGAAATAATACCCTTGGAGACCTTGACCTATATAAAGACAAAGTAAGAGGCCTTATCAAAGAGTTTTATCCGAATTATTCTAAGAAAGATATCGACGATTTGATGGAAGCCCCGGAAAGACTCTGGATACAAAGAATGAAAGACTTTACTGCAGAACTAGTGGCCAGAAACCTGCCTACCGGATTGATTTAATAAAGTGAGACCATTTATGAGGAATACAAGATGATTACAGACAACCAAACAAACGCCGTCTTTTTGGCCGAAGGATTGAGCCACTATATGCCCATGTGCATTAACTTGTTAAATGCGCTGGAAAATGAAGGAATCCCTATGTTCTTTCTTCCAAGGACAGAATCTGAGCATCACGTATGGGCACGTGATTACATGCCGATTCAATTGGATACTGATGTGTTCCTGCAGTACAAATACTATCCGGACTACCTTCTGAATTACTCATACTATATTCCGGAGTATCAGAAGATAAGTAAAGACCTCGGCCTGAGGTGTTACAGGACCAACATTATCCTGGATGGAGGTAATGTAATCAAGTGCGGAGATAAGGCCATCCTTACTGATAAGGTATTTCGTGAGAACCCGGGTATTCCAAGGGAAAAGTTGATATCAAAGCTGGAGGTCCTTTTGAATGCCGAAGTAATCTTCATACCCTGGGACCGTCATGAGATGTTCGGCCATGCCGACGGAATGGTCCGCTATATCAAGGGAGACACCGTCTTGATAAACAACTATGTCGATTATGACCCGTATTTCCGTAAGAAGCTCATAGACGCTCTGTCGGACCATTTCAAAGTGGAGGAACTCTGCTATAACTCGCCCCGGTGCAGTTCAATGTCTTGGGCATACTTAAACTTCCTGCAGGTGAAGAAGTGCATCTTTGTGCCAGGCCTTCGTACTAAAGAGGACCCTATGGCCGTTAGGCAGATACAGGACTTCTACCCGGACCACAAGGTAATCAGAATTGATAACTGCCAGGATCTTGTCCGCGACGGTGGCGCTTTGAACTGTATCAGTTGGAATCTCAGCCTTGTTTTCACTAAAGATAAAAACGAAGAATTAAAGCCA